>HF972654.1:70849-111818 GCA_000432995.1 Clostridium sp. CAG:1013
GCCTGCCACTGAGTTTATTTGTGAGAAGGCGGGAGCGCGATAGGCGTTCCCGAGAAATGGAAAGGGCTGGGAGAAGGAACGATGGCGGATTATTCCCCGATGATGAAGCAATATTTCGAGATGAAAGAAAAGTATCCTAACACGATACTTTTCTTTCGCCTTGGCGATTTTTATGAAATGTTTTTCAACGATGCCAAGACAGTCTCTCAAGAGCTGGAGTTAACGCTCACTGGCCGGGACTGCGGCCAGGAAGAACGGGCACCCATGTGCGGTGTGCCCTTCCACAGCGCTGAGAGCTATATCGCCAAGCTGGTGGCAAAAGGCTACAAAGTGGCCATCTGCGAGCAGCTGGAGGACCCGAAACTGGCCAAGGGCATCGTCAAGCGGGACGTGATCCGGATCATCACGCCAGGAACGGTGCTGGAAAACAGCATGTTGGATGAGACCAAGAACAATTTCCTGTGCTCTGTCTGTTACGAGGATGGAGGACTTGGCTTGTGCTTTGGCGACGTCTCCACCGGCGACTTGACCTCCGACCAAGTCCTGGCCCCGGACAGCGAGACCATTCTCCACATCTTGGAGGACCGTCTGGCTCGTTACAACCCCAGCGAGATTCTGATCAATCCCCAGGCACTGGATCTTACAGGCTTGGCGGATTTTATCAAGGACAAACTGAAGGCTTCTGTGGAGTGTCAAGAGGAATCCCTTTACGATGACTTGAGTGCTTCCCAGCAAAGAGTAAGCCAGCAGTTTGGCGGCAAGACCATGCAGGAGCTGGAACTTTCTGATAAGCCTTTAGCAGTGAAAGCTTTGGGAGTCTTGTTGGATTACCTGGGCCGTACCCAGATCACTGGTCTAGAACGGATGAACTCTGTGGAGATCGGCGCTGACGCCGGCGTGATGGGGCTTGATATCAATGCCCGGAGGAATCTGGAGCTTACGGAGACCATGCGGAACAAGGAGAAAAAAGGCTCTTTGCTGTGGGTGCTGGACCGCACCAAGACCGCTATGGGAAAACGTCTCATCAAGACTTGGCTGGAACAGCCCCTTTTGAGCCCCGCCCGAATCACCCGGCGGCAGAACGCCGTGGAGGAACTGTTTCAGAATCCCCAGCTTTTAGATGATATCACCCAGCAGCTCACGGGCATTTTTGACCTGGAGCGCATCATGACCCGGATCGTATATGGTTCCGCCAACGGCCGGGAACTTCGCTCTCTGTCCGCCGCGGCGAAGCGCCTGCCGGGGCTCAAGGAGCTTTTGGCAGGTTGCCAGTCAACCTTGTTGGTTCAACTGAATCAAGAGCTGGACGGTCTGGAAGACGTGGCCCAGCTTATCGATTCCGCAATTGTGGACGAGCCTCCCTTTACCATTCGGGAAGGGGGCATCATTCGAGAGGGCTACAATGCGGAACTGGATGAAGTCAAGCGGGACATGAACGGCGGCCGTGAGCTGATCGCGGCGGTGGAGGCTCGGGAGCGTGAACGCACTGGGATCCCCAAGCTGAAAACGGGCTATAATCGGGTGTTTGGTTACTACATAGAGGTTTCCAACAGCTACAAGGACCAAGTCCCGGAGGACTACATCCGCAAGCAGACTCTGACTAACGGTGAACGGTACATCACTCAGGAACTGAAAGAACTGGAAAACCGCATTTTGGGAGCCCATGACAAGTCCATTGCCATGGAAAGCAAGCTCTTTGAAGAAGTGCGTCAGCATGTGGCGGATCAGCTGTCCCGCGTGCAGGCTTCCGCTAAGGCAGTGGCCGTCCTGGACGTGCTCTGCTCTTTTGCTGTGGTGTCGGTGAAAAACGACTACACTCGACCTGTCATCAATCTAAGTGGTAAGCTGTACCTGAAAGACAGCCGCCATCCTGTGGTGGAAGCGCTTCTGCATGACACGCCCTTTGTGCCCAACGACGTGGACATGGACATGAACGATAACCGGGTGGCTATTATCACCGGCCCCAACATGGCGGGTAAATCCACCTTTATGCGTCAGGCAGCCATTATTACCATCATGGCGCAGATCGGCTGCTTTGTACCGGCGGCTGTGGCGGAAGTGGGCATCGTGGATGCCATCTTCACTCGAGTGGGGGCGTCCGACGACCTGTCCGCGGGCCAGTCTACCTTTATGATCGANNGTCTACCTTTATGATCGAGATGGCGGAGGTGGCAGACATTTTGAAAAACGCCACCAAGGACAGCCTCATCATCTTCGACGAAATCGGCCGGGGTACCTCTACCTTTGACGGTATGAGCATTGCCCGGGCAGTGCTGGAGTATGTTCACGACAAAAAGCTCGTGGGCGCCAAAACCATGTTTGCCACCCACTACCACGAACTCACCGCTATGGAGGACATTCTCCCTGGGGTGAAGAACTTCAATATCGCCGTGAAGAAGCGGGGAGACGACATCACCTTCCTGCGGCGGATCGTTCGGGGCGGCGCTGATGACAGCTTTGGTATTGAGGTTGCGAAGCTGGCCGGTGTGCCGGACAAGGTGATCAAGCGGGCCAAGCAGGTTCTGGCAGAGTTGGAAAAGAATGGGGGAGAGGATCAACGTCCCTCGCACCATCGCTTTTCTGAGGAGCCTGTACAGCTAACCATGGCCTCTGTGGATGGAGAAGTGCTGCAAAAGCTCCGTTCCTTGGACGTAAACGCTTTGACGCCCATCCAGTGCATGAATGTGTTGTTTGAGCTTTCCACCATGCTGAAAAATGACTGAACACTGATTTGAAAGGAGGCGGGAACATGCCAAAGATTCAAGTTTTGGATAAGCAGGTTGCAGAACTGATCGCTGCGGGAGAAGTGGTGGATCGTCCTTCTTCCGTCATCAAGGAACTGGTAGAAAACGCTGTGGACGCTGGCGCTTCCATCATCACCGTGGAAATCCGCCGGGGCGGGATTACCTTTATGCGAGTTACCGACAACGGTTGCGGTATTTCACCAGAGGATGTTCCCACAGCCTTTCTGCGCCACGCCACAAGTAAGGTTGCCCAGCAGGATGACTTGAACTCCATTTCCACTTTGGGTTTCCGTGGGGAGGCTCTCGCTTCCATTTCCGCTGTTTCCCATGTAGAGGTGCTCACCCGGGTTCCCGGCGCTTTAAGCGGCGTGCGCTACACAGGAGGCGGATCGGAGGACTTTACCCTGGAGGAGGCGGGCTGCCCGGAGGGCACCACTATTTTGGTCCGGGATCTGTTCTACAACACTCCTGCCCGCATGAAGTTCCTGAAAAAGGACTCCACCGAGGGTAACTCCGTGGCGGGAATTTTGGACAAGCTGGCTCTATCCCATCCGGAGATCTCCTTCCGGTTCATTCGTGACGGAAAAGAGCAGCTCCATACACCTGGCGATGGGAAACTGTCTTCCACCATCTATGCTGTATACGGCAGGGATTTTTCCTCCACGCTGATCCCGGTGAACTATGAGTTGGGGCATGTAAAGGTAGAAGGCTTTATCAGTGCTCCCTCTTCCAGCCGTCCCAACCGCACCATGCAAAACTTTTTCATCAACGGCCGGTTCATCCGCAGTCGCACTGCCATGGCCGCTTTGGAGGAAGCCTACAAGGGCTCCATCATGGTGGGAAAATTCCCCGCCTGCGTGCTGCACATGAAGCTCTCCTTCGGGGCCGTGGATGTGAACGTCCATCCCGCCAAGCTGGAAGTACGCTTTGTCAACGAGCGTCCTATTTTCGACGCGGTTTATCACGGGGTGAAATCGGCTCTCCACGCCGGAGATAAGCCCAAGGTGATGGAGCTGAAACGCCCCGTGGTGTCGCCTTACGCTCCCGCTCCTGAAAAGCAGGAACAGCTTCGCATGGAGATGCCTCGGAAACCGGCAGTTGTTCAGCAGCCAGTAACCCGTCCGGTGCAAGCGCCTCCGGCACCTGCTCCTTCCAGGCAGGCACCTGTTCTGCTGAGGGACAGCGAAGCTCCCAAACAAAAGCCAGCATTTACCGGCTTTTTAGAAGAGATTCTGGATCGAGAACCCCAACCAGAGATCAAACCCGAACCCGTTAGAAAACTGGAATCCGTAAGGGAGGAGCGGCCGCCTTTGCCGGAAGTTCCCCCACCGGAACCTGTCAAGGAGGAGGAAACACCCCTTCCTGTGGAAGAGAAGCCGGTTCAGGAACTTCCCGCGGCACCCCTTCGGGAATTCCATTCTCGGATCATTGGTGAGGCCTTCGGTACTTACCTGATGGTAGAATACAGTGCCGACGAGTTGATGTTCATTGACAAGCACGCGGCCCACGAGCGGCTACTCTATGAGCGGTTGAAACGGGAAAACGCCGGGGGAGAAGCACAAACCCTGCTGGAGCCGATCACCGTCACCTTGGATAAAGAGGAGTATACAGCAGTACTGGACCACGTGGATGATTTCGCAAAGGCAGGCTTTGAAGTGGAGGACTTTGGTTCCGGGACCGTGTTGGTTCGGTCAGCGCCTCTTCTGCTGGACGGCGGAGACGCTGCCGAAGCAGTGATGGAGATCGCCGGATACTTGGCATCCCTGAAAAACAGGATGACCACAGAGCACCTGGATTGGGTCTATCACAATGTGGCATGCCGTGCCGCCATGAAGGCGGGAGATTCCATTTCCCGGCAGGAGATGATCTCCTTGGCGGAAGAGTTGGAACAAAACCCGGAGGTGCGTTACTGCCCCCACGGAAGGCCGGTATACATTCTGCTGCGGCGGCAGGACATTGAACGGCAGTTCGGCCGAGCATGAGGAACATTATGGCATTGGAAAAGAAAATCCCTGTGGCGGCGGGAGTTGGTCCCACAGCCACAGGCAAAACAGAATTGGGTATCCGTCTTTGCCAACGGCTGGGCGGCGAGATCGTCTCCTGCGACTCCATGCAGATCTACGAAGGTCTACCTATCGGCACGGCGCAGCCCACCCCAGAGGAGCTTGCTGCCGCGCCGCATCATCTCATCGGGTTTCTTCCAGTGGAAGAGCCTTTCAGCGTTTCGGATTATGTGGAATGGGCAGGAACTTTACTTCGAGACATCCACGCTCGTGGGAAACTTCCCATTTTAGTAGGTGGAACAGGGTTGTATGCTCGTTCTCTTCTTCGGGGGTTTTCCTTTGAGGAAAATGGCAGGGACGAAGCTTTGCGGCAGCGGTTGTTTCAGGAGGCCCAGGATCAGGGTATTGAACCTCTTTACCAGCGGCTTCAGCAGCTGGATCCTAAAGCCGCTGAGGAGATCCATCCCAACAATGTGAAACGGGTCATTCGCGCTCTGGAATATATCCAGCTGTGCGGGGAACCTTTCTCTGCTCAGGCGGAGCGTTCCAAGACGGTGGAATCACCTTACCAGTACGTGATGCTTTGCCTCAGCTACCGAGACCGTGAAGCCCTTTACCAGCGCATTGACCGCCGAGTAGACCTTATGCTGGAACGGGGTCTTTTGGCGGAAGCCGAAGCCTTTTTCCAGCGGTGTCAAGGGGAGGAAAAAATCCCTACCGCGGCTCAGGCTATCGGATATAAGGAGCTATTCCCCTATTTTCGAGGGGAGGTTTCTTTGGAGGAGGCGGCGGAGAACATCAAACGTGAGAGCCGCCGCTACGCTAAACGGCAGATCACCTGGTTCAAGCGAGAGGAACAGACCGAGTTCCTCTATGTAGACGACTATCCCGACTGCGAATCCCTTTTGGAAGCTGCCTTGCAAGTTTTGGCGCGTTGGGACGTCTGGAAAGGAGAAACAGCCTTTGAACAGTAAGAAGATCCGCACTGTGGGAGCCCTTCTGCTGGCCCTGCTGGTGTTGTTATATGTGGGCTATCAGGCCTACCAGGCCACCCACCAAAGTATCAAGACAGAGACCGCCATGTACGGTGAAGCTTCAGAAGTGCTTCAGGCACAAGGGTTTGTTATCCGGGATGAGACGGTGATCAATGAAAGCGTAGATGGAGTACTGAGTTACCGGGTTGCCGATGGAGCTCGCGTGTCCGCCAACGGAGTGATTGCCGATGTGTTTGCCACGGAAAGCGACGCGGCCGCTCGGCGAGAGATTGAACTTCTGGACGGGGAAATTGAAAACCTGGAGGCTCTTTCGAAACCTGCCGATTACTTTGTGGCAAATCCTTCCATGCTGGGTGAGCAGATCTATTCCGCCGTGGGTGAAGTGGTCAATGGCGTGAATCAGAACGAGTTTTCCCAGCTCTCCACCTGGAAGGAAAATCTCCTCACTGCCTTGGCTAGACGGCAGCTCATTGTAGGCGAAGAAAGCGCGGAAGATTACGCTCAGCGCATTTCGGAGCTTCAAAGTGAGAGAGACGCTCTGGCCAGTCAAGCGGGCTATGCCATCAACACGATTCAAGCTCCGGAAGCCGGTTACTTTATCAGCACAGTGGATGGCCTTGAGGGATCGGTGGATGTGGAGGATGTGGAAGACCTAACGGTTTCTCAGGTAGAGGAGCTGCTTGGGAAAGAGCCTTCCGAAAGTTCCTCCGCAGTGGGAAAAATCTGCGGGGAATTCAACTGGTATGTGGCCTGTGTTCTCTCGGAGAATGACATGGTCCGGTTGGAGGATGTGACCAAGGTTTCTCTAGATATCCCCTTTGCCAGTTCGGAAAAAATCCCTGCGGAAGTGATCGCTAAGAATTATGACAGCGAAACTGGTAAGACTGCTGTGATTTTCCAGTGCTCCTATATGGATTCCGATATCGCGTCCGTGAGGAACGAGGCAATCGAAATCACGGTGGCAACTTATTCCGGTGTGCTGGTCAACGAGCGGGCACTGCGGTTTGAGGACGTGGAATACACCACCACGGATGAGGACGGCAACACCGTCACCAAAGTGCAGGAAAATGTCAGAGGCGTATATGTGCTGTTCGGCGGACAGTTGGAATTCGTCCAAGTGTTCACGGAACATTCCATCAACGGCTACGCCATCTGTAAAACAGAGCTTTCCTCCGAGGAACAAGCAATGCTTGTAACGAATTCCACAATTCAGCTATACGACCAAGTCGTGGTAGAAGGGACGGATCTCTATGATGGAAAAATCGTACAATGAGCGCTTTGCGCTGTTTGATGAAAATTACCCTCGCATCTTGGAGGAGATCGCAGCCGCAGCGGAAAGGTCTGGCAGGCGTCCGGAAGAGATCACTCTGTTGGCCGCCACCAAAACCGTACCCCTTGAGGTGATCAATCACGCCATCGACAAAGGACTTTCCTGCATGGGAGAAAACCGTGTTCAGGAGCTTCTGGAAAAATATGACGGCCTTCACAAGGACCGCTGCGATGTGCAGTTCATCGGGCAGCTCCAGACCAATAAGGTAAAATACCTCATTGGAAAAGTCAGCTGCATCCAGTCTGTGGGAAGTGTGAAATTGGCACGAGAGATCTCCCGACTGTGCGTAAAGGAAAATACTTCCATGGATGTGCTGGTGGAGGTAAATATTGGCAGGGAAGAGAGCAAAGGGGGCGTTTTGCCGGAAGCGCTGCTGGAATGTGTGGATGAAATCCGGGAATTGCCTGGGATTCACGTACGGGGGCTTATGGCAATTCCTCCCATTTGTGAGAATTCTGCCGAATTGTGCGGCTATTTTTCTGCTGTGCGGCAATCTTATGTTGACATAGCGGCCAAAAAATTAGATAATGTAAGTATGGACTGTTTGTCCATGGGCATGTCCTCTGATTTTGCAGAGGCCATTGCCTGCGGGGCGACCATGGTGCGCGTGGGCTCCTCGCTGTTCGGGAAAAGGGAATACCCGAACCACTAATCACGTTTTCAGGAGGTACAGATCTTATGGCAGGATTGGTCGATAAGCTCCACAAGATGTGGAACCCGCCAGATGACGAATACGAAGATTATTATGACGATGAGCAGGAAGAGGAAGAAGTCAGCGACCGGGGCAGCTATACCGAGTCTCGGAGATCCTCTTACTCTTTCTCCGATTTCGCTCCCCGCAGCGAATCCTCCGGTGGGAACCGTGTGGTGAATATCAACGCAAAAGCGCAGCTTCAAGTGGTACTGTTCAAGCCCATCTCCTTTGGAGAGGAAACCAGAGCCGTGGCGGACGAGCTGCTCAAGCGCCATACGGTGGTGCTCAATTTGGAAAAGACGGAAAAAGAGGTCTCTCGCCGCATTGTGGATTTCCTCAGCGGCGTAGCCTATGCCAATAACGGAAAAATCAAACGCATCGCCACCAACACCTTTATCATCACGCCTTACAATGTGGACTTGACCGGTGACGATGTTCTGGATGAGCTGGAAAACAGCGGACTTTATTTCTAACAGCGTATGCCCAACGATCAAGAACTTCTCACTGCCCGGCTGGAGGATCACTTGAAGCTCTCCAGGAAACGCCCTTGTTTTTTAGGATTTCTGGACGAGGCTCAAGCGGCTTTCTGTCAGGACTATCTCTCCAGACGGAGAGACGGGACCTTCCTGTTTTGGGGAGGCCATGAAAACGCGGAACGGGTAATGCTGGGCTTTTTCCCAGATTATCTGGAACCCGCACCGGAATTGTTTCCCATAACCCCATTCGCGCTTACATATCGAGCGGAAGATAAACTCACTCATCGGAATTTTCTGGGGACTTATATGGCCCTGGGAGTGGAACGGTCGGTGATAGGGGATATCCTGGTGGGGGATGGCCAATGTGTCACATTCCTACGGGAAGAAATGGGAGACTATTTTCTCCAGAATATACGGAAAATCGGCCGGGTGGGGGTAAAGACTTCTCTTTCTTGGGAAGGCCCCTTGCCGGGTGCCCATGAGTTTGTGGAAATGAGCGGCGTGGTGGCTTCGGAAAGACTGGATTGTCTAACCGGTTTTGTGTGCCGGACCAGTCGTGAAAAAGCCGCCGGTCTGATCACAGCGGGGATGGTGTCTGTCAATCACCGAGAGAGTTTGTCTGTTTCTCAACGGGTGAAAGAAGGGGACCTGCTCTCTGTACGCAGACAAGGACGATTTTTAATAGATCAGCTAGGCCCTTTGACAAGCAAGGGGCGTCTTGTGGTGAAATGCAGGAAATATCAATAAGGGGGACTTCCAAATGTTGACCGTGAAGGAAATCAATGAGGTAAGCTTTGGGAAGGCTGGGTTTTCCGGGTACAAACCGGAGGACGTAGATAACTTTATCGACGAAGTCGTGGAATCTTTTACACAGCTTCAGACGGAGAGAGACAACGCCATTCAGCAGGCCGCTCAGGTTTCTCAGCAGATGGAGGAACTTAAGGGCCAGATCGGCGATCTGAAAGCCAAGAATATTGAGCTTCAGAAGAAGCTGGGTATCTTAGCTCAGAAGATTGAAGCCTATCGTGAAGAGGAGGACGGCATTAAAGAGGCCATCCTCAGTGCTCAGAAAATGGCCAAGGAATCCATCCAGGAAGCCAAGGGCAAGGCTGCGGTGATGCTGGCTGACGCTGAAGATAATGCTAAAAAGATCATGGAGAATGCCCGTGATGATGCTGCCAAGGCCGCGCGGGAGTACGCTCTGCAGGTAGACCAGAAGAAAGGTGAACTGGAGGAGATGAAGCGCCAGGTCTCTGCCTTCCGTGTGTCCCTGTTGGAAATGTACAAGAAACATCTGGAGAGTATCAATCACATCCCCAGCTTCCGTATTAAGGAAACTGCACCGGCTCCTGCTGTGGAGGCAAGAACCCAGACGGCAAGCCGCCCTGTGTCTGAGCCGGATCCCGAACCTGAACCGGCTCCTCAGCCTGTGGTTCACAAACCTGCCCCTGTAGAACCGGAATACGAAGCCGAACCGGAAGAGGTAGTCCTGGAAGCGCAGCCCAAGACTGTTCAGAGACAGACTTCCCGTCCTGTTCAGCAGCCTGTGGAACCCTCTCTGGGAAACGCATCCTTGCGTGACAGAGTAGACCTCAGTCAGGAGCAGCTTCGCCGGGAACCGGAACAGCACAGCTTTCCAGAGGATGACGATCTGACACAGGTAGGCATCAATCTGAAAGCATACAGCGATATCCCGGAATCTCTCCAAAGAGAAAAAGCAACAAACTTCAGCAATTTGGAGTTTGGGGACAACGTAGATCTGGGAAATAAAAAGCGCAGAAAATAACGGTAAAGGGCGCAAGGATTTCTTTGCGCCCTTTTCAATACGCACGAAGAAGGAGACACATTTTGAAATCGGAAAAGAATAATCGGACAACGGCCACTGCGGTGGCGGTTTTGGCGGCAGCTGTACTGCTGCTGGTGATCGATCAGGTGACGAAATTCTTCGTCCTGCGTGATCTTAAGCCGGTGGGGAGCGTTACCCTAATCCCCGGTCTGCTGGAGTTTGCCTATGTGGAAAATACTGGCGCTTCTTTTGGTCTGTTTAAAAATGCCATGGGATTTGTGTTGGCCATCACCGTTGTTGCCATCATTGCCATTTTAATACTTCTGTTCCGCTATAAAAAACACAGTGTGTTCAGCTATATCACTTCCGCTCTGCTGGTCGCTGGGGGAATAGGCAATCTCATTGATCGGATAGTCCACGGCTTTGTAGTGGATTTCATCCATGTGATGTTCTTTGACTACATCTTCAATTTCGCCGATTGCTGCATCACCATAGGCGCGGTGCTGTTTGTCATTCACGTGCTGTTCTGCACTCGCGGCGGGGATGAAGAGAAGCCCCAAAACGCGGAGGAAGGGCAATGAGCCGCCAGCTCTCTATCACGGTGGAAGAGGCTGGTCAGCGGGTAGATAAACTGTTGTCTGCCGCCCTGGAAGACATGACGCGTTCTGCAGTACAAAACCTGATTGAGAACGGCTGCGTTACCTGCGAGGGGAAAGTTCTCTCCAAAAGTGCCAAGTTGAAGCCGGGTGACGTCATCCAAGTGGAATTGCCTCAAGTGAGACCTTTGGAAGTGTTGCCCGAGAATATCCCGCTGGACATTGTCTATGAGGACGGAGATCTTCTGGTGGTAAACAAACCCAAGGGAATGGTAGTGCATCCGGCCCCAGGCCATGAGGACGGTACTTTGGTAAACGCTTTGCTGTACCACTGCGGAGATTCTCTTTCTGGAATCAACGGGGTAGCCCGTCCTGGGATTGTCCACCGCATTGACAAAGACACCAGCGGCCTTTTGATGGTGGCAAAGAATGATTTCTCCCACACCCGGCTGGCTGAGCAGATCCAGGCCCACACCTTTACCCGGGAATACAGCGCTGTAGTTTACGGTTCTTTTAAAACGGAATCCGGCACAGTAGATCAGCCTTTGGGACGTCATCCCACAGACCGCAAGAAAATGGCGGTGCTTTCTGGGTCGCCTTCTGCACGTAATGCAGTGACTCATTTCTGGGTAGTGAAGCGTTTCCAGGATTTTACCCAGCTTCGCCTACGACTGGAAACAGGCCGTACCCATCAGATCCGGGTACACATGGCTTTTTTGGGCCATCCCGTGGCAGGAGATCCTGTTTACGGTCCCAAGAAAGCGATCACCTCCTTGCAAGGGCAGTGCCTCCATGCAGGTAAGATCGGTTTTGTGCATCCCCGTACCGGGGAATATATGGAATTTGAGGCGCCATTGCCGCCTTACTTCACAGGGTTTCTCCAAAAACTGAGGGAAGTGTGACGTCATGGATCGTGAGACGAAAATCCGCTGGGTCCTTCTGCTGAGCGCTGCGGCTATCACTGCTGCTGTGCTCATTGGACTGTATTCCTCGCGCCCGGTTCAGCTTTACCAAGTAACCGTCCAGAGTGAAGAGGAAAGTGTCTCTTCTCAGGTGGTGGAAGTAACGCCGTCTCCAACGGAAACACCTTCTCCGTCATCCTCGACGAGCAGTCCGGCAGAGGAGGAGTTGGCGGAATCCGAATCGTCCGGTCCGCAGGAAGTATTGGTGGAGAAAAGCATCAACATCAATACCGCCTCACTGGAGGAGCTGGATTTGCTTCCGGGAATTGGACCTGCTTTGGCACAGAGGATCATCGATTACCGGGAAACAAACAATGGTTTTTACGACATTGAGGAGATCATGGAAGTGTCAGGCATCGGGGAAAAGACCTTTGCCAAGCTGGAACCCTATATCATCGCAGAATAAAAAGAACGGTGGAGACTTTTTAGTCCCCGCCGTTCTTTTCTAATATTCGATTTTAGTTGTTGTCGCTGGCAAAAGCGATGCCCGCCTGCTTTCTGGCCTGTTCCATAAAGGCGGACACTTGGAGGCTAAGCTGACTGCACCGGGCATACTCCTGCGCGGATGCCTCCGGTTGGGTAATGTACCGGTAAAAGTCTTTCGCTTCCCAGCCCATGAGCTTGTACTTTTCGTCGTCGCCGTACAGCTCCTCTACCACGCCATCCCGTGTCCGAAGGGTAAGGCCTGCCACTCGGGAAATGGATTCCACAGAAAGAGTGCCGTCCGTGCCCTGGAAATCGCTGTTAGCCCCGGCCTGACCCAATTTGGAGTAGGTAAGGGTTACCAACTTATCCGGATAGCGAAGAGTAATTACCCCAGCGCCGTCTGCACCAGTAGGAAGCATCAAAGCATCCGCTGAAAAGCTCTCCGGCTCTCCAAACAATGCCAAGGCGGGATATACACAGTACACGCCCAGATCCATAAGAGCTCCCGTTTCAAGAGCGGGATTAAAAATGTTGGGCAGATCGCCCGCTAAGTAACTGTCCAGCTTAGAGGAACGTTGGCAGAAATCCAGTTTCACCATGGTGATCTTTCCCAGCTTTCCCAAAGCCTCTTCTAGAAGGGCTCGCTGGGGCAGGTGTAGGAACATGATGGCTTCCAGGAAGATCACGCCCCGTTCTTTGGCGATGCGCTGGAGTTCTTCCACTTTCTCCGCCTGAGCGCACAGAGGTTTTTCACAGATCACATGTTTGCCATGCTCCAAAAACAGCTTGGCTTGCTGAAAATGCAGGGCGTTAGGACTGGCGATATAGACAGCGTCCAGAAGGGGGGAGGAGGCCATCTCTTCCAAATCAGTGAAAGCATGAGCCGCTCCGTGTTTTTCAGCGTAGGCCTTGGCCCGCTCTTCCGTGCGGGAGTAGACTGCCGTCAGTTCCCATAAGCCGCTGTCTTTGGCTCCGTGAATGTATTCGTCTACGATCCATCCTGAGCCGATGGTTCCAAATCTCAGCATCACAAGATCCCTTTCGTTTATTTCACATTGTAGATTGCGGTCTTGATGATGTCCTTGATCTTCTCCATGTCCTCAAGGACCACATACTCCATCTTGCCGTGGGCGTTGGAGCCGCCGGTGCAGATGTTTGGGCAGGGGAGACCCATATAGGAGAGTCGGGCTCCGTCCGTGCCACCCCGAATGGGATGAGACACAGGCTCCACGCCGTTTTCCCGCATGGCGTTTTCCATGTTCTCAATGATCTCCATTCTGGGCAGAATCTGCTCCTTCATGTTCAGGTAAGAGTCTTTTACGGTCAGGGTAAGGGGCTGGGTGGGATACTTGACATTGATGTAGGAAGCCGCCTGGCCCATCAGCTCTTTCTTCTGCTGGAACAGCTCTTTATCATGATCCCGAATGAGGAACTGCATTACAGTATGCTCAACGTTGCCCTTGATAGAGTCCAGGTGAATGAAGCCCTCATAGTTTTCCGTATGCTCCGGAACCTGTGCCTTGGGAAGCAAGTTGCAGTATTCCATGGCCACAGTCATGGAGTTTACCATCTTGTCTTTAGCACTACCAGTGTGGATGGAAACGCCTTCCACTTCCACTACGGCAGAAGCAGCATTGAAGTTTTCGTAGTCCATACCGCCCAGGGAACCACCGTCAACAGTGTAAGCGTAATCGCAGCCAAAGCTCTCTACGTCGAAGTGGTCAGCACCCTGACCGATCTCCTCGTCGGGGGTAAAGCCCAGCTTCACAGTGCCGTGAGGCTTGCCCTCTTTTAGAATTTCAGCAGCCGCACAGAGAATTTCCGCCACACCAGCCTTGTCGTCGCCGCCCAGCAGGGTGGTGCCATCGGTGGTGATCAGGGTCTTGCCCACATGGTCTTTCATGGAGGGGAAAGCCTCAGGAGAAAGGGACAAGCCACTGGTTCCCAGAGGGATCACACCCCCGTCGTAGTTCTCGATGATCTGGGGCTTGATGTCTTTGCCGCTGACGCCGCCGTAAGTGTCCATATGAGCAATAAAGCCCACTGTACTCTCACGGGAATCTGTAGCGGGGATAGTACCATACACGTAGCCCATTTCGTCCATACGGGCGTCATCAATACCCATTTCCTTCATCAGGTCCACAATGTGAGCACCTAAGACCTTTTGGCCGGGAGTGCTGGGGACAGTGCCGGTAGTCTCATCAGAACCGGTATCATAGGAAACAAGGTCCAAAAATACTTCCTTTACGGACATTACAATTCACTCCAATACTTTTTTAAATTGGCAAGGCCAATACGAACGGCATCCACGGAGGGTTCCAAACCCTCAAACTCAATGGCGACCGTACCGTCGAAACCGGCAGATTTCAGAATGTGGAGGCACTGTTTCACCGGCACACATCCGTGGCCGATGATGGTCCCCCGCAGGAAATTACCGCTCCGGGAACGAAAAGCGCCTTCGCCGGGATCGTCGCTGTTAAAGCTCTTGCGGATAAAATCTTTCGCGTGGACATACCGAGTGTAGGGAGCCACTCTGGCTACAGCCAAAGCAGGATCCTCGTCGGCGCAGAGGAAATTTCCCATGTCGCACAAAAGCCCAAAATTGGGATGATTCACCGCAGTGTAGAGTTTTTCTACCCGTTGGGAATCCTGGGAGAAGAATCCGTGGTTTTCTGTCATGGTGGCAACGCCTTTTGAGGCAGCGTAATCCGCCACATCCCGCACAGCTTCCGCCAAAACAGGGATCAGACTCTCGTAGCTCTGATAGCGTTCACCCTTGTATCCCTGGGTGATGTCGTGACGCATCCGGGGAGCACCCATCAGGGCCGCAAGATCCACGTACTCCTTCACACGCTGAATCTCTTTTTCAGTGTCTCCCTCGCTGCCGTTGAGGAAATCGGCACCAATAGCAAGGGAAGAGATGGCGAGACCGCATTCATCGGCTACTTGTTTCAGTTCCAGAGCTTTGGCTTTCCGCTCCTCCGCATCACCTTGAAAATTGACGAAATCCACGGCTTCCACCGCGTCAAAACCCAGTTCAGCAGCTTTGCGGACACAGTCCAGGGGAGTCATTTCACCTTTTTGAATGGCGCCATAAAAACTGTAAAGACTGACAGAGAACTTCATAAAGATACACCTCTCGTTTTTAAGCAATAGCAGAACCCGGCGGGAAAAGACCTGCCGGGTATGCCTTCTTAAATTTCTTTGCGAGCGGGTCAGTCACCAAAGCTGATGCCAATCTGACGAGCGGCCTTAATCTCATCGCAGTCCACAGGGACGGATTTCAACTTGCCTGCCACGTCCTTCAGGGGGACGGGGACACACTGACCGTTAACTACGCCCACCATGACACCAAAGGTCTTTTCCTTGATGAATCGGGCAGCTGTAGCACCCAACCGAGTGCAGAGAACACGATCGTAAGCGCAGGGACTGCCGCCTCTTTGGAAGTGACCGGGCACGCAGACGCGGATCTCGTTGTCGATCTTTTCGGAAAGCTCTTCCGCGATGCGGTACACGATGGAGGGATGCTTGAAATCGGCCCGGGCCTTTTTAAACTCCTTCTTGGAAAGCGCCGCTTCTTCCTTGGAAATAGCGCCCTCGGCCACCGCCAGGATGGAGAACTTCTTGCCGCTGTCGATACGGTTGTTCAGAGTCTTGGCGATCTTGTTGATGTCGTAAGGGATCTCCGGCAGAAGGATCACGTCAGCGCCGCCAGCGATACCTGCGGAAAGGGTCAGCCAGCCTACCTTGTGGCCCATCACTTCCACGATAAAGATCCGGCCGTGGGAGGTAGCAGTGGTGTGGATGCAGTCAATGACGTTGGTGGCGATCTCTACCGCGCTGTGGAAGCCGAAGGTGATGTCCGTACCCCAGATATCGTTATCGATGGTCTTGGGCAGGTGAATCACGTTCAGACCCTCTCCACTGAGAAGATTTGCCGTTTTCTGAGTGCCGTTACCGCCCAGGATCACCAGGCAGTCCAACTTCATCTTTTTGTAGTTTTCCTTCATGGACTTGACCTTGTCCACACTGTTCTCGTCAATGACCCGAATGGTTTTGAAGGGCTGACGGGAGGTGCCCAGCAAGGTGCCGCCCAAGGTGAGAATCCCGGAGAAGTCCTCCTGGGACATCTTCTTATATTCCCCGAAGATCAATCCCTTGTAGCCGTCTTTGATGCCGTAGATCTCCACGTCTTTGCCGAACTCCTGGTAGAGCCCTTTCGCAACTCCTCGGATGGCTGCGTTCAAGCCCTGGCAGTCGCCGCCGCTGGTGAGAATACCCACTCTTTTCACATTGTATCATCCTCTCTGAAAGAATTCTACTCTGTCCCCGATGTTGAAACTACTTGCAGTATACAATGAATATAGTTTCATTGTAACAGAGTTTTTATAAGTGTCAAGCCTTTCCGGCCTCTTCCGCGGAGTGGATGGGGATCAGCGGACTGTCCTTTTCCACTTCCTGTTTTGCCTTCAAACGCTCCTGGGCAATGCGGTAGAAGGTAAGCTGGCTGCTGCACGCCGCCTTTCCCCGGCGGCTCACGTGCTGGTAGCTGGTATCGGAATGCATAACCCGGGCGTTGGTGTTGTCACTGAGAAGAATGTCCAGCACCTCAAAGGCCCGCTGTTTCAGGTCTTCGTCCTCAATGGGGAACACCAGCTCAATACGGCGGTCCAGGTTTCGAGGCATCCAGTCAGCGCTGCCCATGTAGATCTTGGGATTACCACCATTCTCGAACTTGAAAATGCGGCTGTGCTCCAAAAGCTGTCCAACGATGCTGATAACAGTGATGTTTTCGCTGATACCTGCCAGGCCGGGGATCAGGCAGCAGATGCCCCGCACCACCAGATTGATGGGCACACCAGCCTGAGAGGCCTCGTAAAGCAGGGAAATGATCTCCGGGTCCACCAGAGAGTTTACCTTGGCAGTAATGCCGCTGGGAAGTCCCTTCTTGGCGTTTTCCGTCTCGTTTCGGATCATGCGGCAGAAGAAGGTGCGCATCCCGTGAGGAGCCACCACAAAGTGACGGTACTCCGGGGGCCGAGAATAGCCGGTGATCACGTTGAACAGGGAGGAGGCATCAGAACCGTACTGGCTCTTGCAAGTGAACAAGCCGATGTCTGTATAGATCTTCGCGGTGGAGTCGTTGTAGTTGCCGGTGCCCAAGTGGAGATACCGGCGAATACCGTCCTCTTCCTGGCGCACCACCAGGGCAATCTTGCAGTGGGTCTTTAAGCCGTGGAGACCGTAGATGACGTGGCAGCCGGCCTTTTCCAGCTTGTTGGCCCAGTTGATGTTATTTTCCTCATCGAAACGGGCCTTCAACTCCACCAGTACCGTAACCTGCTTGCCGTTTTCCGCCGCCTTGATCAGTGCGGCGATGATGGGGGAGTTGCCACTGACACGGTACAGCGTCTGCTTAATGGCCAAAACGTGCTCGTCCTCGGCGGCCTGTTCGATGAATCGTACCACCCAGTCGAAACTCTCATAGGGATGATGTACCAGCCTGTCCTTTTCCCGGATGGCTTCGAAAATATCGGTGCAACCCCAGAAATCTGCGGGCGGATTCACCGGACGGATAGGGGAGAAGCACAAAGACTCAAACCCGGAAAGACCGGCGAATTTGGAGAGGAAGGTAAGATCCAAGGGACCAGGCACCTCGTAGATCTCTGTCTTTTTGATTTTCAGCATTTCAATGAGGAACGCCTTGATATCAGCGCTGCACTTGGTAAGCAGTTCCAGACGCACGGGGCGGCCCCGCTTCCGGCGCTTGATAGACTTTTTCACTTCGCTCATGAAGTCCTCGGCTTCCTCATCGATCTCCAGATCGGAGTTACGGGTCACCCGGAAGGGACAAGCCGCCACGATGTCATGAAGCTCGAACAGATCGGCCAAGTTGTGGATGATCACATCCTCCAGCAGGGTGAACTGCCGTCCCTCTTCCGCAGGCAGCTCCAAAAAACGGGGAAGGATGGAGGGGACTTGAACAATGGCGAATACCTTCTCTTCCTTATGGCTTTCTTTGCTCTTCAGGCAGACAGCGATGTTCAGTGTCTTATTGGCCAGGAGCGGGAAAGGACGGCTGCCGTCCACGGCTAAAGGAGTGAGCACAGGGAAGAGCACTTTCTGAAAATACTTGGAAAGGTACTGTTTCTGCTCGTCAGTCATTTCCTCCACGGAGAGGAATCGAATCCCCCGTTTTTCCAAGGCGGGCACGATGGATCGATGTAGGCAGGAATACTGCTTTTCCATAAAACGATGGGTCTTTTCTTCCAACAGTGGAAGCAGTTCCTGGGGAGTCAGATCAAAGGTGTTGCCTTTCTGCTTGTAGTTGGCATTCACCTGATCCTTGACGCCTGCCACGCGCACCATGAAAAACTCGTCCAGGTTGGAGCCGGTGATAGCCAGAAAACGAAGCCGCTCCATCAAAGGGTTTTCCTTTTTCGTGGCTTCTTCCAACACCCGGGCGTTAAAGTCCATCCAGCTCAATTCACGATTGTAATAGGGCATCTTTTTTTCCGCCATGACGACCACCTCATATCAAATCGAATTTAATGGAGAGCTCGGGGGAAAGTCCGAACACTTCCTTGAAAAACTGGGCCGATTCTTCAAACGCCCATCGTTCTAACAGCGTATTATCCGCGGCCTTCGCTTTAAACAGCACTTGGTCGTCCTCCAAATGGATCTTCAGATCCCGCAATTTGTGAAGGTGGGACTTGTCCAAAGCGTTTGCCAGACGGAAAATAGCGGCCAGCTTGGAGATGATAATCCGCTCCTCTGTGGAGAGCCAGGCGAAATCTCTGTTTTCCTCGGAGGCCAGATCGTTAGCAACGCTGCCTGCTACGAAAGCTGTTTCCAGAACTTCACTCTGCCGCAGGCCAAAAATATCCATACCTTTAATTAGATCAAAGGTGCACTGGCTATGCTGCCGCACATTTACGAAACTGCCACAGCTGTGGAGAGTGGAAGCCAACTCCAGAATCAGCCGTTTGGAGCTGTCCAGGCCATGGATCTTCTTCAGCTTGTCAAAGATCTGGCAAGCGATCTGCCCGGTATAGGCAGAGTGTTCCAGATTGCAGCCAAAGCCTCGGGCTGTGGTCTCAGCGCAGGCGAGAGCGCTTTCCCGCAGATAAGCGGTAAGATCTCCCTCTGCTTTAGGAACAAGCTGATACCGCAAAAATGCCTCAGAAATGTCTACCGGCGGGGAAATGACATTTTCCGCCTGGGGGCAGAACCGCAGAAGTCCAGTATAAATGGACAGGGACGTGTAAAGCAGTGCCGCCCGTTCCTCAGTAATACCGAATCTGTTAGCAATACTTTCCGCAGTAGCAGAGCGAATAGACTGATAAAGAGAAGAGAGCTTTTTCACGCTGATCTGATAGGGGATGCCCGCCTTCTTGGCCTCGCAGAGTTGGGCAACCAGTTCCAACTGGGAGCCGGTCAGAATCAGGTTCTTCACCTGGAATTTGGAAATGGCAATCCGATTGAAGATTGTATCCAGATATTCCTCGATGATATAATAGAAATCGTCAGCTTCCTGATGGAGACGGTGGAGGGCGTCATGGAGCTTCAGGGCGCCCATGGAGATGTTCTGGGAATAGACCACCTTCTGGCCGTCATAGACAGCTACACCGATACTGCCCGAACCTACGTAGGCGATCATGGTGTTGCCCTGCTGGAGCTGGGCAGCGTCCAGTCGCTGGATCACCTCTTTATAGATGTAGGCTTTTTCCTGGCTGTCCTCCAATACTGTAACGTCCAGACCGTTGCGCACCTTCAGCTGGTCCACCACCAGAGCCCGGTTCTTAGCCTCTCGCAGGGCTGTGCAGGAGATGACCTTGGGCTTCTCAATATTATAAGAGCGCAGGGCCGCTGTGAATTTCGACAGCACACTGGAAAGTTCCCGCAAACTGTCAAAGCTGATGTCGCCGCTGGAAAACACGTCATGGCCCAGACTGACCGGGTATTCCAGCCGATCCAGAGTGACAACATTTCCCTTGGTCCACTGAGAGACCCGCATCCGCACATTGTTGGAGCCGATCTCGATGACAGCGGCGGCGCGGGCAGCGCTTTTCTTATTCAAGGGGTATCCCTCCTATAAAGAAAGAGTTTTGTTTCATTATACCAAAATCCCCAGCTTCAATCAAATAAGATTTCCATTTTTAACACGATTTGTCCTAAAAATTAACCCAAACTTTTCCAAAATAAGTTATCTTGGCTTATATTATAGGGAAAAAGGGCCTAAAAAGGGGAGAGAAAAAATTTTTTAAAAAAACTTTCATTTTCCTCTTGATTTTTCAAAACATATGGGCTATAATAATCAAGCGCCGTACGGAGAGGTATTCTAATGGTAAGGAGCCACATTGGAAATGTGGTGTGCCGCAAGGCATTGTGCGTTCGAGTCGCATCCTCTCCGCCATAAAAAACGCTGAATTCTTTTGAATTCAGCGTTTTTTTCATAGTTTCCCCTTGTCAGAAGCATCCGACTGGGGTATGATTAAGAGGTATTTGAAATTCTGGTAAAAGAAGGAGGGAGCAGCCTTCCCGGGCTGTGACAGAATATGAAACGAGAAGAAGTGGCGTCCTTTTACAAGGACCTTTCCTCCTACGAGGGAAAAACCGTTACCGTATGCGGCTGGGCCCGATCCATCCGCGACTCCAAAACGCTGGGCTTTATCGACTTGAACGACGGCACATCCTTTAAGGGCGTGCAGGTGGTGTTCGAGGATGGGAAGATCGAGAATTTCAAAGAGATCGCCTCTCAGAACGTAGGCGCGGCCCTTCGAGTGACCGGCACTCTGCTGGCTACTCCTCAGGCCAAGCAGCCTTTTGAGATCCACGCCCAGGAGATCGTGGTGGAGGGACCGTCCTCTCCTGAGTATCCTTTGCAGAAAAAGCGTCATACCGTGGAGTTCCTGCGCACGATCGCTCACCTGCGGCCCCGTACCAACCTGTACAGCGCCGCGTTCCGGGTGCGTTCTGCGGCTGCTTTCGGCATCCATAAGTTTTTCCAGGAGAACGGCTTTGTCTATGCCCATACTCCCATCATCACTGGCAGCGACTGCGAGGGCGCGGGGGAGATGTTCCAGGTAACCACTCTGGACATGGAGAACCTGCCTCACGATGAGGACGGAAAGGTAAACTTCAAGGAAGACTTCTTCCAGAAGCCCACCTCCTTGACAGTGTCCGGACAGTTGGAAGCGGAATGCATGGCTATGGCTTTCGGCAAGGTGTACACCTTTGGTCCTACCTTCCGCGCGGAGCGTTCCTACACCCAGCGCCACGCTGCTGAGTTCTGGATGATCGAGCCTGAAATGGCCTTTGCGGATCTGACCGACGACATGGACGTGATCGAGGCCGCTATCAAGTATGTGATCAACTACGTGCTGGAGGCTTGCCCTCAGGACATGGAGTTCTGCAACCAGTTTGTGGATAAGGGCCTGTTGGAGCGGCTCCGCCACGTGGCAGATTCCGACTTCGTCCGGGTCAGCTACACCGACGCTGTGAAGATTCTGGAACCCCACAACGACGAGTTTGAATACAAGGTTTCTTGGGGCTGTGATTTGCAGACCGAGCACGAGAAGTTCCTGACGGAAAAGCATTTCGGCAAGCCTGTGTTCGTTACCGACTATCCCAAGGAGATCAAGGCCTTCTATATGCGCCTTAACGATGATGGCAAGACCGTAGCCGCTACCGACCTGCTGGTCCCCGGCATCGGTGAGCTGGTAGGCGCCAGCCAGCGTGAAGAGCGCTATGACGTGCTGCTCCAGCGCATCCGGGAACTGGGCCTCAACGAAGAGGATTATTGGTGGTATCTGGACCTGCGCCGTTTTGGCGGCAACAAGCACGCCGGTTTCGGCATTGGTTTCGAGCGCTTGGTGATGTACCTCACCGGCATTGCCAACATCCGGGACGTTCTGCCTTTCCCCAGAACTACTGGTGTGGCAGAGTTCTAAAAATAAATACAGTTGGAAAAGAGATCCGGGCTTCCGGGTCTCTTTTTTGTTGTGTGACCCTATTTCTTGACAAATCTTGCATGGAAGACTATACTTATATAGTTGGAAATCAAACTATTTTGAAACAGGACGGAAAACGCCATGTTAGATTCACAACTGCACTTCCTGTTACTACGGTGCTATAACAACACTTCCCGATTGGTCTCTCAGAGGACCCAGAAAGTGGGACTTCTTTCCGGACAGCCGAAAATTCTGGAATGTCTTTTGGATCAGGACGGCAGGACGCCGAAAGAATTGGGCCTGATGTGTGCTCTGGATAAATCCACCATTACAAGCCTCCTGGCCAAGATGGAGCGGCAGGAATTAGTGCGTCGTGTAACTCAGGACAGCGATAGACGTTCCGTGCGAATCTATCTTACAGATCTGGGCAGGGAAAAAGCCTATCAGGTGATAGAGATCTTCCACGATGTGGACGAGATGGCGTTGCAAGGGCTTTCCCAAGAAGAGAGGGGAGCTCTTATCCAGTCATTACAGTCCGTCCTAAAATCTTTGGAGGGTATCACGCATGCATAATCTTGTCCGTCGTTATCTCTTTTTCTGCCTTGGCTTGGCCATCAATTCTTTCGGAATCGCTTTTATCACCAAAAGCGCTTTGGGAACTTCCCAGATCTCCAGTGTGCCTTACGTGCTTAGCCTGCGATTCGATCAGCTCAGCTTTGGCGGGTGGAGCTTCATTCTGAACATGGTCTATATCCTGCTTCAGATCGTGATTTTGGGAAAGAAGTTTCAGCCGGTCCAGTTACTCCAGATCGCTGTCAACGTGGTGTTCAGCGCCTTTATCGATGTGGGTATGTTCTTACTCCAGTGGTTCGATCCCGTTTCCTGGCCCATGAGGCTCATTAGCTTGGCTATCGGCTGCGTGATCTTGGCGGTAGGCATCAGCATTGAAGTAGCTCCCGACGTGGTGGTCGTCCCAGGAGAAGGGATCGTGCGGACTATTTCCCAGGTAAAGGGATGGGAATTCGGCACCGTAAAAATCGCCTTTGACCTGACACTGATTTGCATTGCTTTGATCTTTTCTCTTCTGTTTTTCCGTGGTCTGCAAGGCCTTGGCCTTGGGACGCTGATCTCCGCACTGACCGTGGGAAAGCTGGTCTCCATCTCCAACAAGAAGTTACCCTTGGTGAGCTATATCCGCGGTTTGGCTGCGGTTCCCGCACAAAACGCCTAAATAAAACATATAGAAAAAGGACTGCCGCAGAAATGCAGCAGTCCTTTCCTATTTATAGTTTATTCCTGACCGTCCCAGCAATAGGTACACAGCTTGCACTTATCGATGCCAACAGACTGGATCATATCGTCCAGACGGTGGTAACGCAGGGAGGTGAAGTTCAACTTCTTGCCGATGTACTCCAGCATAGCGCTGTATTCGCCACTTTCCGGATCGGTAAACTTCGCCAGATTGGCGGGTTCCTCTGTGCCGGTCATCTCCTTGATGACGCGGCGGGTAATCAGGTCCATCACGGAGGTGGAACGAGAGAAGTTCAGGTACTTGCAACCGTAGAGCAGGGGAGGACAGGCGGGCCGCACATGAACTTCCCGGGCGCCGCTCTGATACAGGAACTCCGTGGTCTCCCGCAGCTGAGTGCCCCGAACGATGGAGTCATCGATGAGCAGCAGGCTTCTGTCCTTGATAAGCTCATGGACAGGGATCAACTTCATTTTGGCGATCAAGTTCCGCTGGCTCTGGATGGTGGGCATGAACGAGCGGGGCCAAGTGGGCGTATACTTGATAAAGGGCCGAGAGAAGGGGACACCAGATTCATTGGCATAGCCGATAGCATGAGCGGTACCAGAATCGGGGACACCTGCCACAGTATCCGGATGGGCATCGTCACGGCGTGCCAGCATGGCGCCGCAGCGGTAACGCATTTCTTCTACGCTGACCCCTTCATAGGAGGAAGAGGGATACCCGTAATACACCCAAAGGAAGGTGCAAATCTTCATGTCCTTGCCGGGCTGGACAAGAGTCTGAACACCCTCCGCGGTGACAATGGCAATCTCACCGGGACCCAGTTCCCGTTCTTCCGTATAGCCCAGATTCAGATAGGCAAAGCTCTCAAAGGACACACAGTAGGCGCCCTCTTTTTTAGCGATGGACACAGGGGTGCGGCCCAGCTTGTCACGGGCGGCGAGGATCCCCTTAGGCGTCATGATGAGCATGGTCATGGAGCCGTCAATCACTTCCTGAGCGTACTGGATACCCTCGATAAGATTGGGCTTCTGATTGATGACGGAAGCCACCACCTCTGTGGCGTTCACATCACCGCCACTCATTTCCAAAAAGTGGGAGTGTCCGCTTTTGAAGAGCTGCTCCACGATCTCGTCTGTGTTGTTGATTTTACCCACTGTCACGATGGCGTAAGTGCCGTGGTGGGAACGAACGATGAGGGGCTGAGGCTCGTAGTCAGAAATACAGCCAATGCCCAGACGTCCCTTCATGCTGGAAACGTCCTTGTCAAATTTCGTCCGGAACGGGGAGTTTTCAATGTTATGGATCGCACGGTCGAAGCCCTTATCCTTGTCATACACCGCCATGCCCGCTCGGCGAGTGCCCAAGTGAGAATGGTAGTCCGTGCCGAAAAAGAGATCGAACATGCAGTCCTCTTTGGAAGCGACGCCAAAAAATCCGCCCATAAAAAACCTCCATGGAAAATAGAATAAACAGTCCTGATCCTTGTCACAACGCTACACATTATAGCACATCCTCTGGAAAACTACAAATATTTTAACGCCGCTTTTACGCTGAGGAGTAACTTGTGCAAGGTTGCACAGAAAAGCTCCACGGATGGGCGCAGGCTCATACAAAACGTAAAATATGCAAGGGGAATAAAATGAACTTGCATTTTTGAGCGGAATAGAGTACAATATGAAAGGTTTACGCTTTCAAATTAGAAAGATAAAGTGGTTTTGAATTCAAAACTTCAATTTGCGGTATGGGAGATGTAGTGATGAAGCTGGCTTTCAAAACGAACGAAGAACTGCGGCAGATCCACAAAGAGGCGCTGGAACAGTATGAGGATTTCAAAAGCCTCCACTTGCAGCTGAACATGGCTCGCGGTAAGCCCTGCGCTGAGCAGCTGGATCTGGCACTGGGTGTGCTGGAAGCTCTCCGGGCCCGCAGCGAATTCGCCAACTCCAACGGCGATGACTGCCGAAACTACGGCGTGTGGAACGGTCTGCCGGAGATGCGGGCTATTTTCAGCGAGATGATGGACGTTCCCGCGGAGCTGATTATTTTGGGGAACAACTCCAGTCTGCAAATGATGTTTGACTGCATTTCCCAAGGGTTTACCCACGGCTTCAGCGGCTGCGAACCCTGGTGCAAACAGGAGAAGGTAAAGTTCCTTTGTCCCTCTCCCGGTTATGACCGGCATTTCGCGGTAACTGAGTACTTTGGTTTTGAAATGATCCCTGTTCCCATGCTCAAGACGGGCCCTGATATGGACCTGATCGAGCGTTTGGTGGCTGAGGACGATACCATCAAGGGCTGCTGGTGCGTGCCCAAGTATTCCAACCCCACTGGCATCACCTATTCCGATGACACTGTCCGGCGTTTTGCTGCTTTGAAGCCTGCCGCTAAGGACTTCCGGATCATGTGGGACAACGCCTACTGCGTCCATGACCTTACCGATACGCCCGACAAACTGTTGGACCTTTACGGAGAATGCTTGAAGCATGGCACAGAGGACCAGGTCCTGTTTTTCGCCTCCACCTCCAAGATTTCCTTCCCCGGCGCTGGTGTGGCAGCTCTGGCGGCCAGCAAGGCCAACATCGAGGCTTTGAAGCGCCGCATCACTACCCAGACCATTGGTCCTGATAAGCTGAATCAGCTGCGTCATATCCTGTTCCTCCACGACATCAATGGTGTCTACTCCCTGATGCAGGGCCATCGGAAGATTCTGGAGCCCAAGTTCCAGATTGTTGTGGATTCTCTGGAGCGGGAACTGGGAGATCTGGGGATCGCCAAGTGGAGCCATCCCAACGGCGGCTATTTCGTCAACCTGGACGTGATGAACGGCTGTGCCAAGCGTGTGGTCAGCCTGTGCAAAGAAGCCGGTGTGATCCTCACCGACGCGGGAGCCACCTTCCCTTACGGGGCCGACCCCAACGACAGCAACATCCGTGTGGCACCCAGCTTCCCGCCTCAGGAAGAACTCCGTCAGGCTATGCATCTGTTGTGCATCTGCGTACGGCTGGCTGCCTGTGAGAAGCTGCTGTCTGAACGGTTCTAAGCCAAACATACAAACTAAAAGAGCTGACCTGTTTTGGTCAGCTCTTTTTATACAGTGGTCTTAGTATTTTGTTGCTCATTTGTTTCCACAAGGGAGGGCAGAGCGCCCGTTTCCCGGAAAGCTGCGTATAGGCTGCACAGACCCAGCACATAGAACAGGATCCAAATATTTTTCCCCACCAGGGAAAAATATACCGCGGCCAAGGTTGCCAGGGGATGGATTTTCACCGTGGAAGCTACCAACTTGGGCTCCATGACCTGGCGGATGCAGGTGATAGCCAACCAGCCGATGGCAATTCCCAGGGCTTTGGCGTATTCGCCGATCAGCACCTGGTACAGAGCCACGGGAGCCAAGATGATTCCCGGTCCAAGAATGGGCAGAACGTCGGCCACTGCTGTGAGTGCTCCAATGGTCAGGGGATAGGGGACTCCCAGCACAGCCATGATGACGCAGGTCTCGCAGAATGTGAGAAAATAAAGGAAAAAATAGGAGAGAAGGTATTTTCTCCCTGTGCCTCCGGAATTGCGCACAGCGCTCTTTACGTGAAAAGCCCCTGACTCCGAGAGGAATCCTCTGCCCCAAGAGAGAAAACTTCTCATGTCCCGAGCGAAAAAGAAGGCGGCGCAAACCGTCACGATCACGAGAGTCACCACAGTAGGCACGGACGTGAGCAGTCCAAGCACTGCCCCCATGCAGGCGGTCACAAGGTCCATGCTGTTTTGCAGCGCTTCCAGGATCTCTTCCTTATGAAGGTCCAGAAATTCCAGGTCCAGCTGTCCCAGCATATCGCTGGTTTGGTTGAGGAAATCCGTCACAGGCTGGGAGAATTCCGCGAAGCCTGTCTCACTTGCCCTAGTAAGGAACGCAGTGATCTCCCGCACAGCCAGAATCCCCAGTAAGGTAAGCGCTCCGCAAAGAAGCAACAAAGCTAAAATGGTTGACAGAAGCGTCGCGCCACCTCGAGGGAAGCGAAGCCGTTTCTGAAAAAAACGTATGATTGGCTGAATGGCTAGCGCGATAAAGAATCCCAGCAGAAAGGGGAGCGTATAGAAAAAAGTCTTTACCCACAGGATAAACAACAGGGTATAGATCCCGAAAAACAACAGTAGAGGAACCAGTGGTTTCCATCGAGTTCCCTGAAACAAAGCGTATCCCTCCCTTCTCATGTAGTATGAGCCGGGGGAAAGGGATATACGCTGCTGGAGGCAAAAAAAGTCCCCGCTAAAAATCGCGGGGACTCTTATCTCTCTTCGCCTGTAAGAAGCCACTGAACGGAAACATTCAATATATCGGAAAGAGCCAGCAGCTCAAAGTCGGTAACATACCGGATCTGACCTTCCAGCTTGGAAAGACCGGAAGCGCTGAGATCCACACCCCTGACCTGAAGCTGGGCCAACAGTTCTTTCTGTTTCATGCCCTGCTCTTTTCGCGCCGTTTCCACTCGGGCGCCAATCAGGTTTTTGCTTCCCAAAGGCTGATTGCGCAACCTCATGCAGTTATTCCTCCCAGTATACATAATATTACGCTGCTTTTCTAACATTATAAGGAAAGCGTTTCGAAAAATCAATAGTTCATTTTATAAATTAGTTCCAAATGCAAAGTTTTTCTTTCTTTTTTTCAATGGGGCACCATTTTCTTTTTCCAAGAGGTGGGGAATGTAAAATATAGGCTGTACTTTTTTTCGGAAAATGTTATAATAAAAGTTATAAATGCCGTTGTTTCTCGAGTTAAGAGGAGGGAATGATTCCTATGATCAAGAGCTTTCAGGAGCCGAATTTGACCATGCTCACCGATTTTTACGAGCTGACCATGGCAAACGGCTACTTCCAAAACGGATTGCAAGACACCATCTGTTACTTTGACATGTTCTTCCGAAAGGTGCCGGACAAGGGTGGCTTCGCCATTATGGCCGGAGTGGAGCAGCTGGTAGAATATTTGAAAAATCTGGAATTTTCAGACGAGGATATCGAATTCCTCCACTCCAAACATATTTTCAGCAAGGAGTTTCTGGAGTATTTACGTAACTTCCGTTTTTCCTGCGATGTTTGGGCCATCCCCGAAGGAACTCCCATTTTCCCCGGTGAGCCCATCGTCACTGTCAGAGGACCGGCTGTACAGGCTCAGTTTGTGGAGACCATGGTGCTGCTGTGCATCAACCATCAGAGTCTGATCGCTACCAAGGCCAACCGGATTGCTCGAGCGGCCCAGGGCCGAGCTGTAATGGAATTCGGTTCCCGCCGGGCCCAGGGATTTGACGGTGCCATGCTGGGCGCTCGGGCAGCCTATATCGGTGGTTGCGTGGGCACTGCTTGCACCATCAGTGACTTGAAATACGGCGTACCTGCTTTGGGCACCATGGCCCATAGCTGGGTGCAGTTGTTCCCCACAGAGTATGACGCCTTCAAAGCCTATGCAGAAGCATATCCCGGAAACTGCGTTTTGCTTGTGGACACTTACAACGTGCTGAAATCCGGTGTTCCCAACGCTATCAAAGTATTTAACGAGGTGCTGGTGCCCCAGGGATTCCGCCCCGCTGGTATCCGCATCGACAGCGGCGACATCACCTACCTCTCTCGGAAGGCTCGCAAGATGCTGGACGACGCCGGGTTTGAGGACTGTCCCATCTGCGCCTCCAACTCCTTGGATGAGTACATCATCCGGGACATGCTGATGCAGGGCGCCAAGGTGGATTCCTTCGGTGTGGGCGAGCGTCTGATCACCTCTTCCTCCGAGCCTGTATTCGGCGGCGTGTACAAGCTGGTGGCCGTGGAGGATAAGGATGGCACCATCATTCCCAAGATCAAGATCAGTGAGAACGTAGCCAAGATCACCACACCTTGCTTCAAGAGCGTGTGGCGGCTGTTTGACAAGGAAACGGACAAGGCCATCGCCGACGTGATCACCCTGCACGACGAGGTGATCGACGACGAGAAGCCCTATGTGCTGTTCGACCCTGACCACACCTGGAAGCGCAAGACCGTAGAGAATTTCACCGCAGTACCGCTGCTCCAGCCTATTTTCAAGGACGGTAAATGCGTGTATACTCCCCGAGCGCTGAAAGCAATTAAGGCTTACTGCCTGGCCCAGGTGGATTCTCTCTGGGAAGAAGTCACCCGTTTTGAGAACCCCCACAATTACTACGTGGACCTTTCCCAGAAGCTGTGGGATGAGAAGAACCGGATGCTTTCTGAAAAAGCCTATTGACAAGGGCGGCTTTGCCCTACTACAATAGAGAGCGTGTGAGCAGGCTGGATGGTCGCGGGCGAAGGGGGAAACCCCTCGTCTGAGGAAAGTCCGAGCTCCCCAGGGCAAGAATAACGGCTAACCGCCGCCGGGGGCGACCCCAGGGAAAGTGCAACAGAGATATACCGCCGGGATTTCCCGGTAAGGGTGGAAAGGCGAGGTAAGAGCTCACCGGCGCATGGGAGACTATGCGGCCCTGTAAACCCTATTCGGAGCAACACCGTGGAGGAACATGAAGCGTAGCCCTGCGCGTTCCGAGGAGGTGGCGCGAGTCTGACGGCAACGTCAGGCCAAGATAGATGACTGTCCACGACAGAACTCGGCTTATAGGCCTGGTCACATGCCAAAAAATCCGCGGGGAAACCCGTAAAAAATCCCTGAGAGGAATTCCTCTCAGGGATTCTTATTATCCGCGTTTTCTCTGCCGGATCAGCTTCCAAACGAAAAACAGTGCCAGCAAGAAGGCCAAGGTCCCTGCCACTAAAAGAATGGGGGAAAGGTCGAACCCTCCCACTACTTGGATGCTGGTGACCCCCTGAGCAGCGCCAATAGCATTATCCGGCACCCAGGACTGCTGAGTGACTGCGAACAGCGTCAAGCAAAGGACCCCAACAACGCAGGAAAGGATCAGGCCCAAAAGGGTCTTGCCAAATTTCTTTCCCGGTACTTCCGTCTGACTCATAATGGTTTGAGCGTATTCCTCGGGAGTCCCCAGACGGTGGATCACCTGGTCAGCGCTTTCTCCATGTTCCTGGGCTGAGTCGAACATTTCCTCCAAGTCCCAGAGAATCTCATGTTTCTGCTTCTTTGAAAGATCCAGCCTGCGGGCCACTTGGCGAATGTATTCCTGTTTCATAGTGTCTCCTCCTTATATTGTTTGATGAACCAGTTCACACAACGGGAATAGTCCTCCCAAAATTCGATCAGTTCCTTCAACGTTTCCTGTCCCTTCGCAGTTAGGGAGTAGTATTTCTTAGAACCCCCATTGGCCGCTGCAGGAGCCATCCGTGTTGTGACAAGTCCTGCTTCCTGGAGCCGGTACAGGATGGGGTAGATGGTCCCCTCTCGCGCATAACCGAGAACAGCGGCTCCATTCTCGTTGAGCTGTGTGAGGATTTCATACCCGTACGTCTCCTTTTGAGCGATGAGACACAGCAGGATCATTTCCAACGAGCCTTTTTTGAACTGCTGGACGTATTTTCCTTCCATAGCGCAACTCCTTTCCGATACTATTTAGCATTACTAAATAGGTTGACTCAAGTATACTTCTGAGGGAACGGATTGTCAAGGGAGGAAATAAAAAAAGACGCCCCAAAAGGACGTCTTTTTTGCTTTGTGAATAAGATTATTTGCCTTCCCAGTTTTTCAGGATCTCCTCAGCAGAGCGGACCATTTCCTGAGCAAATTCAGAAACATACTTCCGGTTGTAAAATGCCTTGGCCCGGTCGTTATCGTAGTACTCCAGCAGCTCCTCGTCGGTGAGGTCGTGATACTCGTTCTCAAAGACGATCATCTTCTGGGGGAAACGGCTGGGCTGGGGACGGTCCTTCTGCTGCTGAGTGGGATACCCGAATATCAACATGGAAACAGGTGCCACATATTTGGGCAAGTGAAACATCTCCTGATGCTGCTCCCACTGCTCGATAATGTCACCAATGTAGCAGGAACCGATACCCAGGCTCTCGGCGGCTACACAGGCGGCGTGAGCAGCGATAACCGTGTCGTTAGTGGCCAGGATCAGATCACTCAGCCGGGGCTCCGGCACATTCTCGCATCCGGCCTGGTGGAATTTCCGGACCCAGCGGCGGTAGTCAGCCAAAAAGACCAGCACCATGGGGGCAGAAGCGATAAAAGGCTGATGATCGCAAGTCACAGCCAGCTTATCCTTCAGAGCTTGGTCGGTTACATCCAAAATGGAATAGAGCATGGAATTTCCCGCGGTAGGGGCCCGCATGGCGGCGGCAAGGATAGCTTGCTTTTCTTCGGGACCAATGGGCTTTTGCTCAAACACCCGCACGGATTTCCGTTTCATCAATACTTCCAATGTTTCGTTCATGGCGATTCTCCTCCAATCCAAAATTTCGCAATGTTAAACGCACTATGGGAACCTCCCTCAAATCCAAAGCATCTCTGTAAAGAAATGCCTGTTCCCGCCGCGTTTGCGAATATTATATCATGGAGTCTGATGGGTGTAAATAAAGGCATTGAAAGAACTTCCAAGATCCGGCAACATTGCCCGTTTTTCAGGAAATATCCTTTACAAAGAGAAGGACCCTGGTTTATAATCACCGTAGAATCATCATGCTGCCGTGGCAGCGATCCTCAGAAAAAGGAAGTGTGTGGAACGTGAAAGTTGCTGTTATCGGCTGCGGCACTATTGCCAACGCCGCCCATATTCCCTCCTATATGAATAACCAGGAGGCAGAGATCAAATATTTCTGTGACATCATCCCGGAGCGTGCCCAGACAGCAGTGGAAAAGTATGGCTGCGGCATTGCTGTGACCGACTATCATCAGGTATTAGCGGATCCGGAAGTGGAAGCCGTTTCTGTCTGTACCCCCAACAATGTCCATCCTCTGATTGCTATTGACGCACTGCGGGCTGGAAAAAACGTACTCTGTGAGAAACCTGCTGCCCGCACCTACGCGGAAGCATTGGAGATGCAGAAAGTCCAGCATGAGACTGGAAAAGTTCTGAATATCGGCGTGGTCAACCGCTTCAACGACGCCGTCAACCGCATTAAAGAGTACATTGACCAAGGCAAGCTGGGAACGATCCATCATGTGTATGTCAGCTTCCGGGCTCACCGTTCCATTCCCGGTCTGGGTGGAGCCTTTACGACCAAAGAGATCGCCGGCGGTGGCGCGCTCATCGACTGGGGCGTCCATTATTTGGACATCGTCATGTACTGCTGCGGCGACCCTGCCGTCAAAACTGTCACCGGTGAGACCTTCTGCAAACTGGGCAAGGACATGAGAAACTATGTCTACACGGATATGTGGGCTTCTCAGACCATGGACTATGACGGCGTGTACGACGTGGACGATTCCGTAACTGGAATGGTGCGCACCTCTGGACCTGTCATCACCCTCAACGGAGCTTGGGCTCAGAACATTGGGGAAGAGGAGCGTTACATTGATTTCATGGGCGACAAGGGTGGTATCCGTCTGCGCTACGGTGAGGATTTCACCTTGTATACCACGGAAAACGGCGCTCTGATCGACTATGTGCCTAAATTCAAGACGAGAGACATGTTCCAAAACGAGATCGACGCCTTTATAGACTGCATCAAGACAGGGAAGAAACTTCCGTCCCATATTGACACTGTGATCGTCACGGCCAGGATGATGCAGGCCATTTATGATTCTGCTGAGCAGCATCGTGAGATCGTGCTGGAGTAAGTCCTGTTGGATTTGAAAGGAGCGAGTTGTTATGTATCCCTTTTCTATTGGAGTTATGCTGGATTCTTTCCGCACTGATGTGAACACCGCCTTGGAGAAAGCTCAGTCATTGGGCGCTCAGGGCATTCAGGTATACGCCACCCGCGGGGACATGTCGCCCAAGGAGATGACTCCTGAGCGCCGTCGTGAGTTCCTCAAGGTGGTAAAGGATCACGGCCTGGTGATCTCCGCTCTGTGCGGCGATCTGGGCCAGGGGTTTGGTGATCCTGAAAAGAATCCTGCGTTGATCGAAGAGTCCAAGCGAATTTTGGATTTGGCCAAGGACCTGGAGACCGATGTTGTCACCACCCACATTGGCGTAGTGCCGGGGGAAAAGACCCATCCCCGATACGGCATCATGCAGGAGGCCTGCGGAAAACTGGCGGCTTACGCCGATTCCCTCCAGGCGCATTTTGCCATCGAGACTGGGCCCGAGCCCGCAGCTACTCTGAAAGGCTATTTAGATGGACTTCATTCCACCGGTGTAGCTGTGAACCTGGACCCCGCCAACTTTGTGATGGTCACGGGAGACGACCCGGTCCAGGCCGTCTATACCCTGAAAGACTACATTGTGCACACCCACGCCAAGGACGGTCGCCGGCTCCATTATGTTGACCCTGAGGTCCTTTACGGCATGGTGGAATCCGAGATGCTTCAGGACAGCTCTTACATTGAACTGCCTTTGGGCCAGGGAGATGTGGATTTCCCCAACTACCTGAAAGCGCTGGATGAGATCGGCTATAAGGGCTTCCTCACTATCGAACGAGAGGTAGGAGATGATCCCACTGCCGATATCGCCCTTGCTGTGCGTTTTCTCCAGGAATACACTCATTGAATTAGTTAGCGTACTAAAGTGCCTCCGAACAAATCGGAGGCACTTTTTTTACATAAATGGTTGTAAAAATCACCCTATTGTGGTAGAATCTCAACGGTTTGGGAATGACCGCAAAAATCTCCTGTCCATGTACGGAGAACAAATTGCGAAGTTCCCAGAAAAACATAATATCGAGGGATGGAACATGGCAAGTGAAACCGGGCAGCATAAACTTTCATCTGTGCTCACCAAAGAGAATTTGAAAGCATTTTTGATGGTCAATCTGGGCGTGCTGCTCCTAACTACCGGAGTCTATTTTTTCAAGCTCCCCAACAATTTCTCTACCGGCGGCGTCAGCGGTATCTCGATCATACTGGGCAGCGTAACACCTTTTCTCTCCACTGCCACGCTGATGGCCATCATCAACGTTTTGTTACTAGTGATCGGCTATTTGGTTCTGGGAAGACAGTTTGGCTTCTGGACCACTTACTGCACTTTGATGTATTCCTTTGAAACATGGGTCCTGGAAACTCTGTTTCCCATGGACGGGCCTTTCACCAATCAGCCTCTCTTGGAACTCTGTTTCGCCATGATGCTTCCCGCAGTGGGGTCTGCGCTGATGTTTAACTACAACGCATCCAGCGGCGGCACGGATATCGTGGCCATGATCCTGAAGAAATACACCAGCATTTCCGATATCGGCAAAGCGCTGTTTGTCAGTGACAGCGTCATTGCGTTGGCCTCTGTCTTTTTCTTTGGCATCGAGACCGGTATGTTCTCTATTTTGGGCCTGTTCCTCAAGGCGTTTGTAGTGGACTCCGTGATCGAGAGCATCAACCTTTGCAAATTCTTCTCCATTGTCACGTCCAAACCTAAGGAGATCTGTGATTTCATCATTAAAGATCTGCACCACAGCTCCACAGTGGTGGATGGCGAGGGTGCTTACTCTCATACAGAGCGAAAGGTGGTCCTTACCGCCGTTCGGCGTGGGGAGGCCGTTCGGCTCCGCCAGAAGTGCAAGGAAATCGATCCTCATTCCTTTATGTTCATTACCAATACCAGTGAGATTATCGGTAAGGGTTTCCGGTCTGACTGATCTAAAACGGGCTGCTTCGGCAGCTCGTTTTTGTTGCAAATTCGTTCATACATTTCAAATTGAAATGGTCTGTCTTTTGTGGTATCCTTGTAGAAAAAGGAGCAGCCAAAAGGCTCTTTCATCGAATAGGGGAAAGAAACCATGGAAAATGGGTATAAAGAAGAATTTTGCGGGCTTTTCCAGGAACATGTCACCAGAGCAGGCGGGGAACAACTGCTGGCCTGGTTGGAGAAAACAGATTTTTTCACCGCGCCCGCCAGTACAAAATTTCACTGCGCCTGCGAATTCGGTCTGGTGCAGCACAGCTTGAATGTATATAAAGTATTGAGAGAAAAGTACTTTGAGGAAGGGGACAGCGAGGAGAGCTTCGCGCTGTGCGGCCTGCTCCACGATGTTTGCAAGGCGCAATTTTATAAGATCTCTACCCGCAACGTCAAAAACGAGGAAACCGGCCAGTGGGAAAAGCGACCCTATTATTCGGTAGAAGATGCCTTTCCCTTTGGTCACGGTGAAAAGTCCGTGTACCTTATTGAGCGCTTCGTCCGGCTGAAACCTGCGGAAGCCATGGCAATTCGTTGGCACATGGGCGGTTTTGATGACGCCGTAAAAGGTGGAAACTTTGCTATCAGCTTGGCTTTCGACCGTTATCCCTTGGCCGTGAAACTCCATCTGGCGGATTTGGAAGCCACATATTTAAGGGAGCACGGCACCTCAGATGTTCGCCACTGATGTTCCGAAAGGAGACTGCTTATGGACGCCATCACTGCTTTTGATCTGACAAAAGAATACGGCGGAAAAGCTGTCCTGGCTGGCTTGAATCTTCAGGTCCCCCAAGGGGAGGCTTTCGGGTGCATCGGGAAAAGGGGCTGCGGCAAGACCACGCTGATTCGTCTTCTCTCCGGCCTTGCCAGGCCAACTTCCGGAGAATGTACGGTATTGGGACTTTCTCCAATCCATGAACCCAAACGGCTCCACGGGGTAGTCGGGACGGTACTGGATTCGGCACGGCTTTACACAGGCATGACCCTGTGGGAAAACCTGCGTTTTTTTGCTGGTCTTCACGGCTTGGATGACAATGATACCCTGGAGCGTTCCTCCTTGCTTCTCCATAAGCTGGACATCTGGGAGGGGAGGGATCTTCCGGTGGAGCAGCTCCCCACGGGAGTACTTCGCAGGGCGTCGTTGGCCCGAGCGCTGATCCACAGTCCCAAGATCCTGCTGGTGGACGAACCTTCCGGCGGTCTGGATCAGGAAACCGCCCAGGGAATTCAGAGAATGCTTGCTTACGCTGCGGAGGAAGAAGGGACCAGCTTGTTCCTTTGCAGCTCCAATATGGGTTACGCTCAAAGGTTTTGTCAAAATTTCGCTATCTTGAAGGACGGATCTTTGCTGGCCAAAGGAGACTTAGAAAGTCTGCGGGATGGGGCAGGAGTGTGTTTCAGGGCTCAGCTGCGCTTAGCTGAGGACTGTCCTGGACCGGTCGGGTTCCGGTTTGTAGACGGTTTCTGGGAAAAAGAACTGGAGAGCGAAAAAGATATGCCCAAGATCATCGCACAGGCGGTGGAGGAAGGGCTGTCCCTCTATGAGGCACGAATAGTACACCCCACTTTGGAAGAAATCTTTAACGCTTGGTCGGAGGGTAGAAGAAAGAAGGTGAACGCTGTTGAGACAGACGAACGCTCGGAGGATGACGTCCTCTATGAAGAAGGAGAGCCGCTCCCGGAGGGAGACGACGGAGAGGAAGAGTTCTTCGGAGAGGATCCAGAAGACTCGGTCCTTGGAGAAGGATCCGTTGCGGGAGAAGAGAGGGAAGAGCTCTTCCAAGAGCCCTCAAGAGAAGAAATTTGACCTGGGTAATGTGTTCTCTTCCGCAGAGATCGTGTTGGTTGGAAAGGATCTGAGCGCACTTTGGAGAAGCAAAGGCACTCGAGCGTTACTGATGCTCCTGCCGGTGATTCTGGTAGTGGTAATTCCCCTGGTATATTCAGTGGCAATCAGCTTTTTACCCACAGCGGACGACCTCACGTTACCAAAGCAAATTGCCGCACTAATGTCCGGAGTAGAGAAGTATGGGCCCCGCCGTCAATGGATGGCCGCCTTTACCACTCTGCTTTGTCCGATGTTGTTTCTCTGCGTGCCCATCATTTGCTCTGTGCTTGCTGCCTCCAAAGTGTTCGTTGGGGAAAAGGAAGGGCACACTCTCGAGACATTGATGCTTTCCGCCATTGATGAAAAATCTATCCTTCACGCAAAGGTGACCTGTTGCACACTTTTGTCGGTAGCCATTTCCTTTGTGTCTTTTGTAGCCTTTACCATTACCATTTCTGTGGCGGAACTGCTTATGGGAGCACCTTTTTTCCTGAATTTGGAATGGATCATTTGCCTGTTGCTGTTTGTGCCGGTGCTGGCACTGTTTTCGGTGGTTTTCGTCAGCTGGGAATTTTCCAGGGTCCACAGTTCCGGGGAAGCTCTGCAAACTATGGGGTATCTCATGCTTCCGCTGCTTCTCCTGTATTTGGGGCAGTTCACCGGCGCTTTCCGGATCACTGTTCCGCTGCTACTGGGGATCATTGTAGTGCTGGCGGTATTGTCCATCGTTCTGTTCAATGTCACCAGCCGTCGGTTCCAGCCGGAATTTCTATTTGACGTTCCCCGTGAACCCTGACTTTACCAATGTCCCTCTTCTTGACAATTTTCTTGAAATTTGATAGATTTAATAGACGAAAAATAAAGAAAGGAAGCGCATCTTAACTTATGGAAATCAGCTACACCCCCAAAGGCGTATGTTCCCGTCACATTGATGTTGTTGTTGAGGATGGCGTGATCCAGTCCGTAAAGTTTACCGGCGGATGCAGCGGCAACACTCAGGGAGTGGCTGCTTTGGCCCAGGGCATGAAGGTCAAGGATTATTTGGCCCGTTGCAAAGGGATCCACTGCGGCACTCGTCCCACTTCCTGCCCGGACCAGCTGGCTCAGGCCCTGTCTCAGGCAGTGGAGGAAGGTAAAATCTCCCTGTAAAAGTTTCAGCCAAATAGCAAAAGCCCTTCCCGCTCTAAATGAGAGGGAAGGGCTTTTTGTGTATCCGGGGGTCACTCCTTTACGGAACTGCCCCGCGGATCCCTAGGGGAAAGGCGTTACTTAGCAGCCGCAGCCGCCGCAGTTACCGCAGCCACACTCGTTGTTGGTGCTGGCGCCAAACCCGTTGCCGCAGCCGCAGCAGCACAGCAGGATGAGGATGATGATGAGCCAAGAGCAGTTTCCGTTACACATAGTGGAAAGCCTCCTTTCGAATTACACTCTATCTTATGGCGCAGGAAAAAAAGTGTTACAACTCTCTCTTTGACTTTTAAAATTTTTGATTTCAAGAGAAAACAAGAGTATAAAAGAGTTTGAGTGAGATTTTAGCCAGCAGATCACCATCTTTGACTTTGTTTGACCTTGACCCAAGATAAAAAAAGGCTATAATTAAAGTCAAAGAAAGTCAAAGACAAGATGTGCGATAAATGAATAAGGATCAGGTGAATATAAATGCGTATTAGTGACAGTGTGGCGAAATACATTTTAGATCTGCTCAATGAAGCGGACGGCACTGCTGAGATCCAGCGCAATGAATTGGCAAACTATTTGGGCTGCGTGCCCAGCCAGATCAATTACGTGCTCACCTCTCGGTTCACGCCGGAGCAGGGATACATTGTAGAAAGCCGCCGGGGTGGCGGAGGTTATATCCGCATCACCCGCATGAGGCTTTCTAAATCCGATATGATCATGCATATCGTCAATGGAGTGGGGGACAGTTTGGACGCCGCCACCGCCCGGGCCATGACCTCCAACCTGCTGCAAAACGGAATGGTGGATGAATCCGCCGCCAGCTTGCTGCGGGCTGCCTGTTCAGAACACGCTTTGGCTGCCGTACCGAAAGAGATTCGGGATACAGTCCGAGCCTCCATTTACAAAAACATGCTTTTAGCCACCAGAACATAAAAGGAGGAATCATTATGCTGTGTCAAGCCTGCGGAAAAAAGACCGCTACTACTCATATTAAAACCGTCATCAATGGAAAATTGACAGAATACCATCTGTGTTCCGAATGCGCCCAGCAGAAGGGCTACGGAGACCTGTTCTCCAACTGGGGAATGGACTTCGGAAATTTGCTGGGAGGGTTCATTGGCAATGGATTCACTTCCGTCAAGGCCGCCCGGTGTCCTACCTGCGGCGCCAGCTTCGATGAAATCACCCAGTCGGGAAAGATCGGCTGCGCGGATTGCTACAAGACCTTCCGTGAACAGCTTTTACCTGTGATCCAGAGGATCCACGGTACCAGCCGCCACAAGGGAAAGGTCCCGGGAGGATCAGCCTTGCGGGTCACCGGGGGACATCATCAGATGATGCCTGTAAAAGAATCGCCCCTGGACGAAAAGAAACGCTTGCTGAAGCAAGCCATTGAGAAACAAGATTTTGAAACGGCCGCCGTATTGCGGGACGAGATCAAGGAGATGGAAAACCATGGCTGAAACGAAAAAGTGGTATGAAAAAGCCGGCAGCTGCGGGGACGTAGTTTGCAGCACCCGTGTTCGCCTGGCTAGAAATTTAAGACAATTCCCGTTCCCGGCCCGAGCAACCGAAAAGCAGAGAGAGGCCGTGGAAGAAAAAGTGAAGGACGCTCTCTTGTCCGGGAACAGCATTCTTTCCAAAGAGTTCCGGTTCCTGCCTCTGGAAAGCGCGTCCGAAGAGGAGGCCGTCTCCCTGGTAGAACGGCACATCGTTAGTCCGGAGTTCATTTCTGACCGGCAGGGAAAAGCATTGCTGATCTCCGAGGACGAGAGCATCTCCATTATGATCAACGAGGAGGATCACCTGCGGATCCAGGTGCTGAAGGAGGGCCTGTCCCTGAAAGAGGCCGCTGAGACCGCAGACCGCATCGACACCTTGCTCAGCGAGACTTTGGACTTCGCCTACGATCCGGAGTTCGGCTACCTGACCCAGTGTCCCACCAATCTGGGCACCGGAATGCGGGCTTCGGTGATGCTCCATCTGCCGGCATTGACAGAAAACGGTGCTATGCCTAGAATCTCTTCCAACCTTTCCAAGTTGGGGCTCACCATTCGGGGCACCTACGGAGAGGGAAGCAAGAGTATTGGCGGACTGTATCAGCTTTCCAACCAGATCACCTTAGGGCTCAGCGAAAACGAAGCCATTGAGAATCTGCGATCCATCACCACCCAGCTGATGGAAGAAGAACGGAAAGCACGCAGCCGGATGAGCGAAAATATCGCCTGGCAAGATAAGATTGACAGGGCCGCGGGTATCCTGAAAACAGCCCGTGTCCTTTCCAGCAGCGAATTCATGGAGCTGCTTTCCTATATACGCTTTGGCCTTTCCACAGGAGTGCTGCAAGGTGTCACCATGGAAGAGCTGAACGCTCTGATGGTCAACGCCCAGCCCGCCACTCTAATGGCCAAGGCAGGCAAACAACTTGACGAGAACCAGCGCGACGTTCTGCGGGCAACCATGGCCCGAGAGCTGTGCGCGAAGATAAAGGAGTGATCGATATGACATATCGTTTCAATGGATTTACAGAAAAGGCTAACAATGCCATGAATCTGGCCATCGCCTCCGCTCAGGAGTTTGGCCACGATTATGTGGGCAGTGAGCACGTGATGCTGGGCCTTTTGAAAGAGGGCACCGGTGTGGCGTTCACCGTGCTGAATAAATTGGGGATCACCGCCGAGGACTACGAAAAACTGATCCGGGAGCGCATCGGCACCGGAGAACCCACCAATTTGTCCCCCGATGAGTTCACCCCCCGCACCAAACGGATCTTGCAGGTGGCGGCTATGGCAGGAGCTCAGCTCCACAATGCCTATGTGGGCACGGAGCATCTGCTCATCGCCATCATTGAGGACGGCCAGAGCTACGCCATGCGGTTCCTGCAAATTCTGGGGGCTGATCCCAACCGCATCGTGTCGGAACTTTCCGCCATGCTGAAAAACACGTCCTTCGGCGGTAAAAGCGAATCTCGTCCCGGAAACGGCGAGGAGGACAGCGGTCAAAACGGCAAGGCATTGGAGCAGTTTGGCCGCGACTTGACCCAGATGGCCGCTCAGGGCAAGATCGA
>HF972654.1:111842-118579 GCA_000432995.1 Clostridium sp. CAG:1013
CTGTCATTGGCCGCCAGACGGAAATCGATCGGGTCATTCAGATCCTGTGCCGCCGCACCAAAAACAACCCCGTGCTTATCGGCGAGCCCGGCGTAGGCAAGACCGCCGTTGCAGAAGGCTTGGCATTGAAAATCCAGGCCGGCGAAGTTCCCGAGCTTCTGAAAAACAAGAAACTTATCTCCCTGGATCTGACCGGCATGGTGGCTGGCACCAAGTACCGGGGCGACTTTGAGGAACGGATCAAGAGTGCCATCGATGAGGTGAAAGCCGACGGGAACATCATCCTGTTTATCGACGAGCTCCACACCATCATCGGCGCTGGCTCTGCGGAAGGCTCCGCAGATGCCGCCAACATCTTGAAACCTGCTCTGGCCCGTGGTGATTTCCAGGTCATCGGTGCCACTACCATCAACGAGTATCGGAAGCACATTGAGAAAGACGCTGCATTGGAGCGTCGGTTCCAGCCCGTCATGGTGGGAGAGCCCTCCGAAGAAGAGGCTGTGTCCATCCTGAAGGGCTTGAAGGACCGGTACGAGGCTCACCACAAGGTGCAGATCACCGATGAGGCCATCGACGCCGCTGTAAAGCTGTCCGCTCGGTATATCGCCGACCGGTATCTGCCTGACAAGGCCATCGACCTGATCGACGAGGCTGCCTCACGTGTGCGTCTGCGCACCTTTACCGCCCCGGATGACCTCCAAGAGCTGGAAAAGAAGATCAAGGACATCGAGATCGACAAAGCTGCGGCTGTCAACGCCCAGGACTTCGAGCGGGCCGCCTCTCTCCGCGACAAGGAGAAGGAGCTGCAAGAACAGCTGGAACGTGCCAAGGACGAATGGAGCGCCAAGAACGAGCGGAGCAACAGCATTGTGGTGCCCAGCGATATCGCTGACATTGTCTCCATGTGGACCGGTGTGCCTGTGTCTCAGCTCACCGAAGAGGAGAGCCAGAGACTGCTTCGTTTGGAAGATACTCTGCATCAGCGGGTTATCGGTCAGGAGGAAGCTGTCACCGCTATTGCCAAGGCAATCCGCCGTGGCCGTGTGGGCCTGAAAGACAAGAACCGTCCCATTGGATCCTTCATTTTCTTAGGACCTACGGGTGTGGGCAAGACCGAGCTCTGCAAGGCTCTTGCGGAAGCCATGTTCGGCGATGAAAAAGCCATGATCCGGTTCGACATGTCCGAGTACATGGAGAAACACACAGTATCTCGTCTGGTGGGGTCTCCTCCCGGATATGTGGGATTTGACGAAGGCGGCCAGCTGACCGAAGCCGTGCGCACCAAGCCCTACTCCGTGGTGCTGTTCGACGAGATCGAAAAGGCTCACCCGGATGTGTTCAACATCCTGCTCCAGATCCTGGAGGATGGCCGTGTGACCGATTCCCAGGGCAAGACCGTAGACTTCAAGAACACGGTAATTATCATGACCTCCAATGTGGGCGCCAGACTGATCACCGACAAACAGAAGAGCCTTGGATTCAGCCAGGAAGAGTCCGAAAGCGCCTCCATGGAAGCCGACTTTGAAAAAACCAAAGAGCTGGTCATGGGCGAGCTGAAAGCTCTGTTCCGTCCGGAGTTCCTGAACCGTGTGGACGATATCATCGTGTTCCACAAGCTGACCAAGGAGGACACCTCCAAGATCGCTGGCAAGATGCTTTCCACGCTGACCAAGAAGTTGGCCGACATGGATATCACCATGAGCTTTACCCCCGCCGCTGTGGACGCGGTAGCGGAAAAGGGATATGATCCCAGCTATGGTGCTCGTCCTCTGCGCCGGGTGATTCAGAGCCAGGTGGAAGATCCCATCTCCGAAAAGATGCTGGAAGGTGCGGTCACCGCGAATAAGACCTACCGGTGCGACTACGTGGATGGAAAATTCACCTTTGATGAGGAGACAGAAAAAGAAACTCCTGCCGCTCAAAGCGACACTGAGAAATAACTCTATCACACAATGAAACCCGCCCAGTCTGGAGTTCCCAGGCTGGGCGGGTTTTTACTACCGCTTAAAATAAGTGGCGATATGTTTTTCGCATTGAGGCGGGGAGTAAAGAAATTCCTCCATGTGGTCCCCCTGAAAGAAATACTCAGGCTGGGCAGGCTTGCGAGGTTCTGGGTCGAAGGTCTCGATAATAATGAGCTTTACCTTCATTCTAGCGGGAAGAATGCTTTTGATAAAGACGCTGGCCTGCTGGCCAGGATAGATGTTTTCCTTTACCTCCGCAAGTCCTGCCAGGTTGGGGGTCAGCTCCACAAAAACGCCGTAGCTCTCCATGCTGCGAATGATGCCCCCCACAGTCTCACCCGGCCGAAACCGGGCGGCGTTCTCCTCCCAAGTGCCTAGCAGCTCTTTGTGGGACAGGGTGACTCTGGTGTTCTCTCTGGATTTTACAATGGCTCGGATGTCCATTCCCACCAGGAAGCGCTCCCGAGGATGCTCGATCCTGGAAACAGAGATGGAATCGATGGGGAGCAGGGAGACGATACCGCACCCGATATCCGCGAACACGCCGAAGGGCTCGATGTGGGTCACTCTGGCGTCGATCACGTCGCCGGGGGAGAGGGAGCAGATAAATTCCTCCCGGCATTTTTCTTGAGCGGCCCGGCGGGAGAGCAGCGCCGTAATTCGACCGTATTCGTCCCGGATAAAATCCTGCACCAAAAAGCACACCGGACGGTTCACCCGGGAAAGGATTGCGATGTCCCGTACGGTGCCGTCCCTGATGCCGATGGCGCCCTCCTCCCGGGGAATGAGCCCGCGCATAAATTTCAGATCCACGATGAGGTTGTGTTTGGAGTCGCACATCACCGCCTTTGCTTCCAGGATCTTCCCGTCGCGCATTGCCTCCGCCAGGGAAGCGGGGGATTGAAGAGAAGCCCGGTTTTCAAATGTGTCGATCAAATGACCTTCCGGATGAAACTGCATTTTCTTTTCTTCCTTTCTCTGCGAGGGCCCAGACCCATTGCCCTCCTCCCGTGATACAGTCATATATATGACCTGAGGGAAAGGAAAATGCCCGGGGAAGCCTTGCATCTTTTTCCCTTTTACGGTACAATAGCCACATGTTGCGAAACGCGGGCCCTGGTTTTTCCGGGTTCGTGCTTGAACGAAGAGAAGAGAGGAAGTAACTAAAATGAAACGTAGAATCCTTGCGGGGCTTTCCGCTCTGTTGGCGGCTTGCCTCTTGACGGCTTGCGGCAATTCCGTGGAGCCTACCCCTGCTGAAAGTGTCATTGACACCGCCGATACCCTGGTGGCTCAGGAGGACCTGAAGCAGCAGGACAATGGGAAAAAGGCCGGATATCAGCTGGACATGCCCGAAGAGGGGGAAGAGATCGCCGTGATCACCATGGAGAGCGGCGAAGTGATCAAGCTGCGGTTTTTCCCGGACGAAGCTCCCAAGACCGTGTACAATTTCAAAAAGCATGCGCTGGACGGCTACTATAACGGTCTGACTTTCCACCGGATCATTGAAGGCTTTATGATCCAGGGCGGCGATCCCAAGGGAGACGGCACCGGCGGCGAAAGCGTCTGGGGCGACTCTTTTGAAGATGAGTTCAACAAGAACTTGCTGAATATCGACGGTGCTGTGGCCATGGCCAATGCTGGTCCCAACACCAATGGAAGTCAGTTTTTCATCAACGCCACCGGCGGTTGGAGCAACTCTTGGGATGATTTCCAACAGGGATTTGAAGTCTACAAGCAGGATCCTGATACTTTCACCGCCTACTATGGCAGCTGGGTGGACATGGACAAGATGACCAGCGAAGTGAAAAAGCTCTACGAGGAAAAAGGCGGCAATCCCACTCTGGACGGCTACTATTCCACCGCAGGAAAAGGCCACACGGTGTTTGCTCAGGTATTTGAAGGCATGGACAATGTGTATGCTCTTTCTTCCGTGAGCACTGATTCCAACAACAAACCTAAGGAGGATGTGGTCATCCAGTCTGTGGAGATCATTCCGTACGAAGGCTAAGAAAACAAAAAAGAGCCCCGGACAAATGTCCGAGGCTTTTTTTCATGCTTTATTCTTCTGTTTCCTCTTCGGCGGCAGCCAGTTTATAGGAGAGGGTCATCAGGCTGTCGTTCATATGTACGTTTTCCACGATAGCGTCCGGATGCTTCAGGGCAATATCAAAATGGCTAAAGTTCCAAAAGGAATGGATTCCCAGAGCGTAAAGCTCATCGGAAACAGACTCCACATATTCCTGCGGGATACAAAGGATGGCCATCAAAGGATGCTGCGCTTTGTAGAACTCCTCTATGACAGCGTAGTCCAACACCTCTTGACCGCTGATCTTGGTCCCGATCACCCGTTTGGCATTGTCAAAAATCCCGATGAGGGAAAACCCAAGCTGTTCAAAAGGCATATGCCCAGCGATGGCTTTTCCCAAGTTGCCGGCGCCCACCAAAATGCAGGGATGGCGTTTTTGGATACCCAGGATCTTCTCGATTTCCTGGCAAAGCTGGGCCACGTTATAGCCGTAACCCTGCTGGCCAAAACCGCCAAAGCAGTTGAAATCCTGGCGGATCTGAGAAGCGGTGAAGCCCATTTTTTGAGAGAGCTCTTTGGAGGAAATGCGCGTCTCGCCTTTCTTTCCCAGTTCGGTAAGGAACCGGTAGTACCGGGGTAGGCGACGTATCACGGACATGGAAACATTTTGTTTCTTCTGTATCATATGGGATAACTTCCTATGGGTCAGATTTTTTGCGATTTACAGCATTTCCCGAAGGTTCTCGTCAATAGCCCGCAGGAAGCCTTCTGTATCCACTTTGCGGATCTCAGGCAGAGTGGACATGGCAGCCAGGTCGCCGGTCATCACGCCGGACTCAATGGTGGAAATGGTAGCTGCCTCCAGCTTATCGGCAAACTCTATCAGAGCGGTGTTGCCATCCAGCTCGCCCCTCTTGCGAAGTGCGCCAGTCCAAGCAAACAGAGTAGCTACAGAGTTGGTGGAAGTGCTTTCGCCCTTGAGGTACTTGTAGTAGTGACGCTGCACCGTACCGTGAGCGGCTTCGTACTCGCAGGTACCGTCGGGGGCTACCAGCACGGAGGTCATCATAGCCAAGCTGCCAAAGGCGGTGGCCACCATGTCGCTCATCACGTCACCGTCGTAGTTCTTGCATGCCCAGATGTAGCCGCCCTCACTGCGAATAACACGAGCAACTGCGTCGTCGATCAGAGTGTAGAAATACTCGATGCCGGCTTTCTCAAACTTCTCCGCGTACTCCTTGTCGTAGATCTCCTGGAAAATGTCCTTGAAGCGATGGTCGTACTTTTTGGAGATGGTGTCCTTGGTGGCAAACCACAGGTCCTGTTTTGAATCCAGAGCAAAGTTGAAGCAGGAGCGGGCAAAGCTCTCAATGCTCTTGTCGATGTTGTGCAGACCCTGAATAATACCGGGAGTGTCAAAGTTGTGAATGGGATATTTCTCCTCGGTGCCATCGGCCTTGGTGACCAGCAGCTCAGCTTTGGCCCCGGCAGGAACCGTAGCTTCTACGTTCTTGTAAACGTCACCGTAAGCGTGACGGGCAATGGTAATAGGCTTGCGCCAGTTGGGGATAAAGGGAGTAATACCACGCACCACGATAGGGGTACGGAACACGGTGCCGTCCAGCAAAGCACGGATAGTGCCGTTGGGAGATTTCCACATCTCCTTCAGGTGATACTCCTCCACACGAGCAGCGTTAGGAGTAATTGTGGCGCACTTTACAGCCACGCCGTATTTCTTGGTAGCCAGGGCGGAGTCCACCGTCACCTGGTCGTTGGTCTTGTCCCGGTTCTCCAGGCCAAGGTCGTAATATTCGGTGTTCAGGTCCACATAGGGAAGAAGGAGGATGTCTTTAATCATTTTCCAGATGACACGGGTCATCTCGTCGCCGTCCATCTCCACCAGCGGTGTTTTCATGGGGATCTTCTGAAACTCTGCCATGGTCTCGCTCCTTTATAAAAAGTTTCTTTGTCTAAATTTAGTTTGCCTGGCTCTTGGTGTAGTTGAGCAGGCCGCCTGCCAGCACCATATCTCTCTGGCGCTGAGTGAGCTGGGCTTCCACCTGAATGGTGATGCCTTTGGTTACGTCCTCCAGAGTCACAGCATTGCCTTTCTCCAACTCTGCCTTGATATTGGGCAGGCGAAGCACGTCCATCTGATCGATGCGGTCGTAGTCGGACTCGTCCACGAACTGCAGGGGAATCAGACCGGCGTTTGCCAGGTTGGCGCAGTGGATGCGAGCGTAAGACTTCGCCACCACAGCCTTGACGCCCAAGTACAGGGGCACCAGAGCAGCGTGCTCACGGGAGGAGCCCTGTCCGTAGTTGGAACCGCCGATGACGATGCCGCCACCTTCGGTTTTACACCGCTGGGGGAACTCCTTGTCGCAGACACCGAAGCAGAACTGAGACAGATAGGGGATGTTGGAGCGGAAGGGGAGGATCTTAGCGCCCGCAGGCATGATGTGGTCGGTGGTGATGTTGTCGCCCACCTTCAAAATAGCCTTTTTCTCAATGGAATCCGGCAGAGGCTCAGAAACAGGGAAAGGTTTGATATTGGGACCGCGCTGGATCTCCACAGTCTCCATGAGAGCTTCCTCGATGGGAGCTTCCACCAGATTGTCGTTGATGAGGAACTTCTCCGGCATGGAGATCTCTACCGGCTCGCCCAGAGTACGGGGATCGGTGAGAACGCCGGTGAGGGCGGAAGCAGCCGCCACTTCAGGGCTCACCAGGGAGACCTGAGC
>HF972654.1:118592-137350 GCA_000432995.1 Clostridium sp. CAG:1013
AGACCTGAGCGTCTGCTGTGCCGCTGCGCCCCTCAAAGTTCCGGTTGAAGGTCCGCAGGGAAACGCCGCCGGAGTTGGGAGACTGGCCCATGCCGATGCAGGGACCGCACACACATTCCAGGATCCGGGCGCCAGCGGCGATCATGTCCGCCAGAGCGCCGTTCAAGGCCAGCATATTGTACACCTGCTTGGAACCGCAGCCGATGGTCAGGTTCACGTCGGGGTGGACCGTCTTCCCCTTAAGGATGGCAGCCACACGCATCATATCCAGATAGGAGGAGTTGGTGCAGGAGCCAATGCAGCACTGGTCCACCTTGATGGGCCCGATCTCAGTGACAGACTTCACCGCGTCAGGGCTGTGGGGACAAGCGGCCAGAGGCTCCAGAGAGGACAGGTCCAAATCGATGATTTCGTCGTACTGAGCATCCTCATCGGACTTCAATTCTTTCCAGCAGTCGCCACGCCCCTGGGCTTCCAGGAACTGGCGGGTAATCTCGTCAGAGGGGAAGATGGAAGTGGTGGCGCCCAACTCGGTTCCCATATTGGTGATAGTGGCGCGCTCGGGGACCGTGAGGGTCTTGACGCCTTCACCACCATACTCGATGATCTTGCCCACACCGCCCTTGACGCTCATCTTTTGCAGTACTGCCAGGATCACGTCTTTAGCGGAGACCCAAGGAGACAATTTGCCGGTAAGATTTATTTTCGTCATCTTGGGCATATTGATATGGTACTCGCCGCCGCCCATGGCCACAGCCACGTCCAAACCGCCGGCGCCGAAAGCCAGCATACCGATACCACCGCCGGTGGGGGTGTGGCTGTCAGAGCCAATCAAAGTCTTTCCGGGGATGCCGAAACGCTCCAGATGTACCTGGTGGCAGATGCCGTTGCCAGGACGGGAAAAGTAGATACCATGCTTTTTGGCAACAGACTGGATAAACCGGTGGTCGTCCGCATTCTCAAAGCCGCTTTGCAGGGTGTTATGATCGATATAAGCTACGCTGCGTTCCGTTTTTACACGGGGTACGCCCATTGCCTCAAATTCCAAATACGCCATTGTACCGGTGGCGTCCTGGGTCAAGGTCTGGTCGATGCGCAGGCCGATGTCCTCGCCCACGTTCATTTGGCCACTGACCAAATGCTCTGCGATGATCTTCTGTGCAAGAGTTCTGCCCATGGAAATCCTCCCTTTTTATGTATGAATTGTACTGCTTTTCTACACTAAAGAATAAAACTATAATAAGATATTATCGCCGAAAAACCACTGTATGTCAATGATTTATCCTGTATTTTTTGAATAAGAAAAACCCTTGACGCACTTATAGGAAAGCCATTTCCTTCAGGAAGAAGATGAGCAGGAACATGGTGCCGATAGACAAGATAGAACTGAACACCACCAACTGACCCGCCAATTTGTCGTCACCGCCCATCTGCTGAGCCATGGTAAAGGACGACACCGCGATAGGCGCGCCGAACACGGTGAGCAGTACAGCCAAAGGAGCGCCCCGGAATCCCAGCAGCAGAGCAATCCCCAGAAACAGCGCAGGGAATACCAGCAGTTTCGCACCCAAAACGATAAACAATTCCTTGATATAGCGTCCCACATCCCCAAAACTGAAAGACGCGCCCAAAATAACAAAAGCCAAAGGCGTGGCAATGGTGGAAAGGTCGCTGATGGTATCGTAAACGGGAGTGGGCAGGGGAATATGGAACACCACAAAAAGAATACCCAACACAGAGCCGATGATCAGCGGGTTGGTGATGATGCCTACCAGGATCTTTCCCACGTTGGGACGCTTACCATTAAAAAGCTCAAGAGAAACTACCGCCAGGACATTGTACATGGGAATGATCACAGCGATGAGAATGGATGCCAGTCCGGCGGCCGTGTCTCCGAAAAGAGCAGTGCTGATAGGAATACCAAACAACACAAAATTGCTTCGGAACATACCCTGGAGCATCACGCCCCGCCGGGAGTTGTCCTTTTCCAGCAACACTGCCAGGCACAGAGACAGCACGAATTGGATCGCCACACCCGTTACGGCGTAAAGCAGAAGCTGGGAATTAAAGCTCTCCGCAAGCTCGGTGTTATAGATATTGCAAAACACCAGTAAGGGGAGAAAGATCTTGAAGATTACTTTGTTCGTCTGCTTGACGGATGTCTCGTTCATCATGCCGGTCAATTTGATGACATAACCTACCGCCATCAAAAGGAATAGGGGCAGAACGATCTCCAAAGATATGATCAAACTGTCCATAAAATACCCACTCTCCTCCAACCAAAAGTTTCTGACAAAATTATATCACCATTGTATGGGATAGGCAAATGAAACTTCCCTTGAAAGAAAAGGGGAGCTTTTCACTTGCCCTGGGGGGAAAGGGATGATATAATAAAATAGTTATTGTCCGCCTCCAGGCTTTTTTTCGTCCTTGGTATGATTGGACGGGTTTTCTGGCAGACTATCCTTTGTAAAGGAGGATGCTGCCATGAAAAAAGCCGAAGAAAAGAAACTGCGCCGCTTGGCGCTTGAGGCAGGGGAAGAGCCTGAGACAGGGGAGACGGATATCGCCTCTCAAACGTCTGAGCGTCCCCTGGTACAGGACGGCTCCGTCACCACACGGTGCAACGGAAGAACCATTCACTGCCTGACCATCATCGGGCAGATCGAGGGCCACTACATTCTGCCCTCGCAAAACAAAACCACCAAATACGAACACGTGATCCCCCAGATCGTGGCGGTGGAAGAAGATCCCCAGATAGATGGTCTGCTCATGCTCCTCAACACCGTGGGAGGAGACGTAGAGGCAGGCCTTGCGTTGGCGGAACTGGTTGCCGGCATGAAAAAGCCAACGGTTTCCTTGGTGTTGGGCGGCGGTCATTCCATCGGTGTGCCTCTGGCTGTGGCCGCAAAGCGTTCCTTCATCGCGGAATCTGCCTCCATGACTATCCATCCCGTTCGGATGAACGGCCTGGTGCTGGGAATTCCCCAAACGCTGGAATATTTCCGCCGGATGCAGGATCGTATCACCAATTTCGTCACCCAGAACTCCAACATCACCAAGGAGCGCTTCGTGGATCTTTCCATGAACACCCAGGAGCTGGTGATGGATGTGGGCACAGTGCTGGACGGTCCGGACGCTGTGGAAGAGGGCTTGATCGACTCTTTGGGTTCTCTCTCAGATGCTATGGACTGTTTGGGAAAGATGATCGACCAAAACAAAAAACGCCGGACATCCGCCCAGAAGACAACAACGAGAAAAAAGAAAACACAGTGACAAATCGGCGGAACTTTCCGCCGTTACATAGAAGGAGGAGTTTATGACCATCTTTGAAGCAATTATCCAAGGAATCATCCAGGGCGCGACAGAATTTCTGCCTGTGTCCAGCAGCGGCCACTTGTCCATTTCAAAGCATTTGTTCGGCATAGAGCTGCCGGGCATCCTGTTTGACGTTATGCTCCACTTGGGTACCCTGATCGCTGTGGTGTTCGTTTACAGGGAGCTGATCTGGCGGCTGATTAAAGAGTTTTGTTCTCTGTGTGTGGATGTAGTCCACGGACGCTTCAAATGGAGCGAGATGAACCATGACCGGCGGCTGATCTTTATGCTGATCTTTGGTTTGCTGCCGTTGTTCCTGTTGTTCCTGCCCATCCCTGGGACCGGTCTGGATATTAAAGGACTGTCCGAGATGCTGGGTTCCGATTCTGACATCGTTGTGGAAGGCTTGGCTCTTCTGGCCACCAGTGCTCTGCTGTTTTCCGGGATCCATGCCAATAAGCGGATCAAGGAGACAAGGACACGCACCGACGCTTCCGGCCGCCGTGTCAAAAGCAATGGACGGAAAAAGATCCACACCGTGGACGCTATCCTCATTGGCTTGACACAGTGCTTGGCAGCCGTGTTCCCCGGCCTGTCTCGTTCCGGTTCCACGTTGTCTGTGGGCCTTCTGCGGGGGATCAACCAGCAGACCGCTCTGGATTATTCCTTCGTGCTGGGCATTCCCTCTATTGCGGCAGCTGCTCTTGTTTCCCTGCTGGATATGGGAGACCAGGCAAACGCTGTGGGCGCAGGTCCCCTGATCGCAGGAGTGCTCACTGCGGCTATCGTGGGCTTTTTGGCCATCAAGTTGCTCAAGTGGATCGTCACCACCAATAAGCTGCACATTTTCGCTTTTTACACCTTGATCGTGGGCGCAGCAGTGACCATTATCGGCATCATCGAACATATTACCGGAAACAACCTGTTTACCGGTCTGCCCTTATAAACTGTGAAACTGGGCTCTTGAGAACTAGAGGTATGAGATCGGAGGGAGAACGTTTGCCAGCAAAAAAAACATCTACTCCCCGGAAAAAGCCGGCGGCCAAAAGGTCCTCGCCGTCTTCGTCCGGGAAAAAGAATACCGGTTCTCGCAGTACCAGAGGGAATAAGAGCCCTCAAGTCACCGCTGAAGCCATCCGGCAGAAAAATCAGATCCGAGCGGTCCTGCTTTTCGCCAGTGCTATTCTCCTTGGATGTTTAGTGATTATCCCGGGCGATAACCTTTGGCGCTGGGCTCACGACGCCATTCTGGGTCTGTTCGGCAGCTGGGCACTGTTGTGGCCGGTATTGGTGATCTATGTGGCAGTGATCATTGCCATGGAAAAGCCCCGGGGTTCTATCAGCGGAAAGATCTGGATGACTGTGGCGGTAATCGTATTGTTCTGCGCCACCGGATTCATCTTCGGGAAACGTGCCATCCCTGATGGACTGAATTTCTTTGAATACATAGGATATCTTTACACCTCCAACGCGGGAACTGGCGGCGGAGTGGTGGGCGGCATCTTGGGCATGCCCCTGCTGCGTGCCACTGGAGAAGTGGGGGCCAGGATTATTGTTGTCCTGCTGCTGTTTGTAGCAGTGATGATCCTCACTGGCACCACGTTGATTGGTCTGTTCCGCACCATCAAAAAACCGGTGGACGTGATGTCTGAGGGTATCCAAAACGCCCGCCTGCGCCGAGAAGAAGAGCGGCAGATTTTGGAGATGGAGCGGGAGTCGGAGATCGACGTTTCCCTGGAAGCCCAACTGCCTGCGCATCCTGTGCGCGCTGATACACCAGCAGCTTTGTTCCCGCCACCTCCTGAGAAGAAAAAGGCGGAAAAGAAGAACGACAAGCTGGACCGTTTGAAAGCCGTGTTCGGAGTTGACGAACCCAAAGAGGAAAACCGCACTACTCCGGCGACAAGCATCCCCGCTCCTCAGGAGCCGTCCCCCGCAATGAAGGAAATGGAAGAGGGGACACAAGCGCTGGAACGGGCGCTGGAGGAGATCGAAGACATCCATATTCCAGTGCCTCCGGTGGAGACGGTTCATTCTTCCATGCCCGCTGAAAAGCCTGCAATGGAGGAACCGGCTGTCGCGGCTGAACAACAGCCCTCTGTTTCGGAGGTCTCGGAAAAGCCTCCCGTCCCTGAGGAAGTTAAAGAGCTGACGGAAAAATTTATGGAGCAAAAGGAGAGAAACGACCGAAAGGAAGCCACGCCTCTCCAGCAAGCACTGTATACAGGTGCGGAACCCTCCAAGACCGCTTACTGTTATCCGCCTGTAACTATGCTGGCGGTAAGTCCCCAGGGCAATCCGGCCTTGGAAACAGAAGAATTGCAGACCAACGGCAGAATCCTGGTGGACACCTTGAAAAGCTTTGGCGTCCAGACCAAGATTCTGGATATCTGCCGTGGCCCGGCTGTCACCCGCTATGAGATCCAGCCCGCCGCTGGCGTCAAGATCAGCAAGATCACAAACCTTTCCGATGACCTGGCTTTGAACCTAGCGGCGACGGGTGTGCGTATTGAAGCGCCCATTCCTGGAAAGGCAGCCGTAGGCATCGAAGTACCAAACAAGAGCCGCAGTACAGTGCGTATGCGGGAACTGGTGGAATCCAATTCTTTCCAGTCCTCCAAGAGCAAACTTTCCGTAGCTTTGGGCCGAGATATCGCGGGCCAACCTGTGATCGCCGATCTGGCAAAAATGCCCCACCTGCTCATTGCCGGTACTACTGGTTCCGGTAAATCCGTGTGTATCAACTCGCTGATCATCAGCATGTTGTATAAAGCCAGCCCTGACGAGGTTCGGTTCCTGATGATCGACCCCAAAGCTGTGGAACTCACCGAGTACAACGGCATGCCCCACATGTTGGTACCCGTGGTCACCGATCCCAGAAAGGCCTCTGGCGCTCTGGGATGGGCTGTGTCGGAAATGATGAAAAGGTATAAGATCTTTTCCGAATTCAATGTGCGTAACCTGAAAGGGTATAATAGTTTAGCGGCCTCTCAAAATTATCAGGATGAGAACGGTCAACCCATGCCCGCCATGCCCCAGATCGTCATTATCATCGACGAGCTGGCAGACTTGATGATGGCCGCCCCCAAAGAGGTGGAGGATTCCATCTGCCGGCTGGCTCAGCTGGCTCGTGCCGCCGGAATGCACTTGGTAGTGGCTACACAGCGTCCCTCCGTGGACGTTGTGACCGGTTTGATCAAAGCCAACATTCCCAGCCGTATTGCCTTGACCGTGTCCAACGCGGTGGACTCCCGTACCATCCTGGACTCTGGCGGCGCCGAAAAACTGCTGGGTAACGGCGATATGCTGTTCGCTCCCGTGGGCTCCAACAAGCCCTTGCGAGTCCAGGGCTGCTATGTCACCGACGAGGAAATCTCCTCTGTGGTGGAATTTGTGAAAAAGACAAAAACCATTGAATATGATGAGAAAGTCATTGAGGAGATCGAGCGCAACGCTGCCAGCGAATCCAAGAGCGACGACAGCGGCGACAATGAGACCGGGGGAGACCCCATGATCGACGAAGCCATCAAGTGCGTGGTGGAGGCCGGACAGGCTTCCACATCCCTGCTTCAACGGCGTCTGCGTCTGGGTTACGCCCGGGCTGGACGGCTGATCGACGAGATGGAGCAACTGGGCGTGGTTGGTCCCCACGAGGGTTCCAAGCCCCGTCAGGTCCTAATGACGTACGCTCAGTGGCTGGAGCGGAACATGCAGCAGGGCGGACCCTCTGAAGGGAACGAGTGACCGTGAAACCGGAGACTAGGAAACGCCGCATGTGGCTCAGACGGGCGGGAACTGTCTTGTTAGCAGTACTGCTAATCTTCTCTATCACCCCGCCGGGAAAAGCGTTTTGGTGGGAACTATCCGCTCTCTCCGGATTTCGGGGCACAGCAGAACCCGCGCCGCTGGAACTTCATGTCATCGACGTGGGCAAGGCGGATGCTCTACTTTTACGGTGCGAAGGGGAAACGGCGCTTCTTGACGCTGGGACATCAGCTTCTGGGGACAGAGTGGTAGATTACCTGTACAGGATGGGCGTGGACCAGCTGGATTACGTGATTGCATCTCATCCGGACAGCGACCACATCGGAGGCATGGCCCAGGTGTTAGAAGAACTTCCCGTTGGTCAGCTGATCGTCTATCCCTGGCCGGAGGAAATGTGTCAAACTCTGGAATTCACCGCCTTAAAGGAAACTAGCGGCACAAGGGAGCTCCCCATGCAAGAAGTGGAAGTAGGGGACACCCTTTCTCTTGGAGGTGCTACCCTGGAAGTGCTTGGACCTTTGAAAGAGTATGAGGAGTCCAACAACTGCTCTCTAGTGCTGCGCTTGGAGTACCAAGATTTCTCTGCTTTGTTCTGCGGCGACATGGAGTCACAGGCAGAATTGGATTTAGTGAAATCCGGGCTTGACCTGGATGTGGATCTGCTAAAAGTGGCCCACCACGGCAGCGCTGGATCCTCCTCCCAGAGGTTTCTGGAGGCGGTTTCACCAGAATACGCGGTGATTTCGGTAGGACCGGATAACAGCAACCTACCTAGGGAGGAAACTCTGCGGAGACTGGAAAGCGTGGGCGCTTCCATCTATCGAACGGATACCGACGGGGATCTGGTGTTTTCCTGGGATGGGGAACAGCTCTCCCTGAGAAGTGAATATCACAATATACTGGAAAGGACAGAAGGGAATCCATGAAACAGCTTGTAATTGACCGTTTGGACGGTAAATTTGCCATCTGCACAGACAGCGACCAGAAATTCTTTGCCATCGAATTGCCGGAATTGCCCCAGGGGGCCAAGGTAGGCAGCGTGCTCACCATCACTGATGAGGGTGAGCTGCGCCTGGACGAGGAAGCTACCCAGCGCCGCCTGCAGGGTGGCAACAAAAAGCGGTAAGGGGGAGAGGACCATGGGAAAGCTGAAATTTATCCTGACCTGTGTTACCCGCATGGATTATCCTGAGTTGTTCCGGACCGTGGGTAAGGTCCACAAGATCACGAAGAAGAACTCCGTAGGCATTTTGGCCGACGTTGTGAAGTGCGGTGTCAAGTACGGTGCAGGGTTCAACGACTATCTGCTGTGCGAATTCTATAACCTTACAGACGCTCAGCGGGCAACCTATGTGACCCGCAGTGTCAACAATGCTATGACCCGCATTCTCAATGACCGTGATTCCTACCACTACTTCGACAACAAAACAGAATTCTACACCACCTTCGCCAAATACATTGGCCGAGAGTGGCTGGACTTTTCCAAGGCATCCAAAGAGGATTTCAAGAAATTTATGGAGAACCGGGATGCTGTCATGGTGAAACCGGAATCTTCCAGTGGCGGTTTCGGCGTCAATAAGCTGTTTAAGAAGGATTTCGCTTCTCTGGACCAGATGTACGACAAACTGAAGGCAGAAGGCATCGGTGTTGTGGAGGACGTGCTCCAGCAGCACGAGATTATGAACAAGATGAATCCTCATGCCATCAATACTCTCCGCGTTGTCACCATCGTCAATGAGACCGGTCCACACATCGTCTATGCTCATATCCGCATCGGCAACAGCGACCGCCCTGTGGACAACCTTCATTCTGGCGGCATGTTTGCACCTTTGGATTTGGAGAAGGGTGTCATCCAGTACCCCGCCTACGACAAGGCCCGAAACACCTACACGGAGCATCCCCGGACTCATACCACCATCCAAGGTTTTGCCATTCCTTACTGGGAAGAAGCCAAGGCCATGTGTTTGGAAGCTGCACTGGTGGTTCCAAAAATGCGTTATGTGGGCTGGGACGTTGCTATTACTCCTAACGGTCCTGTTTTCGTGGAAGGCAACAATCTGCCCGGTTACGACATTCTCCAAATGCCTCCCCATACTCCGGACAAGATCGGCATGCTGCCTCGGTTCCGGGAGTTTGTCAAGGGAATTTAAAAAAGGTTATTTTCCAATAAGAAACGCCCTCGAGGGTTGATCCTCGAAGGCGTTTTTTATTTACCTGTCATATTTGCTTGTAAAGGAATCGAAGGGGCTCTTTTCGTTTTAAGCGCAGGCCGTCGCTTTCCTTGCGGCGCATGTAAACACTTTGAACAAGTCCGAATCCAAAGTACATACACGCAGCGGAGGAACCGCCCGCACTGAAGAAGGGAAGGGTAACACCCATAGCGGGAAGCAGAGCAAGACACATACCGATGTTGGAAATAGACTGCAACGCGATAATTCCAAAATAGCCGAAACAAACGAAGCGTCCCAGATCGTCTCTGGACACATAGGCCACATGGAGCACTTTGGCCATAAAGAGGAACAGCAAAAGGAGAATCAGGGAACAGCCGATGAATCCCAGTTCTTCGCCGGCGACAGAGAAAATGTAGTCACTCTGCTGGAAAGGAACGCTATTGCTGGCTACCCGGCTTCCTTGGAACAACCCTTGACCTGTCAGTTTTCCGCTGCCAATGGAGATCCGTCCCTGATATTGCTGGTACCCAGCGTCCATTTGAACACTGGGATCGTCCAGGTTGAACAGCGCAATGAACCGAAGTTTTTGATAGTCTTCCATGACAAACTTCCAAAGAATGGGGAGAGCGATCAGCACCAATCCGCCTAACATGGCGAAATACTGCAGCTTCACGCCCGCCGCAAGACTCATCACCAAAAACATGGCGAAAAACGCCATGCCGGCGCCAGTGTCGCCCTGGATCTCGCACAACAGCATAGGCACTAGAGCATGACATCCCAACAGAACCACATGGAGAGGCTGGTTGATCAGATCACGTTTCCGAAGGGAATCCAGATGCTTGGCATAGGTGAGCATGAACGCAATTTTCACCAACTCCGACGATTGGAACGTCCTGCCGCCAATGGTGATCCAGGCTCGGGCGTCAACGCCGCCGCTGCCTTTGACCGCGTCGCCAAACAACGCTGTGTAGATCATCAAAAACACCGAGAAGCCTGCCAACAGATACCAGAAGTTTGAAAGTTCCACGTAGTCAAGCAGGGACAGGAAGATGGCTCCCGCTACACCCAGCGCGATAGCGAATATCTGGGTTCGGAAATAGCCAGAACCTGTGGAGCGGTCCACACTGTAAAGCAGCAGCAGACTGTAAGCGGAAATGGCTGCCAGCAACACCCACAAAATGATGTCCGCCTTTTTGACATAGTTGAAAATACTTTTTAAACGTCGTTTTACCATAGCAAGATCCTACTCTTTATAAAAATGGGCCGGCCAGTGCCGGTCATGGGAATCGATTAAAAGGTGAATTATGTTAATTATAGCATAGTGGCAGCGGCCCTTCAAGTTTTTTGTTTCGGGCTTTACACCTTCTGCAAAATCTTCTATAATAGATCCGGAAATACAAATTCGGTGGCCGCTTGTCGGCCAGAAAGGTTGTGGGGGAAATGCTTTCAGACATCGAGATCGCCCAAAGCACAAAACTCCGTCCCATCGCGGAGATCGCGGAGGAACTGGGCATCCAGGAAGAGGAGCTGGAGCTCTACGGCAAATATAAAGCTAAGATCAATGAGCGGGCCTTCGCTCGTCTGGCGGACAAGCCCGACGGCAAACTGGTTTTGGTGACCGCTATCAATCCCACTCCCGCCGGTGAGGGAAAAACCACCACCACCGCCGGTTTAGGGCAGGCCATGGCCAAGATCGGCAAAAAAGCTGTCATCGCTCTGCGGGAACCCTCTTTGGGCCCTGTGTTCGGTATCAAGGGCGGCGCTGCCGGCGGCGGCTATGCGCAGGTGCTCCCCATGGAGGACATCAACCTTCATTTCACCGGTGACATGCACGCCATCACTTCCGCTAACAACCTGTGCTGCGCTATGCTGGACAACCATTTGCAGCAGGGGAATCCTTTGGGGATCGACCCCCGGCGGATCCAGATCAAGCGGTGCCTGGACATGAACGACCGTGCCCTGCGCAACGTGATCGTAGGCTTGGGCGGTAAAATCAACGGCGTGCCTCGTGAGGACGGCTTCATCATCACCGTGGCTTCTGAGGTCATGGCTATCCTGTGCCTTGCTAAGGATATGAACGACCTGAAGCAGCGTCTGGGCAGCATTCTCATTGCCTACACCTACGACGGCAAGCCCGTTTACGCTCGGGACATCAAAGCCGAAGGTGCTATGGCCGCTCTGCTCCGGGACGCTGTGAATCCCAACCTTGTCCAGACTATTGAAGGCACTCCTGCCATCATGCACGGCGGACCCTTCGCTAACATCGCCCACGGCTGCAACTCTGTGCGGGCTACTCGTCTGGCTCTGAAACTGGCTGATTACTGCATTACTGAGGCAGGCTTCGGCTCCGACTTGGGCGCTGAGAAATTCATGGACATCAAGTGCCGCATGGCAGGCCTTGCTCCTTCCTGTGTTGTGGTTGTGGCTACCGTGCGGGCGTTGAAGTATAACGGCGGCGTGGCTAAGGCCGATCTGGCCGCTGAAAATGTTCCCGCTTTGGAAAAGGGTATCGTCAACCTGAAAGCTCACGTGGAGAACATGAGTAAGTTCGGCGTGCCGGTGGTGGTTGCCATCAACCGCTTCGGGACAGATACCGACGGAGAACTGGCTGTCATCGACCGCTGCTGCCAGGAGCTGGGCGTATCCTACGCTCTGTCTGAAGTGTTCGGCAAGGGCGGCGAAGGCGGCGTGGAGCTGGCCGAGACCATCTGCCGCGTCATCGATGAGAACGAAGGCAAAAACAACTTTGCTCCCATCTATCCCATTGAAGCCACAGTGGAGGAGAAAATCCAAGCTATCGCCTCCAAGATCTACGGCGCTAAAGGCGTGAACTTCACCGGCGCCGCTCTCAAGTCTCTGAAGGATATCAAAGCTCTGGGCGGCGACTCTATGCCTGTGTGCATCGCTAAGACTCAGTATTCCCTTTCTGATGACGCCAAGCTGCTGGGCCGTCCCACGGACTTCACCATCACCATCCGGGATCTGCGGCTGTCCAACGGCGCTGGGTTTGTTGTTGCCTATGCCGGCGATATTATGACCATGCCTGGCCTGCCCAAGGTTCCCGCTGCGGAAAAGATCGACGTGGACGAGAACGCTGTGATCCACGGCTTGTTCTGATATGGCGGAGCAGTTTATCACTCATTCCCCTCAGGAAACCGGAGATTTGGCTCAGCGCCTGGCTCAGGACCTGAAAGGGGGAGAGATCATTGCGTTTACCGGCGGAATGGGAGCCGGTAAAACCGCCTTTACCCGAGGGCTTGTAATGGGACTAGGAGCGGGGGATGTGGCATCTAGCCCTACCTTCGCTTTGGTCAACGAATATTCCGGTCGTCTGACAGTAGAGCATTTCGACATGTACCGTGTAGAGAGCTGGGACGACCTGTACTCCACCGGTTTCTTCGACTACATGGACACAGATTGCGTGCTGGTGATCGAATGGAGTGAAAACATTGCCGGGGCACTTCCGGAGCAGGTAATCTCTGTGGATATTCGCCCGGGAGACGCGGAACAGGATAGAATCATCACGATTGAAGGATGGAAAGGAGGGGGAACGCCATGCTGACGTTAGGAATCGACTCCTCTGCTACGGCAGCCTCTGCCGCCGTGGCGGAAAACGGGAAAATCCTTGGCGAGTTTTTCGTCAATACAAAACAGACGCATAGTCAGACGCTCCTTCCTATGGTCCAGAGTCTTCTGGATACCGTGGGGCACTCCTGCAATGAAGTGGATGTTCTGGCGGTCTCCCACGGACCTGGTTCCTTTACGGGGGTCCGCATCGGCGTGGCTTGCGTAAAGGGTATGGCCATGGTAAACGACACTCCCTGTGTTGGGGTCTCCACCCTGGAGACCATCGCCTACGGTGGGATTTCCGCCCAAGGCGCTTTGCTTTGCGCTGTCATGGACGCCCGCTGCGGTCAAGTGTATAACGCTCTGTTTCAGGTGGAAAACGGTAAGCTGAAACGCCTGACAGAGGATCGAGCCTTATCCATCGCCGCGCTGGAAGAGGAATGCCGTCCCTATGGGGATCGTGTGCTGCTTCTGGGTGACGGTGCTGCCTTGTGTCATAAGGCCTTCGGCACATGGGGTGCTCGCCTGGCACCGGAAACCATTCGCTTCCAGCGAGCTTCTTCTGTGGCCCTTTTAGGGGAAGAGACCGCTCAGGCAGGCAACACGATTTCAGCGTCCGCGCTGGCGCCGGTGTACCTGCGGCTGCCTCAGGCGGAACGGGAATTGAAGAAGCGCTTGGAACAAAAGGCGCAAGCATAAAGCAAATTAAAAGCTGGAAAGGAGCTTTTTGTTATGAAACTGGCTATTGGCTGCGACCACGGCGGCTTCGAGCTGAAAGAGGCCGTTCGGGGTTATCTGGAGGAGAACAACATTCCTTACGAGGATTTCGGTGCGTACAACACCGATTCCATCGACTACGCTCCCATCGCGGCGAAAGCTGCCAAAGCGGTGGCTTCCGGAGAAGCTGACTACGGCATCCTGGTCTGCTCCACGGGCATTGGCATCTCTATTGCCGCCAACAAAGTGAAGGGCATTCGGGCCGCGCTTTGCACCAATGAGTTCTGCGCTGAAATGACCCGCCGCCACAACAACGCCAACATCCTGTGCATGGGTGGCAAGGTCATCGACAAGGAGACCGCCTTGAAGCTGGTGGATATCTTCCTGCATACCGAGTTCGAGGGCGGCCGTCACCAGCGCCGGATCGACCAGATCGCTCAGATCGAAAACGGACAGCTGTAATCTGATTTTTACCCATAAGGGAGGAGATAGACAATGGAAAACATGGAAAATGTCTTTGTAATGGACCATCCGCTGATCCAGCACAAGCTCACGTTCCTGCGGGACGTTTCTACCGGCACCAAAAACTTCCGGGAACTTGTTAGTGAGATCGCTACTTTGATGTGCTATGAGGCCACTCGTGACCTGCCTTTGATGGACGTGGAAACGGTGACTCCCATGCAGAAGACCACCACCAAGGTGATCGCCGGACGGAAGCTGGCCTTCGTTCCCATTCTGCGGGCTGGTCTGGGCATGGTGGACGGTATGCTGAAACTGGTGCCTTCCGCTAAGGTGGGACACATCGGTCTTTACCGGGATCATGATACTCTGAAGCCTGTGGAATACTACAACAAGCTGCCTGCCGACATCGAGGAACGGGACGTGATCGTCCTGGATCCCATGCTGGCCACCGGTGGTTCTGCGGTGGACGCCATTACCATCGTCAAGCGCAGCCATCCCAAGAGCATCAAATTCCTGTGCGTGATCGCCGCTCCGGAAGGTCTGGAAGCTCTGACAAAGGCCCATCCTGACGTGCATGTCTACTGTGCCGCTGTGGATCAGTGCCTCAACGAAAACGGATACATTCTCCCCGGCCTGGGAGATGCTGGAGACCGGATCTTCGGCACGAAATAATCGTCTTTCAGCGCGCCGCTTTTTTCATGCGGCGCGCTTTTTCGTTTTATTTGTGAATTTTTTTCGGACCCTTTCAAAACATGGGAGAATGTGGTATACTAAATAGCTGTATAGAAGCATATTTATGCACTTCTGCTTCTTTTGTCCCACATCTAAAGCAATCATTTTTGGGAAGGTTACAAAATTATGAGTGAAATTACCACGCGGCGTCTCAGCGATGCTGTCACGCTGCATACCTTTACAGACCCAAGGTTCAAGACCATGAAGGTCTCTGTGAACATGTTTCTGCCTTTGGAGGCTTCGACTGCGGCGCGTTATGCCATCCTGCCTGGCCTTGTAAGCCAAGTAACACGGGAATATCCTGATTACACCTCATTCAACAGCAGGCTGGCAGAGCTTTACGGAGCTTCTCTCACCACCAGGATCCAAAAGATCGGAGCGTTTCAGTGTTTGACTCTTTCCGCGGAAGGTATCTCCAACCGGTACGCTTTCGGCGGTGAGGACATGTTCGCTCTGCTTACAGATCTGCTTTTTTCTGTTCTGTTCGATCCTCTGAAGGATCAGGACGGCTTGTTCCCGGAGGAGAATTTCCGTCAGAAACAGAGACAGCTTTTAGAGCAGATGGATTCCGAATTCAATGACAAAATCGTATATACCCACCGCCGCAGTGAGGAACTGCTGTTCCAGGGTCAGAGCGCTGGCCTCAGCTGTTCTGGAACCCGGGAAGAAGTGGAATCCTTGGATCGGGCCGCAGTGACCGCCGCATGGGATGAGATCCTCTCCAACGCGCGGTTTGAGATCTACGCTCTGGGTGACTGTGTTCCCAACGAGGAAATGTTCCGGACGCGCTTTGCTGGACTTGGAAAACCCATTATCACTGGACCTTTGGCCTTTGAGAAGCCTCAGGAAGTCCGCCGCATGGTGGAGGAACAGCCCCTGTCCCAGTCCAAGCTGTCCATGGCCTACCGGGCTGACTACGCCCAGGAGGAAAAGACCCTCTTCGGCCTTACAGCGGCTGTTCTGGGCGGTGTGCCCAGTTCCAAGCTGTTCCAGAACGTCCGGGAGAAAATGAGCCTTTGTTACTACTGTTCTGCTGGCATGAATCAGAACAGCCGAGCCATGTATATCGAGAGCGGCGTGGAGACCCACAATCTGGAACGGGCAGAAGAGGCCATCGCAGCCCAGCTGCTTGCTCTGCAAAAGGGGGAGTTGACGGAGGATGAACTGCTTTCCGCCAAGCTGGCCATGCAGAACTCTCTCCGGTCCGTGGGGGACTCCCTGAACCAGGTGGAGGCCTTTGACCTGGGTCAGCAGTTCTCCGGCGCACCCCTTTCTCCGGAGCAGGTGGAGGAGAAGCTCATGGCATATACTGTTGACCAAGTGGTAGAGGCCGCCGGAAGATTTTATCCCGCGTCGGTATTTACTTTGAAAGGAGGCGAACTCCATGGCTGAGTACATTACCAAAATCTATCAAAGTCAGCGGGTGGGGGACGCCTACACTGAGATCAAACACTCTTCCGGGCTGACCATTTTGCTGTACCCCAAGGAACATTGCAGCACTGCTTACGCTATGTTCGGAACCCGATACGGTTCTATCGACAACTGTTTCCAGCGCAGTGACGAACCTGCTCCGGAATCGGTGCCTGAGGGCATCGCCCATTACCTGGAGCACAAGCTCTTTGAGAGCGAGGACGGGGACGCCTTTGCCCGCTTCGCCAAAACCGGCGCCAACGCTAACGCGTTCACTTCCTTCGAGTCTACTTGCTATCTGTTCTCCTGCACCGATAGGCTGTATGAGTCTTTGGAGATCCTGTTGGACTTTGTCCAGTCCCCCTACTTCACGGAGGAAACCGTGCGTAAGGAACAGGGCATCATCGGTCAGGAGATCAAGATGTATGATGACGATCCCCAGTGGCGAGTGATGTTCAACTACCTGAAGGCCATGTATCACAGCCATCCCATCCGGGAGGACATTGCCGGAACCGTGGAGAGCATTGCACAGATCACGCCTGAACTGCTGTATCGCTGCTACAACACCTTTTACAATCTGGGAAATATGGTTCTTACCCTGGCGGGTAACTTCGACCAGGAAAAAGTTTTGGAAGTTTGCGACAGGATGCTCAAGCCTTCCGCGCCTGTCACAGTGACAAGAGTATTTTCTCAGGAGCCGGATACCATTGTTTCTTCCAAGGTGGAGGAACGTCTTTCTGTGGCGCTGCCGCTGTTCCAATTCGGATTCAAGGAACCCGACGCGTCCAAACCTCGCTCGGAAAAAGACGTTGCCACTACCGAAGTGCTGCTGGAAACCCTGGCGTCTGAGGCTTCTCCCTTGTTCCGGGATCTGCTGAACAGAGGACTGGTCAATGAATCCAGCTTCGCTTACGAATATTTTGAGGGCAGCGGCTTTGCCACGGTCATTTTCTCCGGAGAGTCCAATGATCCCGAAGAGGTGGCCAAGGCCATTTTGGCAGAGGCAAAACGGTTCCAGAAAGAAGGAATCCCGGAAGAGGCTTTCGAGCGTTCCAAGCGAGCTCTGTACGGGGAGATCGTTTCCAGCCTGAACAGCACCGGAAACATCGCTAACGGTATGGCCAATATGGCTCTGAAAGACCGGGAGCTTTTCACCTATATCGATTCTCTGGCCAGTCTGAGCCTTGAGGACTGCCAGAAAACGCTGGACCGGATCTTCCAAGAGGATCGGAGTGTGCTCTCCGTGATCCGTCCTATCTAAAACCTACACGGCCTTCGCGCTGAAAGGAGGATTTATCCCCATGACTCATGAAGTTACGTTTCCCCATCTGGGATTGGAATTTACGGTGAATACCGTAGCCTTTTCCATCGGTGATTATCATATCTACTGGTATGGCATCATCATCGCTATAGGATTCCTGCTGGCCATTATTTACGCCAGTTACAGCTGCAAAAAAATGAATATCGATGTCAACCGGTTGTTTGACGTTGTCATTGTGGGCTTGATCGCCGGTGTGATCTGCGCCCGTCTGTATTACGTGATATTCTATCCCGGTGACAAATACTGGAACGATCCCCTCAAGATTTTCCAGATTCACGACGGTGGCTTGGCTATTTACGGCGGTTTGATCGGAGCAGTGGTTTTTGGAAGCATTACTGCAAAGCTGCGCAAGCTGAAGGTTGCCGCCGTGTTGGATATCGCGTCTCTCGGCTTTTTGATCGGCCAAGGCGTTGGCCGCTGGGGAAACTTTGTCAATCAGGAAGCATTCGGCACCGCTACTGACTTGCCTTGGGGCATGCACAGCGACAATACCGCTCTTGTGGTGGAGGGAAACGTCCATCCCTGTTTCCTGTATGAGTCCCTCCTTTGCATCCTGGGTTTCGTATTGCTTCATATTTTCACCAGGAAGTTCCGCCGCTATGACGGTCAGACCTTCCTGCTCTACACAGTGTGGTACGGCTTCTGCCGGTTCTTCATTGAGGGCCTGCGCACTGACAGCTTGATGATTCCCGGTGTCAATCTGCGTGTTTCCCAAGTACTGGCCGGTGTATGTGTGATCGCGGGAATCGTCCTGCTGGTGGTGTTCCGTCACAAGACCAGCCTGACCGGCTGCGGCGACATCCATGTGATGGAATCTGTGGGTTTGATTGAAGGCACGCCTGAACCTGAAAGAGAGCATGCTCCCAGCACTATTTTTGGCGACCTTCCCGAGGATGAGCTGCGAGAGATCTTTGGTTCCGATGCAGACGAAGAAAAGAAAGAAGTAACTTCTCAGGAAGAAACCGAACAAGAAGAGGAAGAGCCTTCCTCTCAAAAGGACACGGACTCTGATACAGAAGTGGAAACTGATCTGGAAGAGAAGGAACAGAGCCAGACAGAAAAGAAGGGATGACCTGAGAAAGGAAGGGGAAGATTATGGCAACGCGCATCGACGGCAAAGCCGTTTCCGCCAAAGTGCGTGAGGAAGTGGCGAAAGAGGTCGCCGCTCTGAAAGAGCAGGGCATTTGTCCCGGACTTGCGGTGGTAATCGTAGGAGACGATCCCGCCTCCAGGATCTATGTGAACAACAAGAAAAAAGCCTGCCAGGCCACAGGCATTTATTCGGAAGAATACGC
>HF972654.1:137394-148014 GCA_000432995.1 Clostridium sp. CAG:1013
AGGAAGAGCTGCTGGCCTTGGTGGACAAATTAAACCATAAAAAAGATATTCACGGCATTCTTGTCCAGTCTCCTTTGCCTAAGGGTCTTGACGAGGAAGCGGTGGTGGAAGCCATTGACCCTAAAAAAGACGTGGATGCGTTCCACGCTTACAACGTAGGCAAGATCATGCTGGGGGACTATCAATTTCTGCCCTGCACTCCCGCCGGGATCATGGAACTGCTGAAGGCATACGATATCTCTGTGGAAGGCAAGCGTTGTGTCGTCATCGGACGGAGCAATATTGTGGGCAAGCCTATGGCTATGCTGCTCCTCCATCAGAACGGCACCGTCACTGTATGCCACAGCCGCACTAAAGATCTGCCGGAGGTTACCCGTCAGGCGGACATCCTTGTTTCCGCCGTAGGGAAGAGCCATTTTGTCACAGCGGACATGGTCCGGCCTGGAGCAGTGGTCATTGACGTGGGCATGAACCGGGATGAAAATGGCAAGCTCTGCGGAGATGTGGATTTCGAGCAGGTAGAGCCCATTGCTTCCTACATCACTCCGGTGCCGGGAGGCGTAGGTCCCATGACTATCGCCATGCTGCTGAAAAACACGGTCACTGCCGCCAAGATGCAGGATCAGTCTCTTTGATCGAAGGGGAGTTGTCTCTTTATGGCAAGTTTACTGGAAACGATCCATTCTCCCAAGGATATCAAGGAGCTGGGGTCCCAGGAACTCAACGCTCTATGTGAGGAGATGCGCCGGGTCATTATCGACACCGTTTCTGCTAATGGCGGCCATCTGGCCTCCAATCTGGGCGTGGTAGAGCTGACAGTGGCCTTGGGGCTGGCTTTTTCGCCGCCTCGCGATACCATTGTGTGGGATGTGGGCCACCAAAGTTATCCTTACAAGCTGCTGACCGGACGGTATCCTCAGTTTTCCACTATCCGAACAGAGGGTGGCCTGGCAGGATTCCCCTGCCGTGAGGAAAGCGAATATGACATGTTCACCTGCGGTCACAGTAGCACCTCCATTTCTTCTGCCTTGGGGGTATCGGAAGCCAATTATCTGCAAGGGAAAGAGGGCTATGTGGTGGCTGTGATCGGTGACGGCGCTCTCACCGGCGGCTTGGCCTACGAAGGACTCAACAACGCCGGTCGGCTTCATCGGAACCTGATCGTCATCTTAAATGACAACACCATGTCCATTTCCAAAAACGTGGGTTCCATGGCCCGATATCTCAGCCATATCCGTACAAAACCTGGGTATATCAAAACAAAGAACCGTCTGGAACGCTCTCTGCAAAAACTGCCGGTGGTGGGAGCTGTCATCGCTGGCGCGCTGCGGCGGGTAAAGCGGGCCGTCAAGCGTCTGTTTTATAATTCCACCATTTTCGAGGATTTCGGTTTCGCCTACTACGGCCCCTTTGACGGCCATAATGTAAAAGAGTTGGCTGAAACTTTGGAAACCGCCAAGCTGCTTCATAAGCCGGTTCTGCTCCATGTGCGCACCTACAAGGGAAAAGGTTATCAGTACGCCGAGCAAGACCCCACCATTTACCATGGGTTGTCCGGCTTTGACGTGACAACCGGAGACACCGGTGAGAAGTCCCAGAGCTTTTCCGACGAGTTTGGAAAGACCCTCTGCACGTTGGCAAGAGAGAATCCCAAGATCTGCGCTATCACTGCGGCTATGCAGAGCGGCACGGGCTTAAGCGATTTTCGGGAAGAGTTCCGAAACAGATTCTTTGACGTGGGAATTTCTGAAGAGCACGCAGTCACCTTTGCAGGCGGCCTGGCAGCGGGTGGGATGCTTCCCGTGTTCGCCGTGTATTCCACCTTTCTCCAGCGCGCTTATGACGAACTGATCCACGATATTTCCATGCAGAATACAAAGGCCATCCTGGCCATTGACCGGGCTGGCGTGGTGGGGGAGGACGGCAAGACCCACCAGGGCGTGTTCGACACTGCCTATCTTCAGACCATCCCCAACATTACCGTGTATTCCCCTTCTTATTTCCGGGAGCTGCGACTCCAACTCACCTATCTAGTGGAGAAGGGGCAGGGGCTATGTGCGATCCGCTATCCCCGAGGAAAAGAATTGTACAAGCCTGCTTATTTCCAGAGCACCACCGATCCCACCAGTGTATACGGAAACCAGGACGCGGCAGTTTGCCTTGTCACCTTTGGCAGAGTGTTCTCTTTCGCCGCTGAATGTAAGGAACGTCTGGAAAAAGAAGGCATTGAAACAAAGCTCATTAAACTAAACAGGATCATCCCCATTGATCCCGCCGCTGTGAAAGAGGCTTGTCTCTGCCGCCATGTGTTCTTCTTTGAGGAAGGCATCCAGCGGGGAGGGATCGGCGAGCACTTTTCCTACCTTTTGGAGGAACAGGGGTTTGAAGGGGATTTCCATCTGCGGGCCATTGAAGACCCCTATATCAAGCACGCACCCATGTTCCGCTCCTTGGAGACTTTGGGGCTGAACACAGAGGGCATCCGGCAAATGGTGCTGGATACGCTGCAAAAAGAAAAAGGAGACAGCCATGAAAAAACGCCTTGACATTCTGGTGACAGAGCGTGGCCTGGCAGAAAGCCGGGAAAAAGCCAAGACTCTGATCATGGCGGGCCAGGTCTATGTAGACAACCAGAAAGCTGACAAACCCGGGGACACTTTCTCCGAGGACGCTCAGGTAGAGGTTCGAGGGAAAGGGCTGCAATATGTGAGCCGGGGCGGCTTAAAGCTGGAAAAGGCCATGAAGCAGTTCGGCTTGACGCTGACCGACAAGATCTGCATGGACGTGGGAGCGTCCACCGGAGGCTTTACAGACTGCATGCTGCAAAACGGCGCTTGTAAAGTGTATTCGGTGGATGTGGGCTATGGTCAGCTGGCTTGGAGCCTGCGCACCGATCCCCGTGTGGTCAACCTGGAACGCACCAACGCCCGTTACCTGACAAAAGAACAGATCCCGGAGGAGATTGGCTTTTTCTCCGTGGACGTGTCCTTCATCTCCCTGACAATCATCCTTCCCGCTGTGCGTCCTCTCATGGCAGAGCATGGCCAGGCAGTTTGCCTGATTAAGCCCCAGTTTGAGGCCGGCCGGGAAAAGGTAGGAAAGAAGGGTGTTGTCCGAGATCAGGCCGTCCATCGGGAAGTCATTGAGAAGATCCGAGATTTCGTCTTGGAAAATGGCTTCTCTGTGCTGGGGCTTACCTATTCTCCGGTAAAAGGTCCTGAGGGTAACATTGAGTATTTGATCTATTTGGAACGCTCGGACGAGCCTATCTTGACCCCGGGAGTTCCCGACGCCAAGCAGGTGGTGGAGGATTCCCACAAAGAGCTGGATCGTCCCGGCAAGGAGTGAGTATTGAGAAAGGGGGAAGCCTTGTGAAGATCGCAGTGGTCCCCAATTTGACAAAAGGAGCTGCCCAGGCCTGCACCGACGAGGTATTGGAGATCCTCACCCAATGCGGGTGCGAGACAGTGCTCAAGACCGATCTGTTCACGGCTCACGGCCTGTATCAGGAGCGGGTGGAGGATTCCCTTCTTGCCTGTGATCTGTTTATCGCGATCGGAGGGGATGGTACCATCATCCACACAGCGAAACTGGCCGCTTCCATGAACAAGCCTATTTTGGGCGTTAACGCAGGAAAATTAGGCTTTACCGCCGGTGTGGAGCGTCATGAGCTGTCTCTGCTCTCCAACCTGATAAACGGTGAATACCGGGAAGAAAAACGGCTGATGCTGGCTGTGGAGCTTGTGTCCGGCGACAAAGTCCAACGGTTCCATGCCCTGAACGACGCTGTGCTTTCCGGGGAACCCGCTAAGATCATTGACTATCAGATGACCTTGGGACGGCGTTCCTATCGCTACCGGGCGGATGGCTTCATCGTGGCCACTCCCACAGGGTCCACAGCCTATTCTCTTTCCGCAGGCGGCCCTGTGATCGAACCCAATATGGACTGTCTGGTATACACCCCTATTTGTCCTCACTCTTTGTTTAACCGCAGCGTCATTTTCGGGACGGAGTCCCAGCTGTTGGTGGACATTCCCGAAAACATCGGCAAGCTGTACCTCTCCGTAGACGGAGAGACGCCCTTGGAGGTCTTTACCGGCGACAAGCTCCGCTTTTTCCCGTCGGATAGGATTGCCCGGTTCATCCGTTTGGGCGGGTACGACTTTTACGACATCCTCAATCAGAAGATCATCGAGACGCGGCAGTGACCGTGTTCGTTTCCATACGCTATGTAGCAAAACGGCGCATACGCCAGAAAGGATTGGTTTCCATCCCATGAAAACTCGAAGGCACGCGAAGATTCTGGAACTCATCAAAGAATATGACATCGATACCCAAGACGAGCTGCTTCGCTATCTGCGGGAGAGCGGATTTGATGTGACCCAAGCCACAGTCTCCCGAGACATCAAAGAACTGCGTCTTGTGAAAACTCTTTCACGGACAGGAAAATACCGCTATTCTACCGGCAGTGAGAACATCAGCGATATGTCCTCTAAATTCTATTCCTTTTTCGCTGATTCCGTACTTTCCGTGGAAGCCGCCCAAAACATGGTGGTGGTCCGCTGCATGACTGGCATGGCTCAGGCTGTGTGCGCATCTATGGACTCCATGCATTGGCCCGGCTTTGTGGGCACTTTGGCGGGAGAGGACACTATCTTCATCGTCTGCCGCACAGATGCGGACGCTTTGGAGACTCAGGAAGAGTTCCGCAAGCTGATCAACAGGTGAGGACATGCTTTCACAATTATTCATCCAAAACATTGCAGTGATCGAGAAAGCGTCCATCGATCTGGAAAAAGGCTTTACCGTTCTCACCGGCGAAACCGGTGCGGGTAAATCCATCATCATCGATGCCATCCACGCTGTACTGGGCGAGCGCACTTCCAAGGAGCTGGTGCGCACTGGCGCGTCCAGCGCTTCCGTCTCCGCTCTTTTCACAGGACTTGACCAAGATACTTTGGTTCTGCTGGATCAAATGTCTATTCCCCGAGAAGAGGACGGTTCTCTGCTGATCCAGCGGGATATCCGGTTGGAAGGCCGTTCTCCCTGTAAGCTCAATGGCGCACCTGCTACCGTGTCCATGCTCAAACAGCTGGGACCGAGGCTGGTGACCATCCACGGCCAGCACGAAAGCTACGAGCTTCTGTCCCCGGAGGTCCACATGACCTATCTGGACAGTTTTGGCGGCCTGGAGGAGCTGCTGGCGGAGTACCAAAGCGCCTATCGTGGGTTACGGGAAACCCAGCGCCAGTTGGAGGACTTGCAGACCGACGAAGGGGAGAAAGCCCGGCTTTCCGACCTGCTCCATTACCAGATCGACGAGATCGAAGCTGCCAATGTCCGGGTAGGGGAGCGGGAAGAGCTGGAAGCCCAGCGGGAAGTGATCCGCAACAGCGAGAAGATCGCGGAGGCGTTGGAACTTGTTCGTGGCCTGCTTTCCGGTGATGAGGAGCGGGAAGGGCTGTTGTCCGAAGTCTCCCAAGCCTCTTCAGAAGCAGACCGAGTTGCAGCCTACCTTCCAGAGCTGGAGGAAGCTGCTCAGAAGCTGCGGGAAGCCGGCTATCTGCTGGAAGATGTGGACTCCCTTCTGCGAAACACCGGCGTGGATTTCGATCCGGAGCTTTTGGAATCCATCGAGGACCGACTGGATCTGTTGTACAAGCTGGGACTGAAATACGGCGGCAGTGAGGAAAAGATCCTGGAATTTTTGGAGGATTGCCGCACACGGCTGCACCAGATCGAATTCTCCGACGAGGAACGAGAACGGCTGGAAGCCCTTTACGAGGAGAAAAAAGGCAGGGCTATTGCCCTTGCGAAGGAGCTTTCCCACAAGCGCAAACAGGTGTCTGGGCAGTTCATCCGCCAGGTGAAGGAAGAACTGGCCTTTCTAAACATGCCCGGCATCGAGTTTGAGACAGAGATCCAACGGGTGCCTTTGTACGCCATGGGCTGTGACAGGATCCAATTCCTGGTGTCCGCCAACAAGGGAGAACCTCCCAAGCCCATGTCAAAAATAGCGTCTGGCGGCGAGCTTTCCCGTATCATGCTGGCCATCAAGACCGTGCTTTCCGGCAAGGACAAGGTGGATACTCTCATCTTCGACGAGGTTGATACAGGAATCAGCGGCGCCGCGGCCAACAAGGTAGGTTTAAAGCTGAAACAGGTATCCCAGGACCGTCAGGTGTTGTGCATCACTCATCTGGCGCAAATGGCGGCGCTAGCAGATCATCACCTGCTGATCTCCAAGCATGTGGAGCGGGACCGCACCTACACCCAGGTCACAGAGTTGGATCTGGAGGGCAGAAAAAGAGAAGTAGCCCGGATCATCGGTGGTGATTCCATCACCCAGCTGCAGCTGGAAATGGCGGAGGAAATGCTTCAAAAGGCTTGACATTTGAAGTTTGCCGCCGTATAATTTCACATAATGGCAATGACGGAACAAAGTAAGCGTCGATCCCACGGCAAAGAGAGCTCGCGGCAGGTGAAAGCGAGAGCGTGGCGGCTGCTGAAAATACAGTCCCGAGCCGCTGTTCTGAACCAGTTTTTTCAGTAGGAACAGCCGTCCGGCAGGCGTTACTCTGCCAGGGCATGAAAGTGCCCCTAAGGTCACGGACCGCAAGGACGTGATAAATTGAGGTGGTACCGCGGTAAAGTCATTTATCGCCCTCTGCGTGAAAATGCAGGGGGCGTTTCTTTTTGCCCGCACCCCGGGCATTTTCGGAACATCATTTTTGGAAAGGATGATACACATGGGAGTGTACGAAGAACTGCAGGCCCGGGGATTGATCGCCCAGGTCACCAATGAAGAAGAGATCCGCGAAGTTGTCAACAACGGTAAAGCTGTGTTCTACATCGGCTTTGACTGCACCGCAGACAGCCTTACCGCCGGCCACTTTATGGCCCTTACCCTGATGAAGCGGCTGCAAATGGCGGGAAACAAGCCCATCGCCCTTATCGGCGGTGGCACCACCATGATCGGCGACCCCTCCGGTCGGACCGACATGAGGAAAATGCTCACCAAGGAGGACATCCAGCACAACGCTGACTGCTTCAAGCGTCAGATGGAGCGGTTCATTGAATTTGGCGAGGGCGATGGCAAGGCCATGATGCTCAACAACGCTGACTGGCTTCTTAACCTGAACTACGTGGATCTGCTGCGGGAAGTGGGTGCCTGCTTCAGCGTAAACAACATGCTCCGGGCTGAGTGCTACAAGCAGCGCATGGAAAAGGGACTGTCCTTCCTGGAGTTCAACTACATGATCATGCAGAGCTACGACTTCTACTACCTGTTCCAGCACTACGGCTGCAACATGGAGTTCGGCGGCGACGACCAGTGGAGCAACATGCTGGGCGGCACCGAGCTGATCCGCCGGAAGTTGGGCAAGGACGCTCACGCCATGACCATCACCCTGCTCACCGACTCTCAGGGCAAGAAGATGGGCAAGACCGCCGGCAATGCCGTGTGGCTGGATCCCAACAAGACCAGTCCCTTTGACTTCTACCAGTACTGGCGCAATGTGGACGACGCCGACGTGATCAAGTGCGTGCGGATGCTCACCTTCCTGCCTCTGGAAGAGATCGAGGAAATGAGCCATTGGGAAGGCAGCCAGCTGAACAAGGCCAAGGAGATCCTGGCCTTCGAGCTGACCAAGATGGTCCATGGGGAAGAGGAAGCGAAAAAGGCTCAGGACGGCGCTCGGGCACTGTTTGGTGCTGGAGCGGACACAGCCAACATGCCCACCACTCAGCTGTCCGCTGAGGACTTCACCGATGGAGAAATCGCTGTTCTGGATCTGCTCCTGAAAACAGGTCTGGTTCCCTCCAAGGGTGAAGGCCGGCGGCTGATCCAGCAGGGCGGTCTGACTGTGGCTGACGAGAAGGTCACTGACATGAACAAGACCTTCCCTCAGGAGACCTTTGAAAACGGCTTGGTCATCAAGAAGGGCAAGAAAGTGTTCCACAAAGCTGTTTGCTAAAAAATAACACGTAATGCAAGAACCCCTCCTTTTCAACAAAAGGAGGGGTTCTGTATATCAGATTCCCAAAAGTCATAGGGAAATACAATGTTTAATATCCTGTTTTCGTGATAATGTAACCACCTTGGTCTCGTATTTTGAAAGTATACTACGTATTTGCGGAAGATTCACATGATAGAATTTATTTGTCCATTTGAGCAAAGAAATCAGAGAACTTAGCGTCTCGTTTTTTCTGTTAGTTCTATTGAATTTTCGTTTGAAAAATCTGCGGATAATCCGAACACGGCACAATAAAGGCGACGTATCCAAAAAATAGATCACGTCAGCCTGAGCAAAACTAGATTCACACCAAGTGAACTGAACGCCTTCTATGATCCAATCCTCTCGGGAAACTACTTGCTCCAACATGGCGTCTCGACTATTCTCATCTCGCTTACAATTATATGCCCCTTTCGAATTATCCCAAAACAAATCGTCTAGGGAGCATATGGGAATATGATATTTTTCACCCAATTGTTTCGCGAGAAATGTTTTTCCCGATCCGCTTGCACCAATAATTCGAATTCTCATTGCTTCACCGCAGCCTTCTGCAAATTGCATGTTATTATATTAAAACCACGCTGTAAAGCAAACAAGCTTTCCAGCGTGGTTCCCAGTTTTCATGTAACAGCTTTTTGACGATATTTCCAAACTGCTTACGCCATAGCCTTCTGAATCGCGCCAAGCACTGTATCGAAGTCAGCTTCGGTGACCAGCAGGGAGATCTCTACCTCAGAAGTGGTGATCAGCCGGATATCGGCATCCGTGCCGGAAATAGCATTAAATACCTGGGCTGCAATGCCGGGAGTATTCTTCATCAGAGGATCATAGACGGAGATCTTATGGTTGACGGAGCTTACGATTACGTCAATGTCTGTCTCCCGCTTCAGCTTGGAAGTGAAGCCCAGGATGTCAATCATATCCTCGTCGGAAATGGTGAAAGACAGACCGGTAGTCGCCCCATGGGTGGGGGCCATGGAGATCATATCTATGTTGATGCCATACTGGGAAATCGCGTCAAAAATCTTGGCGATGGATACCACATTGGCGGGAAAATCCTGCAAAGTGATAAGGGTGATGTTATCGACTGTACTGATGACTGTGGAAGCACTCATGAGAAATCCTCCTCAAATCAAATGGGACATGTCGTAAAGTCCAGGGCCCTTACAGGTCATGAACACCGCCGCGTTGACGGCGCCGGCAGCGAACAGTTCCTTGGACTGAGCCGAATGAGACAGAGTAATGACCTCGCTCTGTCCCGCGAAGATCACCTGGTGCTCGCCCACAATGGTGCCGCCCCTCACGGAATGGAGACCGATCTCCTTTTTCTCCCGCTTTTTCCGCTGGGAGTGACGATCGTACACATAGTTCATGGAGTCGTCCCGCACCTGGTTGATAGCATCGGCGATCATCAGGGCCGTGCCACTGGGAGCGTCGATCTTCTGGTTGTGGTGCATCTCCACGATCTCCACATCAAAAGCGTCTCCCAGAACAGCTTCCGCCTTCTTGGCCAGTTCGATCAAAAGATTCACGCCCAGGGACATGTTCCGGGAATAGAACAGGGGCAATTCCTTGGAAGCTTCCTGGATCTCCGCTGTCTGTTCCGCGCTGTAACCGGTAGTGCACAGCACCGCCGCCACACCTGCGTGGCTCCGGCAGTATTCCAGAATGGAAGAAAGGGAAGAGGGGTGTGAGAAATCCACCACCACTTGAGCCTCTTCCTTCACCTGATCCAAGGAAGAATATACGGGAAACGCGCTGTTCCCGCCGCCGGAAATATCCACACCGGCCACGATGGAGCAATCCTCCCGCTGATTGACAAAATTCTGCACCGCAGCGCCCATTTTACCGTTGCAGCCACAGAGAATAATATTGGTCATGGTTGGAACATCCTTTCTTTTTCACAAAGGGGCTGTTACACCAAGTTGTGCTTTTGCAGCAGTGCAGTGAGCTTCACCTTGCCTTCGTCGGTCATGGTGGTCAAAGGCATACGGCAGTAATTGGACTGGATCATGCCCATCTGATACATGGCTTCCTTGATGGGAATGGGGTTCACGTCCAGGAAGAAACCGTCCATCAGGTCCAGGTACTCCAAGTCCAGCTTCCGGGCAGTCTCCAGGTCGCCTTTGAGCATAGCGTCCGCCAGCTGATGCATGGTGCCGGGCAGAGCATTGGAGAACACGGAAATGACGCCCTTGCCGCCCAATGCCATAATGGGCAGGGTCTGATTGTCCTCGCCGGAGTAGATGGTCAGGTCCTCGCCGCAGAGGGCAGCGGTGCGAGCCGTAGCGGAGATATCTCCGTTGGCCTCCTTCACAGCCACAATATAGGGGTTCTTGGAAAGCTCCTTGTAGGTGGCAGGCTGGATGTTGCAGCCGGTACGGCTGGGAACATTGTACAGGATGCAGGGCATCTTCACGCTGTCAGCCACATAGTTGAAGCTCTCGATCAGACCCTTTTGAGAAGTTTTGTTATAATAGGGGGTCACAAGCAGCAGACCGTCAGCGCCCAGGGCCTTAGCTTCCTGGGAAAGCTCTACACAGAAAGCGGTGTCGTTACTGCCAGTGCCGGCAATAACAGGTACCCGACCATTGACTTTATCGAT
>HF972654.1:148093-149160 GCA_000432995.1 Clostridium sp. CAG:1013
TGCCGCAGGCCACGATGGCGTCGATACCGCCGTTGACCTGCATCTCCACCAGTCGCTCCAGCTCTTCCCAGGAGATATTCCCCTGGCTGTCGAAGGGAGTCACTAGAGCGGTGGCAGCGCCGGTAAATATGGTTTGCTTCATATTCTCTTACCTCCAAAGGTTCAGTCGAAATAGCCCTTCGCGCACAGCAGTTCCGCCATGAGCAAAGCTCCGCCTGCGGCACCCCGCAGGGTATTGTGGGAAAGGCAAACGAATTTGTAGTCGTACTGGGTGTCGGGACGCAGACGGCCCACGGATACGGCCATGCCGCCTTCCAAATCACGATCCAGCTTGGGCTGGGGCCGATCGTCCTCGGTAAAGTAGTGGAGGAACTGCTTGGGAGCGCTGGGCAGTTCCAGCTCCTGAGCGGGTCCACGGAACTTCTCCCACCGGTCGATAATCTCTTCCTTGGAGATCTTGTTCTCCAGAGAGAAGAACACAGCTGCCATATGGCCGTCAGACACAGGCACACGCAGGCACTGAGAGGTGATGGAAGGAGTGGTGGTATTGACGATGACGCCGTTTTCCACATGGCCCCAAATCTTCAAAGGCTCCTGCTCGGACTTTTCCTCCTCGCCGCCGATATAGGGGATCACGTTATCCAGGATCTGAGGCATGGTCTCAAAGGTCTTGCCAGCGCCGGAAATAGCCTGATAGGTGCAGGCCAGCACCTTGGTGACGCCCAAGTCCATCAGGGGATTGATAGCGGGCACATAGCTTTGCAGAGAGCAGTTGCACTTCACAGCGATGAAACCACGCTTGGTGCCCAGACGCTTCCGCTGAGCCTCAATAACCTCCACATGGTCGGCGTTGATCTCAGGGATAATCATGGGAACATCAGGAGTGGAACGGTGAGCGCTGTTGTTGGAAACCACAGGGCACTCGTGGCGAGCATAGGTCTCTTCCAGAGCGCGGATCTCTTCCTTTTTCATGTTGACGGCGCAGAACACGAAATCCACCAGAGAAACGATCTTCTCGATGTCTTTTTCCGCGTCGTAGACAGGCATTTTTGCCATAAACGCGGGCA
>HF972655.1 GCA_000432995.1 Clostridium sp. CAG:1013
CCCGAAGCCACTTGGACAATAGTGTTTTTGCCGTATTTGTAAAAGTCCTGATGAAGGCCGCCTTCGCCGGTGTTGTAGTAAATACCCAGCTCTTCCGCTGCCCGGGCCAGGCTCTCATGGGCGTTGTAGCTGATGGAGCCGTAGCTCATGGCAGAGAACATGATAGGTGTGGAAAGTTCCAGCTGAGGCGGCAGGTCAGGAACGATGTTCCCTTCGCTGTCTCGGCGGATGTGGGTGGGTTTGCGTCCCAAAAAGGTTTTGGTCTCCATAGGCTCCCGAAGGGGATCGATGGAGGGGTTGGTCACCTGGGAGGCGTTGATGAGCATTTTGTCCCAGTAGACAGGATAGCTTTTGGGGTTGCCCATGGAGGACAACAGCACACCGCCGCTGCCTGCCTGGCGATACACTTCGTTGATGGTCTGGCCGGACCAGTTGTCGTTTTCTCGGAAAGCGTGGTCGGTCTTGACGATCTTCAGGGCCCGGGTGGGACATAGGGCCACGCACCGATGACAGTTAACGCATTTGCTTTCGTCGGCCAGCATTTTCTTTAAATCGGTGTCATACCAGTGGACTTCATTGGCACACTGGCGCTCGCACACCCGGCAGGCGATACACCGGTCCGGGTTGCGCACCACTTCATATTCAGGATATATCATATTGATGGACATGAGAAACCTTCCTTCCGACCCCGGCAGCGGTCCACCCCGGGGAAAGGTGATGACAGATGCGGTTTATTCCGCTGGGTCGTTCAGCCGGTAGACCACAGGCTCCCCGCCTCGGGGGGCGAACAGGGTATCCAGGTGAGGTTCGATTACGCGAATGGCGGATTCCTCGCTGGCGATATAAACGTCGTCGCCTTTTTCACCTACCACCATGCTCCGCAGCTTCAGCCGGTCGTTCAAGGCCATGATGCCTCCGGTGAACCCAACAAGGATGGAAAACGGCCCTGTGATGAGCATGCCGGAAAAGGCGCTGCGCAGGTAGGTAAGCCTGGCTTTTTCCTTTTCTCCCATCCGTCCGATGGTGCTCCAGAAAGGCGCCGCGATGACGCTGGCGGTCTCCTCGTAGGAAAGACCCCGGCGCCGCACCAGAAAATCAATGATATAGGTGATGGCCTCTGTGTCTGTCAAAAGGTTACATTGGTAGCCGTACATCTCAATGGCCCGACGGTTGGCGTCGTAGGAGGAGATCTCTCCGTTGTGGACCACAGTCCGATCCAGCAGGGCAAAGGGATGGGCGCCACCCCACCAGCCCGGCGTATTGGTGGGATACCGTCCGTGAGCTGTCCAGCAGTAACCTTTGTAGTCCTCCAGCCGGTAGAAGTCCCCCACGTCCTCGGGGTAGCCTACGGCCTTAAACACGCCCATGTTTTTGCCGCTGGAAAAGATGTAAGCCCCGTCAATCTGGGAGTTGACCCGGATGACGCACCGAGACACAAAGGTGTCCTCGTCCAGCTGACTCTCTGCCAATTTGGTGTGAAGGGGCTCCACAAAATACCGCCAGATCAGAGGTTCGTCCTTGATCCGAGGGTTCTTCCGGGTGGGAATCTTGGAAAGGTTCACCACGTCGAAATGCTCATTGATGAATTCCTCGCAGAGCTCCTTGGGGCGTTTGCCCTCGTAAAAAACGTGGAGGGCGTAGAGGTTTTTGTACTCGGGGTAGATGCCGTAGGCGGCAAAGCCGCCGCCCAAGCCGTTGGAACGCTCGTGCATCAGGGCAATGGAGCGGATGATATCTTCCCCGCTGCGGCGTCTGCCGCTTTTGGAGAAAATACCCGACACCGCGCACCCTGAGGGGATCCGCACACCGTCCAGACCTTCTCGCAGCATATTGGATGACCTGCCTTTCTTTCCGAGCCCAGCTCTTTCTAAACATATATAGAACAGCTGACTCAGGACATTTCCCATACTCCTGAAATTCGCCAAAAATGCAGCAAGGTAATGGATCTCCTGCATTTTTGAGAAAACGAGAAAAAGAAAAAGGCGCCGGGCCATCCTGGAAGGATACACTTCCAGCAGGTCCAGACGCCTTTGTCTGTCTGAAAGGATTATAATACGGACCGCAGGCTTTGTCAACGACATTTTGAATTTTGGTTCCTCGAAACTTTCAAAATGGATTCCGGTTCCCGAGAGAGCGGACTTTTCAAAAGGGGAATCTTATGGTATGATAGGCCAAACGTTGTGAAAAGACCGGAAAGACAAGGAGGCGGAAGCGGTGATCCCCTATGTGGTATGGGACTGGAACGGTACCCTATTAAATGATGTAGACGCGGCCATGGCAGTCATGGACCGGATGCTGTCCCGCCGTGGTCTGCCTAGCTTAGGCGGGGCGGAGCGCTACCGGGAGATCTTTACCTTTCCAGTGCGGGAATACTATCTTTCCGCCGGACTGGACCTTGTCCGGGAACCCTTCGAAGAGCTGGCGGTGGAGTGGACCCAACTTTACGGCGAGCTTTCTTCCGGTTGTGGGTTGTTTCCCGGAGCGGGGGAGGTGCTTCGGGAACTGGAGGCGAATGGCGTGGCTCAGTTGATTGTATCCGCGTCTCCCCAAGAGACTTTGGAGCGTCAGGTGGAAGCGCAAGGTGTCCGGGAACGGTTTCAGGCACTGCTGGGCCTTTCAGACATTTACGCCGACAGCAAGGCAGGACTTGCTCGAAGGTACTTCCAGGAAAACGGGGTTGACCCAGCTCAGGTAATCTTCATAGGTGACACCCTCCACGATTGGGAGGTGGCCCAGGACGCGGGCTGTGGCTGTGTGCTGCTCTCCCAGGGGCACCAGAGCCAGAGGCTTTTAAAGAAGGCGGGAGTTCCGGTGTTGGAAGGCATTTGCCAGGTGCCGGATTTTTTAAAAGGCCTGGGGAAAAGTTGAACCGAAAGTTTCGCTGAATTTTTCTGGCCGGGGAGGCAATCCATGGAAAAATGAACGAAACAGGGGGTTGACAACCGGGGGAAGGGACAGTATAATGGTTTGTGTTGTACTGGTGTGCTACGACGAAAGAACCCCTGCCTTACGGCGGATGGGAGGGATATAAATGGCTGAGATCCGGCTCAAGGAAAACGAGTCTCTGGACAGCGCGCTCCGTCGCTTCAAGAAGCAGTGTGCGAGAGCTGGCGTGATCCAGGAGGTCCGTAAGAGAGAGGCTTACGAAAAGCCCTCTGTCAAGCGCAAGAAAAAGTCTGAAGCAGCTCGCAAGCGCAAGTATAAATAAGCTGCTCACAAGTACTCACAAGTACCTTGAAAGCGGGCGGTTCGCCCGCTTTTTTGTTTCGAGAAAATAGGCAAGGAGAAGGTTCGATGGGCATCTTTCAGCCGACTGCCATGCGGGAGCGGGTCACGGAGATCACCCCGGAATTTCTGAGAAGTCTGGGGGCCAAGGCTCTGCTGCTGGACGTGGACAACACCCTGGCCACCTACACCTCCCACGCCCCTTCGCCGGGGTCGTTGGAGTGGGTGCATGCTATGGGAGACGCCGGTTTTCGGATGATTATCATCTCCAACAATTACAAAAAGCGGGTGAAGTCCTTCGGGGTCAAATTCGGCCTGGACACCCTGTGTTTCGCCATCAAGCCACTGCCGGTGGGTTATCTCCGCGCGGCCAGACGGCTGAAGGTGAAGCCTCGGGAGTGCGTCATTATTGGCGACCAGATCTTCACCGATATTGTGGGAGCCAACCTGTGCGGGATGAAATCCGTGCTGCTGACGCCCATGGAGGAAGAAGAGGGCTTTACCTTCAAGGCGCGCAGGGCTCTTGAAAAGGGACTGCGGGAAAAATTTCGGAACAGAAAGGATGTTTTGCGATGAAAAATCCTGTGGAACGTCTGACAGAACGTCTTATCCACGGTGACGGCCAAAAGGCCGCCCTGGTGTTTTCTGAGAAGAACCGCCGCTATTTCACCCAGTTTCCCGCCAGCGACGGGGCATTGTTTGTCACGGCGGAGGAAGCCTACCTGCTGATGGACTTCCGCTATGAAGAGGCCGCCCATTACCAGGCCAAGTACTGCACGGTGCTGGGTTTTGATTCCCTGATGGAAAAGCTGGGGGAACTGATCCAGAAGCACGGCATCAAGGAGATTTACATGGAGTGCGAGCAGCTCTCTGTGGCTCAGGCCCGCCGCTTTGAGGCCGCCTTCCAGCGGTTTGGCGCCCAGGCTGTTCTGGATGAAACGCTGGACAGCGCCATTCGGGAGCAGCGGATGATTAAATCCCCCGAGGAGGTCAAGAAGATCGAGGCCTCTCAGGAGATCACCGACGCGGCCTTCCAGCATATCCTGCCCTATATCAAAGAGGGCGTCACCGAGCGGGACCTGGCTTTGGAGATTGAGTTCTTCATGCGCAAGCAGGGCGCGGAAAACGTGGCCTTCGACCTGATTGTGGCCGCGGGCAAGAACGGTTCTCAGTGCCATGCGGTCCCCTCTGACAACACCGTGCAGAAGGGCGACTTCATCACCATGGATACCGGCGCCCTGTTGGACGGCTATCACTCTGACATGACCCGCACGGTGGCCCTGGGCCAGGTCAGCCAGGAGCAGAAGGCCGTGTACGACACGGTGCTGAAGGCCCACCTGGCAGTCATCGACGGGGTGAAGCCCGGCATGGTCTGCTGTGATGTGGACAAGATTGCCCGGGATATCATCGAGAAGGACTATCCCGGCACCTTTGGCCATGGGCTGGGCCATGGGGTGGGCTTTGAAATCCACGAGTGGCCCCGGTTCGGCCGCGGGGATCAGACGGTGTGCGCGCCTGGAATGGTGGTTACCGATGAGCCCGGCATCTATATCCCGGCCAAATACGGCGTGCGCATCGAGGATATGCTCCTCATCACAGAGGATGGCTGCCGCAGCCTGACCAAGTCCCCCAAGGAGCTCATCTGCCTGTAAGGCTTTTTGCGGCAAAGGGTGGGAAACGGCTTGCAATCCCGCTGTAAATACGGTACAATAGAAAGAGAAATACATTGGAGGTTGTTAAAATATGGTAACCGCAGGCGATTTCAGAAACGGCGTGGGAAGCCGCTCACTACAAGGCTAAGTATTGCAAGGTGGTGGGATTTGACTCCCTGATGGCAAAGCTTGGTGAGTTGATCCAAAAGCATGGCATTAAGGAGATCTATCTGGAGATCGAGCAGCTTTCCGTGGCTCAGGCCCGGCGCTTCGAGAACGCTTTCCATAAGTACGGCGCCCAGGCTGTCATGGACGATTCTCTGGACAACGCCATCCGTGACCAGCGGATGATCAAATCCCCTGAAGAAGTGAAGAAGATCGAGGAGTCTCAGGCCATCACCGACGCTGCCTTCCAGCACATCCTGCCCTACATCAAGGAAGGCGTTACCGAACGGGAACTGGCTTTGGAGATCGAGTTTTTCATGCGCAAGCAGGGCGCGGAGAACGTGGCTTTCGAATTGATCGTGGCGGCCGGCAAGAACGGCTCCCAGTGCCACGCGGTGCCCTCTGACAATACGGTGCATAAGGGCGATTTTATCACCATGGACACCGGCGCACTGCTGGATGGTTATAACTCCGACATGACCCGGACCGTGGCTTTGGGCCAGGTGTCTGAGGAGCAGAAAGCAGTGTACGACACGGTGCTGAAAGCTCATATGGCGGTCATTGAACAGGTGAAGCCCGGCATGCTGGGCCGTGACGTGGACAAGATCGCCCGTGACATTATCGAGAAAGATTACCCCGGGACCTTTGGTCACAGCCTGGGTCATGGGGTTGGCTTTGAGGTTCACGAGTGGCCCCGCTTCTCCAAGCTGGACACCAATCCCTGCGCGGAGGGCATGGTGGTCACTGACGAACCCGGCATTTACATTCCCGCCAAATACGGCGTGCGTATCGAGGACATGCTGCTGATCACGGCCGACGGCTGCCGCAGCCTGACCAAATCCCCCAAGGAACTTATTTGCCTGTAAGGGATTTTAAGGCGTACCCTGGGGAAATTGCTTGCAATCCTGGGGGGAATACTGTAAAATAGAACAGAGAAAGAATTTGGAGGTTGTTATTATGGTAACCGCAGGCGATTTCAGAAACGGCGTTACGTTTGAGATGGACGGCGGCGTTTATTCCATCATCGAGTTCCAGCACGTCAAGCCCGGCAAGGGCGCTGCCTTTGTGCGCACCAAGATCCGCAACGTGATCACCGGTGCCGTGACGGAAAAGACCTTTAACCCCAACGACAAGTACCCCACCGCTTACATCGAGCGCAAGGACATGCAGTACCTGTACAGCGACGGCGACCTGTACTACTTCATGGACAACGAGACCTACGAGCAGATCCCGATCAACGCCAGTGTGCTCAGCGACAACTTCAAGTTTGTCAAGGAGAACATGGACTGCAAGGTGCTGTCCTACAAGGGCAACGTGTTCGGCGTGGAGCCTCCCAACTTTGTGGAGCTGGAAGTCACCAAGACCGAGCCCGGTGTGAAGGGCGATACCGCCACCAACACCCTGAAGCCCGCTACTCTGGTAACAAGAGCGTCCTCTCTGACAACTTCAAGTTCGTCAAGGAGAACATGGACTGCAAGGTGCTCTCCTACAAGGACAACGTCTTCGGCGTGGAGCCCCCCAACTTTGTGGAGCTGGAGGTCACCAAGACCGAGCCCGGCGTCCGCGGCGACACCGCCACCAACACCCTGAAGCCCGCTACTCTGGAGACCGGCGCTGAGATCCGCGTGCCCCTGTTCATCAACGAGGGCGAGATGATCCGCATCGACACCCGTACCGGGGAGTACATGGAGCGCGCCTAAGCGCCCATTTGCCCAAATACACCGCGGGGCGCTGCCCCAGCCGGAACAAGGGAGGAACTGACCATGACCAATTCTGAGAGAGCTTCTTATATCCGCGGCCTGATGGACGGCCTGGAGCTGATCCATTTGCCAAAATACACCGTGGGGCGGTAGCCCCAAAACGGAACAAGGGAGGAACGCAAGATGACGAATTCCGAAAGAGCTTCTTATATCCGCGGCTTGATGGACGGCCTGGAGCTGGACCCCAACGCCAAGGAGACCAAGGTCCTCAACGCCATCGTAGAGCTGCTGGACGACCTGTGCCTGTCTGTGGAAGAACTGGACGAGGGTCTGGGCGAGCTTTCCGAGCAGGTGGATGAGATCGACTACGACCTGGGCGAGCTGGAAGAGGACTACTACGAGCTGGAGGACGAGGATGAGTGCGGCTGTGGCTGCGGTCATCATCACCACCACGGCGACGACTTTGACGACGCCGAGTTCGAAGTGACCTGCCCCAGCTGCGGCGACACCATCCAGCTCAACGACGAGATGCTGGAAGAAGGCAGCATCGTCTGCCCCGGCTGCGGCGAGACCCTGGAGTTCGACTTCGATGACGACGAGGAAGAGCCCGAGGACAAGCCGGAAGAGTAAGCCGCTCAAGCGCAATAAAGAGGCCCTCCCAGTTCGGGAGGGCTTTTTTGTACCTCTCTTGACAGGAATTATGTCAAGTGTTATGATGGGCTTAGAGGCTGGCTTTTCTCTTTTGAAAGGGGGAGACTGTGGTGAAAAAGAAGATTCGTTTTTTGCTGCCGGCAATCCTCTGCTGCCTGCTGGTGTGCGGCACGGCGGTGGGTTCCCACTATGCCCAGGGCGTCTCGCTGATGGAGCGGGCCCTTGCCGCTGAGGAGGCCTATCAGAGTGCCGGCATGGTGTCCGCAGAGGGGCTTTCCCGGGCGTTAGAGGGGAAAGAGGCCCTTTCCACAGGGGAGATTTTGGACGTGGCGGAGCAGGTCCGCCGGAGCGCGCCCCCTGATTTTGAGCCCTACTTTACGGGCAGCCTGGAGGAGCGCTTTACCCAGAACTGCCAGGAGGGGCTGGAGGTGCCCCTGGAGTGGGGGTTTTCTGTGGACCGCGGCTTTACAAACCCCAAGCTGCTGGGTTGGAAGTCCCTCTCCCCCACAGAGGCCCAGGTGCGTTTCCGGGCGGATACTTGGCTTAGCACCATCTATTCCTATCTCCTGGAGGGGGCGCCCCGCTACACGGTGGAGGTGCTGTTTAGCCAGTGCACCTACACCGTCCAAATGAAGCAGGAGGGCGGCCAGTGGAGGGTGGCCTCGCAAGACATGGACCAGCTGTTTGCGCCGGACAGCTACCAGCCCATCCAAGGGGGCTTCGCTTCCTATCAGGAGGCGCTGGACTTTGTGAACAGCCTGGACGTCCAGGCGTTGGACCCGTTTGCCCTGTGAGCAGAAGAGCATAGAAAAAAGGGAGCGGTTTCCGCTCCCTTTTTTGCGCGTATTTTTTGGTCACTGGCCTGCCCGCACTTCCTGCACCAAAGCCATGCACTCGCGGGCCCGCTGGGTGATGGCCGCCCAGCTGCCCTCGTTGATGTCCCCGGCGGGGCAGAGCCAGCTGCCGCCGCAGGCGATGACGTTGGGCTGGGAGAGGTAGTCCTTCACATTGCTGGGGCTGATGCCGCCGGTAGGCA
>HF972656.1 GCA_000432995.1 Clostridium sp. CAG:1013
TAAAAGTTTTTGGTCCAGCTTTTTTCAAAAAGCTGGTGGGGATTGGGGCAAAGCCCCAAGGTCTGAAACGGCGAAGCCGTAAAAGAAAGTAGGCCATCCCGCCGCATGCGCCCGCAGGGCGGTAGGCAGGATGGCCGGCCCTCTTACACCAAGCAAAAAAGGACATCCGAGCTGGAAAACTCGGGTGTCCTTTTCTCATTCGTCGGTGAAAGTGAACAGCTGGTTGGGAGTGCACTCTAACAGCTGGCATAGAGCCTCAATGTTTTCATAGCGGATGGATTTGGTCTCGTTGTTCACCATCCGGCTGAAGTTCTGGTAACTCATGCCCAGCTGCTTGTAAAGCCAGTATTTGGTCTTTCCCCGCTCTTTCAGCAGCTGCAAAACATTTAATGTAACCATACGATACCTCTCCATTCCTTATGAATTGAGGAGATAATATCTTAGTTTTTCCCTTTACATGTAGATTGTTGCATTATATAATGTAAACATGCTATATTTAGAGGTGTAAAAATGATTATAGATGGAACAGGGGTAGAAATCATTCCAGGAGAAAGAGGGGTTCATTGCCCAGGTAACGGGAATAAAAAGGACTCTCAAGGAAAGCCGATAGAGTGTTGCTGTGAAGAGTGTGATTACTATATGTGTTGTTCGGAAAGTCATCAAAAAGAGGAATGTGAGAGTTGTTTTGACGAATACTGTCCCCATGCACAGAAAAACCTGTCCAAGGGTGAAAAACGCTTTCACACCTAAAGACAGGTTTTAGCTTTGTCAGGTATCCTTTTTTGCTTGTTTTGCTTGGCGAAAGAGGTTCGCGCCTTGGCCTATCTGCCTTCGGCAGCGTGCG
>HF972657.1:0-982 GCA_000432995.1 Clostridium sp. CAG:1013
GGGGCGGGTGTGCCGCCAGCCGCTTTTTTGGTCCCAGGAATAGGGAATGTTTAGAATGACTGCTTGGGAGCAGTTTTATCTAATAAACTCTTTGCCCAGCTTCCCGCTGGAGAAAGGATGAAGTCATGGTAACACGGGTATTTGTAGAGAAGAAAAAAGGGTTTGACATTGAGGCACAGCACATGCTTTCGGACCTCAAAGGGAATCTGGGGATCAGCGGACTGGAAGAAGTCCGCATTTTAAACCGTTACGACGTGTCCGGTCTCAGCCAGGAGCAGTTCCAGGCCGCCGCCCGGACCATCCTTTCCGAGCCCCCCATGGACAGCGTTTATGGTGAGGACTACACCCTGCCGGAAGAGTATCGGGTGTTTGCTATGGAGTACCTGCCCGGCCAGTACGACCAGCGGGCTGACTCTGCCGCTCAGTGCGTTCAGCTGCTCACCCAGGGAGAGCGCCCCGCGGTGCTTTCCGCTAAGGTAATCGGCCTGAAGGGTGAGATCAGCGACCAGGAGTTTGAGAAGATCCAGGGTTACCTTGTAAACCCGGTGGAATCCCGGGTGGCTTCCATGGAGAAGCCGGAATCTCTGGAGATGAAGGCAGACGAGCCTGCCGACGTGGCCCGTGTCACTGGATTCACCACCTGGAACGAGGAGGAGCTGAAAACTTACTTCGATTCCATGGGCTTTGCCATGACCCTGTCCGACCTGGCTTTCTGCCGGGATTATTTCCGGGATCAGGAGCACCGCGACCCCTCTGTCACGGAGCTGCGGGTGATCGACACCTATTGGAGTGACCACTGCCGTCACACCACCTTCCTGACCCGTCTGAACAAGATCGACATTGAGCAGGGCAAGCTGAGCCAGGCGGTGGAAGCAGCCCTGAAGAATTATCTCTCCCTGCGGGAAGAGCTGTATCAGGGCAAGGACAAGCCTGTGTCCCTGATGGATATGGCCACCATCGGCGGCAAATACCTGCGGAAGAA
>HF972657.1:990-2343 GCA_000432995.1 Clostridium sp. CAG:1013
ACCTGCGGAAGAAGGGCCTGGTGCCCGACCTAGACGTGAGCGACGAGATCAACGCCTGCTCCATCGAGGCTCCCGTGACCATCGACGGCAAAACCGAGACCTGGCTGATCCAGTTCAAGAACGAGACCCACAACCATCCCACCGAGATCGAGCCTTTCGGTGGTGCGGCTACCTGCCTGGGCGGCGCTATCCGTGACCCCCTGTCCGGTCGTGCCTATGTGTACCAGGCCATGCGTGTTACCGGCAGCGGCGACCCCACCGTTCCCTTTGAAAAGACTCTCCACGGCAAACTGCCTTCCCGGAAGATCACTACTGGTGCTGCGGCGGGTTATTCCTCCTACGGCAACCAGATCGGCCTTGCCACCGGCCAGGTCACTGAGCTGTACGATCCCGGATACGTGGCCAAGCGCATGGAGATCGGCGCGGTGATCGGCGCTTCTCCCAAGGCCAACGTGAAGCGTGAAGAGCCCGTTCCCGGCGACGTGATCGTGCTGCTGGGCGGCGCAACTGGCCGTGACGGCATCGGCGGCGCTACCGGTTCCAGTAAGGCCCATACGGAGAAGTCCGTGGAGGTCTGCGGCGCCGAGGTGCAGAAGGGTAATCCTCCCACCGAGCGGAAGATCCAGCGGCTGTTCCGGAACGCTTCTGTGGCCCAGCTCATCAAGCGGTGCAACGACTTCGGCGCCGGCGGCGTGTGCGTGGCTATTGGCGAGCTGGCCCCGGGTCTTGAGATCGACCTGAATAAAGTCCCCAAGAAGTACGAGGGTTTGGACGGCACCGAGCTGGCCATCTCCGAGTCTCAGGAGCGTATGGCTGTAGTGCTGGACCCCAAGGACGTGGAAGAATTCTGCAAAAAGGCTGCCGATGAGAACCTGGACGCCCAGGTGGTGGCCGTGGTCACCGAAGAGCCCCGTCTGCGGATGGATTGGCGTGGTGACCGGGTGGTGGATCTGTCCCGTGCTTTCCTGGATACCAACGGCGTCACCCAGAACGCGGAAGCGGAGATCGCCGCTCCTCAGGGCTGCGACTATCGGAAGTCCGTGCCGGAAGCCCTTGCCGACAAAGAAGGCGTGGAGGCTTTGAAGGCCAACATGGCCCGTCTGGAGGTCTGCTGCCAGAAGGGTCTGTCTGAGCGGTTTGACTCCAGCATCGGCGCCGCCACGGTACTGATGCCCTTCGCCGGCAAGTACCAGCTCACCCCCGAAGAAGCCATGGTGGCTAAGATCCCCCTGGAGCACGGGGAGACCGACGACGCCACTGCCATGAGCTACGGTTACATCCCCGGCGTGGCCCGGTACTCTCCCTTCATGGGTGCCGCCTACGCAGTGGTGGAGAGCCTTTCCAAGCTGGCCG
>HF972657.1:2352-13894 GCA_000432995.1 Clostridium sp. CAG:1013
TTTCCAAGCTGGCCGCTGTGGGAGCCGATCCCCTGAAGGCCCGGCTTACCTTCCAGGAATATTTCGAGCGGCTCCACGACGTTCCCACCCGCTGGGGCAAGCCTGCCGCCGCTCTGCTGGGCGCTTTGGAAGCTCAGCTGGGCATGGGACTGCCCTCCATCGGTGGTAAGGACAGCATGTCCGGTTCCTTTGAGCAGTTGGACGTGCCTCCCACCCTGGTGAGCTTTGCCGTGTCCATGACAAAAGCCAGCAAGACTATTTCCGCCAGCGTGAAGGAGCCCGGCTCCACCCTGATGCTGTTGCCCATCCCCGAGACGGAGGAGGGTATGCCCAACTGGGAAGCTCTGAAGGCGTACTATCGCGCTGTGCTGACACATATGGAATTGGGAGACATTGTTTCCGCCGGCGTGGTCCGGGAGGGCGGCGCCGCTGCCGCTGTGCTGCGGATGTGCTTTGGCAGCAAGACCGGCTTCCGGTTCGCGGAGGGCCTGTCCAAGGAAACTTTGTATGCTCCTCAGGAAGGCGCTTTGGTGGTGGAGCTGTCCAGCGAAGCTGACCTGTCTGCCGATCCTGCTCTGGCTCCTGTGCTGCTGGGTCATACCACCAGCAAGGAAGATGTGAAGCTGAACGGTGAGAAGATCTCCATGGAGGAGCTCACCGCTGCTTGGATGGGCACTCTGGAGAAAATCTTCCCCAACCGTGCCGAGACTGTGCCCGTGGCCGCCGATGTGCCTCTGTACACCCAGCGTGAGGGCAAGGCCCCTGCCATCAAGGTGGCCCGTCCCCGTGTATTCATCCCCGCGTTCCCCGGCACCAACTGCGAAGTAGACTCCGCCCGTGCCTTTGAGAAGGCCGGCGCCGAGACTGAGATCCTGGTGGTGAAGAACCTTTCCGCCAAGGATATCGAGGAGACCATCGACCGGATGGAGAAGGCCATTCGCCAGGCTCAGATCATCATGATCCCCGGCGGCTTTTCCGGCGGCGACGAGCCCGAAGGCTCCGGTAAATTCATCGCCACAACCTTCCGCAATCCCAAGATCGCCCAGGCGGTCACCGACTTGCTGGAGACTCGTGACGGCCTGATGCTGGGCATCTGCAACGGCTTCCAGGCGCTGATCAAGTTGGGCCTGGTGCCCTATGGCAAGATCACCGAGCCCAAGGAGGACGATCCCACTCTGACCTTCAACACCCTGGGCCGTCACGTCAGCCGCATGGTTTACACCCGGATCACCAGCGTCAAGTCCCCTTGGATGGCGGGCGTCAACCCGGGCGACATCCACGCGGTGCCTGTGTCCCACGGCGAGGGCCGGTTCGTGGCCGATGAGAAGGCTCTGAAGAAGCTGATCGAGAACGGCCAGATCGCCACCCAGTATGTGGATCCCGATGGCACTGTCAGCGGCGATATCCTGTGGAACCCCAACGGCTCCGTGTGCGCTATCGAGGGCATCACCAGCCCCGACGGCCGCGTGCTGGGCAAGATGGGTCACTCCGAGCGTAAGGGCGTCAACCTGTATAAGAACGTCCCCGGCGAGAAGGATCAGCAGCTGTTTGAAAGCGGCGTAAAGTACTTTAAGTGATCCCCGTATAGCGGAGCATCAAAAGAACTAGGGAAACAGTGCAATGCTTTTCCCGGATAGATAACAGAAGATCAGCGTCCCCGACGGAGTGTCCATCGGGGACGCATTCCTGCCAGAGCAGGAGTGGAAAACATCGCCCAGGAGGTGAGCTTGTATGAAAGAAATTTTAAGACGTACCTGGGCGGAGATCGACCTGGATGCTTTGGCCCGTGATTTTCAGGCAGTGCGCCAGGCAGCCAATCCTCAGGCCAAGGTGTGCTGTGTGGTCAAAGCGGACGCCTACGGCCACGGGGCTGTGCGTATGGCTCAGGAATTCGAGGCTCTGGGAGCGGACTGGTTTGCCGTGTCCAACCTGGAGGAAGCTTTGCAGCTGCGGCTGGCGGGCTTGAATAAGCCTATTCTGGTGCTGGGGTATACCCCACCGGAAGCGGCGGCATCCCTGTCTAAGCACAATATTTCTCAGTGTCTGTACAGCCTGGACTACGCTCGGGAACTTTCCCACTATGCGGTGGAGGCTGGGGTCAAAGTGAAAATCCACGTGAAGATCGACACTGGCATGAGCCGTCTGGGCTTTTACTACCAGGATATCAGCCGTGACGAGGCCACCGTGCAGGAAGTGAAAACGGCTTGCACCCTGCCGGGGTTGTACCCGGAAGGAATCTTCACCCACTTTGCCGTGTCCGACGAGGGAAAAGAGGGTGACTCCTTCACCATGCGGCAGTTCGGCTGCTTCAAGGAAATGATTGAATCCCTGCTGCGGGAGGACGTCTCCTTTGAGGTGCGCCACTGTGCCAACTCCGCCGCCGTGTTCGATTATCCCCTGTCCCATCTGGATATGGTCCGGGCGGGGATCGTCATCTATGGGCTGTACCCCTCCGGCGCTTTGCGAAATCGGCCGGAGCTCTCTCCAGTGCTGGCTCTGCGGTCAGTGGTGTCCCATGTGAAGACTGTGAAACCTGGTGCTACTATCAGCTATGGCCGTGTGTTCACTGCGGATCGAGAGATGAAAGTGGCCACGGTTCCCGTGGGTTATGCTGACGGCTATCCCCGGATTCTGTCCGCTCAGGGAGCCCAGGTGCTCATTGGTGGAAAACGGTGCCCCATTCTGGGGCGGATCTGCATGGACCAGCTGATGGCGGACGTGACCGACCTTCCCGATGTACAGGTGGGTGATTTGGTTACTCTCATCGGACGGGATGGGGAAGAGGAGATCACCGCTGACGAGCTGGCCGCTTTGGAGGGCAGCATCAACTATGAGGTGGTCTGCGGCCTGTCCAAACGGGTGCCCCGTGTGTATCTGAAAAACGGTAAAGTGGACAGCATCTATAACGCTCTGCTGGGCGACTGACCCATTTAAAAAGAGAAAAGGTCCCTTCCAACTTGGAAGGGACCTTTTTTGCTTGAGTCAGGTCAAATACTTTGTGGGGTGGAGAACCATTTTCGGCTTTTCCAGAAAAGGAAGCCGCATCCCAGAGCCAGGAGGAACAACAGTCCTTCCATAGGCCACACGTCCAAAGGCAGCAGAGCTACACAGTTGAACAGTGTGTGGCAGAGAATAGCCGCCGGGTAGAGCAGCCATTGTTTTCTTGCCACGGCCAGGAACACCAGCCCAGTGGCAAACAAGTGGAACAGGATGGCCGATACCCGCTCCAAGATCCCAGCTAGAATCAGGGAAGGAGTCACTGCGGCGAACTGGGCTACCACCAGGTCCAGCTGGTCTTGGGGCAGCAGGGCAGAAAGAGCGTCCTCGCCCATGCCCAGCAGCAGACACAAGATCAGGTTGTTCACGTGGGACAGGCCCACAAGGATCATGGACTCACAGAAGGCATGGCCCAGCCCGAAGGAGAGGGCGCCTTTCCAGGTGCGGTGACCTGGCCGGGGTGGCCCACCGGGATAGGCGGGTTTCCGGGGCCCTAGGAGGCAAACGCCTCCCAGCCGGGCGGATTCCTCAAACAGCCCGGCGGTAAAGGCCAAGACCAGCCCCAGCAGTGCCGGGGACGAGGCGGCGAAGACTTGGTACCACTCCTGCCCGGCGCACCATTGGAGCAAAGGGATACGCAGGACGATCTGGGAGAGGAAGAAGGACGCAAATCCCAGACCCAAAGGCAGCAGGGAGATCTTTTTGGTGACGCCCAGAATGATCAGCACCACCACAGGGAGGATCAGTGTGCACACCAAGGCAAAGATAAACATCCACACCACGTCGGGAGAGATCTCCATAGCGCTTTGCCTCCCTTATTCCATCATCAGGGAGAAGGAGAAGTCAAACTGGCCTTCCTCCAGACGGTATTGGGGCAGCAGTTCGGGACCGCAGGAGTTGGATCCCACACCGCTCATCTTGTAGTCGATGCACAGGACGGTCTCGCCGCAGGGAGAAAGCTCGTAGTCGTGACCCTTGGCGGTGAGCTCCTCCTGAGTGAAGGGGGACACGTTGAAGGAGAAGGGCTGCTCTGCTGCGGCGGTGAGGGCGTAGGCTCCATCGGTGAGGGTGACGTACCGGCAGCCCATGTGGGAGGAGTTCTCCTGGGGCATGATGTAATCCTCGTGCATGGCGTCCACACGCTGGGCATAGACCCCCAGCCGGGAGGCGCGGTGCTTGTCCAGGTAGCTCTCATAGGGGCCGTAGGCGAAGTATTCCACCCCGCCGAATTCCTTGGGCAGGAACAGACGCAGGCCGAACCGGGGCAGGAAGGGGAACCGGGTATCCCGCCGGCAGTGGAGTTTCACGTCCACCCGGCCTCGGGCATCCACGGTCCACACCGCTTCCACATCCAGGAATTTGGCAATGGTGACAGCAGCGATTCCCAGGCGGCAGGAAACGGTATTGCCCTCCTGCTCCACGGAGTAGACCCGCACGGTGGGACGGTCATAGCCCGCCGCCAGCCAGTCTTTTTTGATGTATTGGTCATTGTCGGTGGGAGCACGGAAGGTATTCCACTCCATGGGACGGGTCAGCAGGTTTCGATGGTTGTAAACCATGGAGGAGAACAGGCCGGTGGTGTTGTCAAACACATACCGGAAATTCTCCCCGGTAAAGACCACTTCCTCAGGACCGGCTTCCACTTCCACAGTGCCGCTTTCATCGGGAGCGTCCAGGAAGAAGGGTTCCTCCGAGAGAAGGATCTCGTCAAAGCCCAGGGCATGGCCTGCCTGATAGAAGGGGCCATCCTCCTTGGCTGCGGTGAAGAAGGACACTGTGGCGATGCCATCCTCAGGCAGCTGGGGCAGGGTGATTTCCGCCTCGCCGTGGGGCGGCAGGCTGGGCACTTCCAGATTTCCGCCGAACAGGGTCTCACCATCCTGGAACACCTCATAGGAAAGGGTGAGGAAGTCCTCGGCATTGGTGAAGTCCAGATAGTTGTGGAGCCGGAAAGTGCTGCCTTCCACACGCTGCACCCGCAGGGGACGAATTACGTTCTTGTATTCCAGCAGGCCGGTATGAGGTGTGCGGTCAGGGTACACAAGGCCGTCCATGCAGAAGTTGCCGTCGTGGGGGAATTCCCCGAAGTCGCCGCCGTAGCGGTAGATGGGCCGGTTGTCCGGGGTGGTTCCGCCGTAGACGGAATGGTCACACCACTCCCACACGAATCCGCCGCAGAAACCGGGATACTTCATGGTCAGCTGCTGGTAGTCCTCCGCGTCGCCGGGGCCGTTGCCCATGGCGTGGATGTACTCGCACTGGATGAAGGGCATCCGCTGGCCGTGGAGGTTCTCGTCCAGAGGACCGCCGTTAAAGTAGCTCTCAATATCTGCCAAAGAAGCGTACATCCGACTGTACAGGTCCAGCATGGACAGGTCAGGAGTCCGGTCACTGTGGTAAGTGAGGAAGTTTTCATAGTGGAGCAGCCGGGAGGGATCGTAATCCTTCACCCAGCGGCCAGCGATCTCGAAGTTTTCGCCCCAGCCGCTTTCGTTGCCCAGGGACCAGATTACCGCGGCGGCGTTGTTCTTGTCTCGGATCACGCTGCGCTGTACCCGGTCCAGAATGGCCTTCTGGAACTGGGGATCGTCGGCAGCGTCAGGATAAAGCTCCTGGCTGTATCCGCCCAGTTTGGTGGCCATGCCGTGGCTTTCAATGTCCGCCTCGGCGATAACATAGAAGCCATACTCCGAGCACAGCTGTAAGAACCACGGAGCGTTGGGGTAGTGGCTGGTGCGGATGGCGTTGATGTTGTGCCGCTTCATCAGAGCCAGGTCGGTGAGGGCCTGCTGGCGGCTGATGGTGTAGCCGGTGACGGGATCGCTGTCGTGGCGGTTCACGCCCCGGAACTTGATGTTGACTCCGTTAAGGAGCACTACGCCGTCCACCACTTCGATCTTCCGCAGGCCTACCTTCTGGGAGATGACTTCCTCCCCGGTGGACAGAGTCAGGGTGTATTGGGTGGGATGTTCCGCGTTCCACAGTTCCGGAGCGGAGATCTCAAACACCAGGGGCTCGCCGGTGGAGGAGGCGCTTCCCACCTGTTCCCCGTTGGGAGAGGTGAGCACAGCGTCCACTTGGCACTCCCCGGAAAGCTCCAGGTCCACCGTCACCTGAGCGGAGGAAAAGTCCGGGGCAAAGGACTGCTTCACAAAGAAGTCTCGCAGGTGGTTTTCTGGTCTTGCCAGCAGGTACACATCCCGGAAGATGCCGCTCATGCGCAGCTTGTCTTGGTCCTCCAGGTAGCTGCCGTCGCACCACTGGAGCACCAGCACGGCCAGCGTGTTGTCACCGGCAGTGAGGAGCCCGGAAATGTCAAATTCCGAAGTGGAATGGGACACCTGGCTGTACCCGGCGAACTCGCCGTTGACCCACAGGTAGAAGCAGGAGTCCACTCCCTCGAAGTTGAGATACCAGCGGAAGGCGGCGGGATCCTCTACCTGGATGTGCCGCAAATACAGGCCGCAAGGATTCTCCTCGGGAACATAGGGGGGATCGCAGGGGAAGGGGTAACGGACGTTGGTATACATGTGGCGGCCGTAACCATGGTTCTGCCAGCAGGAGGGCACAGGGATCTGGTCCATATCCTCCTCGTCAAAGCAGAGACCGTCCTCCGGATCCACGGCTTCCTTGTAGGAATCGTAGTACTGGAAGGCCCAAGTGCCGTTTAAGGAGATCACCCGGGAAGAGCAGCCGTTTTCGGCTTCTTTTTCCTGGGCGCAGGGGATATAATAACTGCGGTCGGGACAGGTCCCCACATGGAGGATCTCCGGATCCTCGTGAAAATGGTGAGGTTTCAAATTCATACAACTCTTCCTTTCTGGACACACCTTGGAAAAATTTGCTTTTTCCAAGGAGAAACGGTATACTTTATACAATCGTAGCTTACAATGAAATTTTTGCCTCGTCAATCATTATTTTGCGGAAACTTCCTATTATCGGAGGGAGTTTGAACGCGGCGAAAGGAGTGGTTTGGTGGGCATTCAAGCGCTTGTTGCCTTGGTGTTCGGCGGCGTGGTATTTTTCCAGGCAGGGAAGCTGTTTTCCTCCAAAAAACTGGGAAGAGGAAACTTTGCCGTATGGGCGTCCCTGCTGTTTTTAGGCGCGCTTACGCTTCGTCTGTTTTTGGGATTCTACACCGAGGGCTACACCGCGGATATGGATACCTTTAAGTCCTGGGCATACCTGACCAACACGGTAGGATTTCAGGAGATCTACCATCAGGATATTTTCCTGGATTACCCTCCCGGCTACCTGTATGTGCTGGCGTTTCTGGACAAGATCCGGCAAGGCTTGGGGATCGCCATGGAGGCACAGCTCTACACGTTGATGATCAAGCTGCCATCCATTTTCGCGGATTTGTTCTGCGCGGGTGTGCTTCTGCTTCTGGCTCAGCGGAAAATGGGAGATCTGTGGGCCTTGTTCCTGGCGGGAGTCTATCTGTTCTGCCCGGCGGTGTTTTTGAACTCCGCTCAATGGGGCCAGGCCGATTCGTTCTGCACCGCGATCCTGTTGGGTTCGGTACTGTTCTTCTACCGGGAAAAGTACGTCCCCGCGGCGGCGCTGCTGGGACTTTCTATCGCCTGCAAGCCCCAGATGCTGGTGTTTGTTCCCTTGTATCTGTTTGTCAGCCTGAAGCGGGGCCATTGGCTGAAACTGATCCTGGGAGTGGTAGTCACGGTGGGCACCGTGCTGCTAGTGGCCCTGCCCTTTACCCAGGGGTTTGATTTCCTGTGGTTGTTCCAGCGGTATCAGGCCACTTTGGACTATTACAGTTACTACTCCGTGAATGCCTACAACTTCTGGAGTCTGATCGGCTGGAACTGGAAGCAGCTTCCTTCTGGAATAGTTGGAAAACTATGGGACTTCGTGGGACCCATCATCGCCACGGCGCTGTGCGGAGTGTTGGTGTTCCGGGCCAAGGACCGGAACGTGATCTTCTACTGCCCCGCGTTGCTTATGGCGGCTATGTATGCTTTTTCCGTGAAGATGCACGAGCGCTATCTGTTCCCGGTGCTGCTTTTCATTTTGCTGTCCTTCGTGTTTACCCGGGACAAGGGAATGCTGCGGTCTTTTGCGTTCCTTGCTACTGTGAGTTACGCCAACGTGGCCTATGTGCTGTACTTGTTCCAGGAGTTCTATTCCGGTTATGACCCCAACACTTGGATTGTCAAATTCTTCTCCGCTGTCCAGCTGGCCGCCATCGGTTATCTGGGATGGGTGGGGTACCGAGTGTTTCTGAAAGGGGAGACGCGCTTGGGCGATGCCGCCAAATCCAGTCCCCCGGTAGATCGGGAGCCAGTCAAAAGTACTTTCCTGAAAAGAGACTGGGGATTGGTTGCGGTCATCACTTTGGTGTATGCCTGCTTTGCCTTCTACCATTTGGGGGATACTCAAACGGCGGTTACTCCCTGGACCCCTGCCCAGGGAGATCAAGTGGTGCTCACTGCCGATGGGGAATGCGACACGCTGATCTATCTGCCTGGCATCGCTGCTGACGACGCCCACTACGCCGCCCGGGTAGGGGTAAATGTCCAGGTGGAGACCAGTGAGGACGGAGTCACATGGGTGGATTGTGGCACCCTCACCGACGGCAGTGTATTCGCCTGGAAGCATTTTGAGCTCTCCACTCCGGGACGCTTTGTGCGGCTGACGGCTTTGGACGGCAGTGTCACCATCAATGAGGCTTCCTTGAAATATACCAACACGCCGGTGGTGGCAGATGTTACTGGGGAGGGCCCGGGAGTTCAGCTGCTCACCGACGAGCAGGATGTGGTGCCCGCGGAGATCACCTACGAGAACTCCACCTATTTTGATGAGATCTACCATGCCCGCACTGCCTACGAGTACGTTCTGGGGTTGGAGCCTTACGAGAACACCCATCCCACCCTGGGCAAGCTGATCATTTCCCTGGGGATCCGGATATTTGGCATGAACCCCTTTGGTTGGCGGTTCATGGGGGCGTTGCTCGGGGTGCTGATGCTGCCGGTGCTCTACCACTTGCTGAAACAGCTTTTTGGCAAGACCAGACTGTCGGTGGTGGGAACGGTGCTTTTTGCCTTTGACTTCATGCACTTCACCCAGACCCGGATTGCCACCATCGACACTTACGCAGTGTTTTTCTTACTGCTGATGTACGACGCCATGGTGGTGTTTTTAAAGCGTGACCTGCTTCAGGATAGCTGGAAGCGTTTGCTGCCGCCCTTGCTCCTCTGCGGGATCTTTACCGGAATGGGGGTGGCCTCCAAGTGGACCGCTGCTTACGGTGCTGTGGGATTGGCGGTGCTGTTCTTCGGAAAGCTGTACTTCACCTTCCAGGAGGCCCGAGTTTCTGGGCAGAAGCTTTCTCCTGTCCTCCAGAAATTTGGCAAACTGTGCCTGTGGTGCTGCCTGTTCTTTATCATCCTGCCTTTCGGAATTTACTTTGCGGCGTTCCTACCCATTACCACGCTTCCTCATAATGTAGGAAACCTGTGGGGTGCTTTCTGGAATTACCAGACTACCATGTTCAACTATCACGCCTTTTTGGAGGCGACCCACTCCTTTGCCTCCCCCTGGTACGAGTGGCCCCTGGATATCCGTCCTATCTGGTATTTCGCTGAGGATACCCAAGAGGGGTACAGCACTATTTCCGCTTTTGGAAATCCTCTGCTGTGGGCGGCGGGTCTGCCTGCACTGTTTGGTTCGGTGTGGCTTTGGTGGAAGGAGCATCGCCAGTGGGCTGGTGTGGTGCTTTGTGGATTTGGTTCCGTGTACCTGCCCTGGCTGCTGGTGCCAAGACTCACCTTTATCTACCACTACTTTACGGCGGTGCCTTTCTTGGTGGTCGCCTTGTGCGGAATGTTTTCTGTCATTTCTCAGCGAGGACCATTTACCCGCAGACTGGCTTTCCCGGGCGGGTTGGAGTGTTCCGTGTCAACACTGCTCATGACGGGATTCACCCTGTTCTGTCTGCTTCTGTTTGTGGTGTATTTCCCGGTGATCTCTGGTTCGCCTACCACACGGGAATACGCCAACGCTCTGGAATTGTTTGATACCTGGTATTTTGGCTGAGGTTTTCTTCCTGTCCCCCTTGACTCTCTCCTGGTTTTGCCCTACAATGGACAAAATATTTTTAAAAGGAGGAGCTTCCTATGCTTTGCAATGAGTTTGACCCTGATCGCCTGGCAGTCATCAATCCGGAGGAACATCACATGCCTTTTCCCGGATTTCCTCAGATGTGCATGGGGATCTTCTCCAAGCCTATTCTGGAGGGGATTTTGGAACGTTTCGGTGGGGAAAAGCTGGTGGACCTGAACTTCTGCACTGGTCCGGTCCCCGTGTACCGGGTGACAGCCTTAGGACAGGAGTTCGCCCTGTTTCTGCCTCATGTGGGCGGACCTTCGGCTGGTTCCATGATGGAGGAGCTGATTGTTTACGGGGCTCGGAACTTTGTGTTTTTCGGTTCCTGCGGAGTGTTACGGGGGGACATCGCTGACGGTCATTTGATCATCCCCACCGCTGCTGTCCGGGACGAGGGCTTTTCCTACCACTATCTGCCCCCGGCGGATGAGGTGGAGCTGGACCCCGCCTGTGTAGAGGCCTGCCGCCAGGCTATGGAGGCTTTGGGGCTTCCCTATGTGGAGGGTAAAACCTGGACCACGGATGCTTTCTACCGGGAGACCCGGGGCAAAATGGCTCGCCGTAAGGAGCAGGGCTGTCTATGCGTGGAGATGGAATGCGCGTCACTGGCGGCAGTAGCCCAGTTCCGGGGGGTGAAGCTGGCGGAATTTTTCTTCGCTGCGGACAACCTGGACGCTCCGGAGTGGGACGCTCGAGGACTGCCCCTGCTGGGTCAGACCGTGGGGGACAAATGCTTTGCAGCCGCCGTGGAAACTGGAAAGCGGCTGAGTCAATTGAACTGACAAGGAGGAGTTGTGATGGCGCGGATCGCCACCTTTTACGATCATATTTTGGACATTGCCCGACAGGAGCATTTGTTCACAGTGGACGCTATGAAGCTGGCCCGTGAACTGGGGGTGGAGGCTGTGGAGGCTTCCGCCAACAATGTGCTGGGACGTGAGGACGAGATCGGCCAGGAGCTGGCCATGGCGGACATGGAAATCGCAACCATTCCCGCCTACTTTGATTTCGGCCGGGATTCGGACGTGGAAAAACAAGCGACTCCTCTTCTGGAAGCCGCTCAGTATTTGGGGGCGCCCAAGCTGTTGGTGATCCCTGGTTTCTTCGGGGAGGGAGATTCCCCGGAAGAGCGGGAAGTCCAGACGGTCCGTATGGAGGAAGGGATCAACCGGCTGACGGATTTAGCTCTGGACTACGGTGTGTCCTTGGTGATGGAGGATTATGACAGCCAGCTGGCGCCGTTCTCCACCATGGGTGGCATCCGCCGGTTTCTGGACCGGTGCCCGGGTCTTTCCTGCGCCTTTGACTCGGGAAATTTCCGGTTCGCTGGGGAGGATGTGCTGGAGGCCTACCAGCTGCTGCGTGACAGGATCGATCATGTTCACCTGAAGGACCGGGCGTTCACCCAGTCCAACGGGGAAGG
>HF972657.1:13927-29677 GCA_000432995.1 Clostridium sp. CAG:1013
CCGTAGATGGCGTGGCGTTGTATCCCGCGCCTGTGGGCGGAGGCGAGCTGCCTTTGGAGGAGCTTATGTCTCGGTTGAAGCAGGACGGCTACGATGGTACCTATACCATCGAGCATTACGGTTCCAACGCTACGCTGGAATATCTGCGGAAATCCATGGAATGGGTGAAAGCCCGACTGTGACAGAGAGAAAGCGGTCCTGCCGGTTTAGCGGGGCCGTTTTTTGTGCCTGTCAAAAGAGAGAGAAAATCTTAATGGGGCTCTTGCATTTGCCCCAAAATGGTGTAAGATAGGGAAGGCTTGTGGAAAGCCTGAGTTTCTTGAGAAGGGTGTGGGAACCATGGCCGTGGAGAACGACCTGGGAAAAGACAAAATCAGTTCTTTGGTGTGGAAGATCGCCATTCCCAGCATGCTGGGACAGTTTGTAAGCGTGCTGTACAGCATCGTGGACCGAATGTACATTGGTAACATCCCCGAGGTGGGAGATATCGCTTTGGCCGGTGTAGGCGTCTGCGGACCTGTGGTGAACTTGGTGGGTTCGGTGGCATTTCTCATCGGAGTGGGCGGCGCGCCTCTGGTGAGCATCCGCATGGGAGAAGGTAACCTGAAAGCGGCAAAGCAGGTCCTTGCCAACTGCTTTTTGATGCTGTGCGTATTCTCTGTGGTGTTGGTGGCAGGCATCTTACCCTTCCGGGAACCCATGCTTCGGTTGTTCGGCGCCAGCGACGCCACCTACCCTTATGCCGAATCCTACTTTACCGCCTATCTGTGCGGCACGTTCTTTGCCCTGGCTGCCGCGGGGCTGAACCAATTCGTTATCTGTCAGGGATTCGCCAAAGCGGGTATGGCTTCCGTGGTGTTGGGCGCTGTGTTGAATATCGCTCTGGACCCTGTGTTTATCTTCGTGCTGGATATGGGTGTGCAGGGAGCTGCTATTGCCACGGTGATCTCTCAAGCTGCCAGCGCCGCCTTTGTGGTGCTGTTCCTGTTTGGTAAGCGGGTGATGGTGCCCATTACCTTCGGCGGGTATGACTTGCGGATCATGGGGAGAGTGCTGGTGGTAGGCTTTACTCCCTTCCTCATCGTGGCCATCGATAACGTGATGATCATCGCCATGAACGCCATCCTGCAAACCACTGGAGGCGCGGAAGGCGACATGCTGGTGACCTGTAACACCATCGTCCAAAGCTTTATGCTGGTGGTGACCATGCCTCTGGGCGGCATCAGCGGAGGTACCCAGGGAATCTTGGGGTACAACTACGGCGCTCGGCAGGTGGACCGGGTGCGTCAGGCTCAGAAATACATCGTGGGGCTGTGTGTAGGCTATACGGCCTTGATGTTTGTGCTGGCTCGGGTGGCGGGTCCCCTTTTCGTAAGACTGTTTACTCAGGAGCCTCAGTTGGCTGAGGAAGCCTTCGACGCCATCAAGATCTGCACCCTGGCTATCATCCCTCTGGGGGTGCAGTACGAGCTGGTGGACGGATTCACCGGCATCGGTCAGGTGCGGCTGTCCCTGCCTCTGTCCTTTTGGCGGAAGCTGGTCTACTTTGTGGCTATTTTCCTGCTGCCCATGGCCTTTGGCGCCAGGGCGGCCTTCTACGCCCAGCCTCTCTCCGACGTGCTGGGGCCCTTGGTCACAGTGATCGTCTATCTGCTGACCATGGGAAAGATTCTGAAAGAGCGGGCTGCATCGCCCCAATAAACCATTTTATCCATGAAAAAAGGACCTGTCCGTTTTGGACAGGTCCTTTCTGTATGCAGCTGGGAACTTAGTCGCCCAGCATGGTGATCACATGACGGGGGCAGGCTTCCACGCATTTGCCGCAAGCGGTACATTTGGCAGGATCCACCTTGGCAACGCCGTTTTCCACGGTCACGGCGCCGAACTCGCAGGTCCGAACGCACTTGCCGCAGCCGATGCACCCGATGGCGCACACCTTCAGGGTATCCTTGGCCTTGTCGCAGTTGGAGCAGCGCACCACGGCCTGCTGTTTCAAGGGCACCAGAGAGATGATCCCCTTGGGGCAGGCGGCAACACACTTGGAGCAGCCTTTGCACTTGGAGGGGTCCACCCGGGCCAGACCATTGCAGATCTGGATGGCGCCGTATTCGCAGGCACGCAGGCAGTCGCCCATGCCCATGCAGCCGTACCGGCAAGAGGTGATGCCTCCCGCCAGGAACGCCGCCGCGGAGCAGCTCTGGATTCCGTCATACACCATCTTGTCAGTGGTGTTGTCGTAGCTGCCCAGGCAGTGGACCAGGGCGGTCTTATATTCCATGGCCACGTCTCCTGCGCCCAAGATCTCAGCGCATTTCTGGGCCACTTCCGCTCCGCCGGGGGAGCAAAGGCCGGGCTGTGCTTCGCCCTTGGCCATAGCAGCCGCGTAACCGGGGCAGCCGGAGTAACCGCAGGCGCCGCAGTTGGCACCGGGAAGCACTTCCTCCAGAGCCTCGGCTTTTTCGTCCTTGGGCACCGCCATGACGATGGAGGCCACAGCCAGGATCACGCCGGCCAGCAGGCCGATGATGCCCACAATGAGAATGGGGGTAATGATTTCCATAGCAGTTTCCTCCCTTTACAGCAAGCCGTCCACAACGCCGTTGAAGCCCAGGAAGCTGACCGCCACCAGGGAAGCCGCCACCAAAGTGATGGGCAGGCCCTTGAACGTCTCGGGGATGTCACAGTTTTCCAGGCGCTCCCGTACACCGGCGAAGAGCACCATGGCCACCAGGAAGCCAACGCCGGAACCAAAAGCGTTGACCAAGGACTGGAGGTAGCCAAAGGTGGGATCCTCAGCGCCCTTTTCCAGCACCAGCATGGTCACGCCCAGCACGGCGCAGTTGGTGGTGATCAAAGGCAGGTAGATGCCCAGAGCGTTGTACAGCGGGGGCATATACTTGCGCAGTACGGTTTCCAGCAGCTGCACCAGGGCAGCGATGACCAGGATGAACACGATGGTCTGCAAGTAGGCCAGACCGTTGGGAACCAGCAGGAACATGTACAGGGGCCAGGTCACAGCGGTGGCGATGACCATCACCACGGTGACGGCGCAGCTCATGCCCACGGCGGTGTCCAGCTTTTTCGAGACCCCCAGGAAGGGGCAGATGCCCAAGAACTTATTGAGCACGTAGTTTTCCGTCAAAATGGCCGCCAGGAAAATGGCTACCAAAGATTTAATGGTTTGCGCGTCCATCAGTTCGCGGCCTCCTTTCCGTTATCCTTCTGCTGGAGCTTCTGGCAGGAAGCGGCCAGGGGGCAGGCTGCGCAGCCAGTGGATTCCGGTGCTTTGCCCTCCTTGGACAGCTTGCCCGCCAAGGCAATGAGCATTCCGAACACGAAGAAGCCTCCGGGAGGCAGCAGGAAGATGATAATGGGCTCCATGAAACCGGAGAGCACGGGGATGCCGAACACAGTGCCGGCGCCCAGCAGCTCCCGGATGATGCCCATGGCCAGGAGGGTGGCGGTAAAGCCCACGCCCATGCCCAGGCCGTCCAGCAGGGAGGGGAGGACCTTGTTCTTGCTGGCGAACATTTCCGCCCGGCCCAGGATGATGCAGTTGACCACGATCAGGGGTAGGAACACGCCCAAAGCCTTATCCAGCGAGGGAGAAAAGGCCTTGATGAACAGCTGCACAATGGTGACGAAGCCTGCCACGATGGTGATGAAGGCGGGAATACGCACCTTGTCGGGGATAACCTTGCGCAGCAGGGAGATGACCACGTTGGAGCACACCAGCACGAAGGTGGTGGCAGCGCCCATGCCGATTGCGTTGGAGGCGGCAGTGGTCACGGCCAGGGTGGCGCAGCAGCCCAGCACCAGCCGCAGCACCGGATTTTCCTTGATGATGCCTTTGGTGAATTCCCGCCACAGGGAAGTACGGTTCTTCTCCATATCAGGCGCCTCCTTTCACAGCGTAATATTGCTCGATGGCCTGGTTCACCGCGTTGGTGACGGCGGTGGAGGTGACCGTAGCGCCGGTCATGGCCTCGATCTGTCCCTCAGCAGGGGTCTGATATTTGATAACGGAGAGCCCGCCTTCAGGCGCAGGCTGGAGGTATTGGTCCAGAAACTCAGGTTTCTCGGCGTTGGCGCCCAGACCGGGAGTTTCGTCGTGGCTGAGGATCACCACGCCGGTGATGTTTCCCTCTGCATCAATACCGGTCATCACGCTGACGGTACCGCCGTAACCGCTGGCGCCAGTCTCGAACACGTAGCCCACCACTTCGCCGCCGGCGGTGCCGGTGTAGTAGGCGCCGTCGTCCTGGGATTCAAAGGCTTCCGCGGTGGGAAGAACGATCATCCGGGAGGCCTCGGCGTTTTCCGCTTCCAGCTGTTCGATGCGCTTTTCGGTGAGCATATTGGTGCCGGCCAGAGCGGCAGAGACCACCACGCAGATGACGAACAGCACAAAAGTTGGTTTCAAAATGCTTTTCGCGTCAAGTTTCATCCTTTGGCGCCCCCTTTCTTGGCCTTGGGCAGGGAGCCGAAGGGCCGGGGCTTGATGTACCGCTCAATGAGAGGCGTGAGGATGTTCATCAGGATGATGGAGTAGGACACGCCTTCAGGCAGGGAGCCGAATTCGCGGATGACGATGGTGATGAGGCCGCAGCCAAAGGCGAATACCACACGGCCCCAGAAATACAGGGGGCTGGTGGTGTAGTCGGTGGCCATGAAGAAAGCGCCCAGCATCAGGCCGCCGGAGAGCAGGTCAAAGAGAGGATCACGGCCCAGCAGAGCGGAGAACACTGCCGCAGTGGCCAGGTAGGTGACGGGGATCACCGGGGAGATCACCCGGCGAGCGATGAGATAGATCCCGCCGATGAGCAGGGCCAGGGCGCAGGTCTCACCAAGACATCCGCCGGTGTTGCCCAGGAACAGGTCCAGGTAGGAGGGCAGGTCCCCGCCGCCCTCTTTCAGAATGCCCAGAGGAGTGGCAGTGGTCACCGCATCTGCGGTGGCGGAGTAGTCAAAGGGCTGCACCCAGTGGGTCATCCGGGAGGGGAAGGAGTTCAAAAGAACGATTCGGGCGGTGAGGGCCGGGTTGACAAAGTTCTGGCCGATGCCGCCGAACATCTGCTTGACCACCACAATGGCCACCACGCTGCCGAAAACAGCGATGAAGGGATTGATGGTAACAGGCAGGTTCAGCGCCAGCAGGATGCCGGTGACGACGCAGCTCAGGTCGCCCACGGTCTGGGGGCGCTTCATCACCCGGCGGGACAGGTATTCGCTGAGGACGCAGGCGGCCACGCAGGTGACGATGACCACCGCGGCTCTGGGCCCAAATAAGATGACGGAGGCGATCATGGCGGGAGCGAGAGCGATGATCACGTCCAGCATGATGTTTTGAGTGGTCTTCCCTCCGTTAAAATGGGGGGAAGAGGATACGATCAATTTATCCAATTTCGATTACATCCTTTCCGGAAAGCATACGGGATGAAAAAGCGAGATGCACTCACTTCTTGGCGGCCTTTCTGACGTAGCTCTTGCCCAGGCGAATCGCCTGTACCAACCGCCGTCCCGCAGGACAGGAGAAGGCGCAGCAGCCGCATTCCATGCAGGTCATGATGTTCAGGGAATTCAGGGCGTCCACGTCTTTGCGTTCCGCAGCCTGTTCCAGCTTGGTGGGCATCAGTTCCATGGGACATGCTGCCACGCAGCGGCCGCAGCGGATGCAGGCAGTGGGCTGACGCAGAGCGGCATCGTTGGCGTCAAAAGCCAGGATGGCGTTGTTCTGCTTCAAAATGGGCAGTTCGTCGCTGGTGATAGCCACGCCCATCATGGGACCACCCATGATCAGCTTCCGGGCTTCCGTCTTGTAGCCGCCGCAGAAGGCCACCACGTCCTTGATGGGAGTTCCCACAGGGACAATGACATTCTGAGGATGAGCAATGGCGGAACCATCGATGGTGACCCGCTTTAAGGTCAGAGGCATACCGGTGCGCATGTAGCTTGCCAGGAAAGAGATGGAGGCGATGTTCATCACCAGACATCCCACGTCGGCGGGCAGCTTGCCCTCCGGGACCTTCCGTCCGGTGCAGGCCTGGACCAGCACCTTCTCAGCGCCCTGGGGATAGCGGCTCTTCAAGGGGAGCACCCGGACCTGATCCAGGGGATCCCGCTTGGGATCGTCGGCGATCTCCGTCAGTTTGGCGATGACGTCGGGCTTGTTGTTTTCCACGGCGATGATCACACGCTGTACGCCCAAGATGTCCTTCACCTTGTAGACGCCGTCCAGCACGTTCTGGCCGTTTTCCAAGGCTTCCCGGTGGTCGGAGGTGACATAGGGCTCACACTCTGCCACGTTGACGATCAGGGTGTCGATCACTTTTCCCTCGGGGACGTTCAGCTTCACGTGAGCGGGGAAGCCGGCGCCGCCCAGGCCCACCAATCCCGAAGCTCTGGCCGCGGCGGCCAGTTCCTCCTTGCAGGTGATGGGGGCGGGAGGAGCGATGTTGGGGTCATGCTCCATTTTGCCGTCAGATTCGATGACCACAGCCTGGGTCATCTGGCCGCCGGTGAGCATGACGGAGGTGATCTCCGTCACTGTACCGGAGACGGAAGAATGTACAGGGGCACAGACGTAGGCGTCGTTATCGCCCACCACAGTGCCCACATAAACATGATCGCCCTTGCTCACAGTGGGGATACAGGGCGCGCCAATGTGCTGCTGCATTGGCAGAATGACCTTTTCCGGGGGCGGCATGGTGGCAGTGGGGATGTCCCAGGTGTTTTTGTGATGGGGCACCGCCGCTCCGCCATGGGTGCGGAAAGGACGTTTTGGAAACTCCATTTCTTCATTCCAGCCTTTCGTAGGTTCGGTCGGGGAAAAATTTTTTCCCATGCTCCATTGTAACCGAAAACCGCGTGCCCCGCAAGCGTTGGGCGGGATAAATATTTATTTGTCAAAGATAGGGGGATCCGCGAAGCGGCGGAAGTTTTTCGCCGGCCTTTTTCCAAAAAGGCCGCAAGGTGTGGAGCGGAACTCCACGGTACTAAAAAACAGACGACAGTGTTGGTAAAAAGACACTGCCGTCTGTTTGATTGGTGAAGTGTAACAGGGAACCCGAGCCTCTCCGCTGTAAGCAGAAATAAAAGGTTGTTACTTGCCTGCCGCTGCCTTTTCCTTGCGCACCATTTCCCGCCAAATGGTCAGCAGCATGGTGATGTAGCAGGCGCCGCCGCCGATAAAGTTGGAGATGGGCTCTGCCAGGAACACGCCGTTGACTCCCAGACCGAACAGGTAAGGCAGTAACAGGGTGAGAGGCACCACGATGACCACTTTCCGGAACAGGGAGAAAAACACTGCCTGCTTGGACCGGCCCAGAGCCACTGCCGCCGATTGCCCCGCCATTTGCAGGCTCATCATGAAGAAGCCAAAGAAGTAGATATGCATACTGGGCACGGCAGCCTCTCGGAGGGCCTCCTCGCTGCTGAACAGGCCGATGAAAAATCGGGGGAACAGAAACAGCAGCAGCCACACCAGGGTGGTGTAGATCACGCACAGTACGGTGATGAATTTGATCCCCGACCGCACTCGTTTGTACTCCCCGGCGCCGTAGTTGAAGCCCACCACTGGCTGACCAGCGTTGGTCACGCCGTTGATGGGGGTGGAGACCACTTCACGCACAGAGTTAAGGATGGTCATCACGCCCACGTACAGATCGCCGCCGAAGGCTTGCAAAGTGGAGTTGCAGGTGATCTGCACGATGCTGTTGGTGATAGCCATGACAAAACTGGAAAATCCCAGGGCCACGATCTTCCACACCAGTTTCAGGTCCAGCTTCATGCTTTGCCGTTCCAGCCGGATGAGAGTGCGCTTCCCCAGCAGGAAGGATACCGCCCATGCAGCGGAGATGAACTGAGAGATCACCGTGGCGAGAGCTGCTCCCTGGACGCCCATACCCAGCACGAAAATGAACAGAGGGTCCAGGACAATATTGGTCACCGCTCCCAGCAGGACGGTCATCATGCCCTTTCGGCCAAACCCCTGGGCGTTGATGAAATTGTTCATCCCCAGCCCCAGCATGACAAAAATACTGCCGCACAAGTAGATGGTGATGTAACCGTTGGCGTAGGGGTAGGTCACGTCGCTGGCGCCGAATGCGTAGAGCAGGGGACGCTTGATCAGCAGGATCACCACGGTGAGGACTATCCCGGTGCCCACAAGCAGGGCAAAGGTGTTTCCCATGATCTTCCGGGCTTTGTTCAGGTCGCCTCGGCCTCGCTCCATGGAGAACAGGGGGGAGCCGCCCATGCCGAACAGGTTGGCGAAAGCGGTGACAATGGAGATGATGGGGAAGGTAAGCCCCACGCCGGTGAGAGCGTTGGCGGCAGCGTCCGGGATGTGGCCGATGTACATCCGGTCCACCACGCTGTAAAGCACGTTGATGAGCTGGGCCACCGTCATGGGAATGGCCAGCCGGAGTATGTTGCCTGAAACGCTGCCTTTGGAGAAGTCGCTTGTCTGGGTGTTGGTCATGAAGCAGTTCGCGGTCCTTTCTGGGAGAATAGTTGATTTTTCAACCATATTTTACAGGAGTTTCACAAAACTTGCAAGTCTCCCAGAGCGGCTGGCGAAATTCCATCTATGCTTCCCAAGAGCTCCCCTGCTCTCATTTCCCTAATTCTTCCAGGGATTCCTCCGCCTCTTTTACTGTTGCGGAGGCTTCTTCCCATTCCTCTGATGTCAGGGGTTCCAGAACCTCCACTTTGCTGGCCTGATAGAACGAGCTGGGATAGGTTTCCAAAATTTCAAGGCAGGTGACGGCTACCCGCTGGCCTTCCTCTAAGGGGCCGCCCACCACCTGAATCTCCGGGGTCACCGTCAGCAGGGTGAGCTCACTCTGTCCATGGAGGACAGCCCATTCGTCCTCTCCATCGGTGTATCCGGCCAGCTCCACCAACACGCCCTCCTGCTCCCAGGAACCGTTCAGGTCCTGGTCCTCAGGAAGGAAAGAGGACGTGTCATGGCTCTGGGAAGGGCCAGGAGTGGGAGTAGAAGCAGGGTTCCCCGTTTGGGGCGTGCAGCCTCCCAGGAGAATCAAACATCCCCACAGGGCTGTCAGAAGAATCACTAAGGGCCTTTTTTTCTCCATTAGGGACCGCCTCCTAAAAAACATTTTTGGGGCCCATACCTTTTTAGATAATTATACCATAGGGGGTGGAAAAGGACAAGAAATCAGCTCTCCAAATCCTGGAGAAACCCCGGAGTTTAGCCAAATTCGGTCTTTTCAAAGGGTGTGTTTGGTGGTATAATAAATCGGTTAATGACAACGAGCGAGATTACAGGGCCCGGTATGGGCCGGGACTGAAGAAAGGATCGATGGGATACCATGGCAAAGAGAGAGAATTTACGCAACGTGGCTATCATCGCACACGTAGACCACGGCAAGACCACGCTGGTGGACCAGCTGCTGCGTCAGAGCGGCGTGTTCCGCCAGAACGAAGCGGTCGCCGAGCGGGTGATGGACTCCGGCGACCTGGAACGGGAACGGGGCATCACCATCCTCTCCAAGAATACGGCGGTGATGTATAAGGACACCAAGATCAACATTGTGGACACTCCCGGACACGCGGATTTCGGCGGCGAAGTGGAGCGTGTGCTGATGATGGTGGACGGCGTTCTGCTGTTGGTGGACGCTTTCGAGGGCTGCATGCCCCAGACTCGTTTCGTGCTGAAAAAAGCTCTGGCCCTGGGGAAGAAGCCCCTGGTGGTCTTGAATAAGATTGACCGTCCCGGTGCCCGTCCCGCGGAAGTGGTGGACGAAGTGCTGGACCTGTTCATCGAGCTGGGCGCCAACGACGACCAGCTGGATTTCCCTGTGGCTTACGCCTCCGCTCGGGACGGCTATGCCACTCTGGACCCCAATGAGCCCGGCACCGACATGAGCCCCCTCTTTGAGATGATCCTCAAAGAAGTGCCCGCTCCCGAGGGAGACCTGGAAGGACCCACCCAGGTGCTGTTCTCCAACATCGACTATGACGAGTATGTGGGCCGCATCGGCATTGGCCGGGTGGAGCGTGGCTCTATCCAGGTGGGCCAGACGGTCACCATCTGCGGCGGTGGGGAAGAGACCACCCAGAATGCCCGCATCACCAAGCTGTACCAGTTCGAGGGCCTGAAGCGGGTGGAAGCGGAATCCGCTCAGCTGGGAGATATTATCGCTGTGTCCGGTATCGCGGACCTGAACATTGGCCAGACCGCCTGCGCTACCGACTGCGTGGAGCCTCTGCCCTTCGTGAAGATCGACGAGCCCACTGTGTCCATGATGTTCATGGTGAACAACTCTCCTTTCGCCGGACGGGAAGGCAAGTACGTCACCTCCCGGAACCTGCGGGACCGGCTGTTCAAAGAGGTGGAGACCAATGTGGCCATGCGTGTGGAAGAGACCGACTCTTCCGACACCTACAAGGTTTCCGGCCGAGGCGAGCTGCACCTGTCCATTCTGATTGAGCAGATGCGCCGTCAGGGCTACGAGTTCCAGGTGTCCCGTCCCACCGTTATCTATAAGCAGGATAAGGACGGCAAGCGTCTGGAGCCAATGGAGCTTCTGATGATCGAAGTGCCTGATAATTACGTGGGTGCCGTCATGGAGAAGATCGGCTCCCGTAAGGCGGAGCTGCTGAATATGGGCTCTCGTGAGTCCGGCACCACTCACATGGAGTTTAAGATCCCCGCCCGCGGCCTGATGGGATACCGGTCTGAGTTTTTGACCGACACCAACGGCAACGGCATCATGAACCACGTGTTCGACAGCTACGAGCCCTATAAGGGAGACATCCAGCAGCGGGTCCAGGGTTCCATCATCGCCCATGAGACGGGAGAATCCACCGCTTACGGCCTGTTCTACGCTCAGGAGCGGGGCCGGCTGTTTATCGGGCCTGGTGTGGAAGTCTACGAGGGTATGATCGTGGGCGCCAACCCCAAGACCGAGGATATCACTGTGAACGTGTGTAAGAAAAAGCACGCCACCAATACTCGTGCCGCCGGTTCCGACGACGCATTGAAGCTGACTCCTCACTCGGTGCTGAGCCTGGAGCAGTGCTTGGAGTTTATCGCCGACGATGAACTGGTGGAGGTCACTCCCAAGAGCATCCGTATGCGCAAGGGCATCCTGTCCAAGGAACTTCGGATGAAGCAGGCCAGCAAGAAGAAATAAGTGGGTGTTCCTGCTGGGTAAGTTGCCTTCTCCCGTTCCACAAGGGCGGGTTGCTCTATGGGCGTGAGGCAACGGCCTGTACAGGTGTGGGCGAAGCCCACCGCCCCAAGTCACGAACTGAGAGCACAGGCGTTGTGTCGCGGACGCGAGGTAGCGTCCTCCCCAGGCGTGGGCGTCAGCCCACCGCCCCAAGGCGCGAATTGAGAGCGCAGGCACTGCGCCGCGGATCGATAGCACAGGCACTGTGCAGAAAGGAGACGACCGGTTGGATATTGTCATTTTGGACCTGGAGTGGAACGGCACATACAGCCGGCGGCTCAAAGGTTATATCAACGAGATCATCGAGTTTGGCGCCGTGAAATGCGGCCCGGATCTTGTGGAGAGATCCACCTTTTCCTGCTTTGTCAAACCCCAGGTGGCAAAGCATATCAGCAGCACCATCGTCAACCTGACCAGCATTACCGACGAAACCCTGAACGATGGCATGACGTTCATGCAGGCAGTGAGTCGGTTCAAGCGCTGGGCGGGAGACTGTGTGGTGATGACCTGGGGTACCTCGGATATCCTGACTCTTATTGAGAATTGCCGGTACTTCAGCGGCGACGAGATCGTTCCCTTCCTTTCTCAGTACTGTGATTTGCAGGTCTTTACCCAGGACCGGATCGGTCTGGGAAGAAAGGAGCAGGTAGGCCTTTCCAAAGCTGCGGAGCTTTTGGGGGTGGATATGTCCGGTATGGACCACCACCGGGCCCTGGACGACAGCTGGATGACTTTGGCAGTGCTCCGCAAGGTGTACGATCCCAAAGCCATTGTTCCCTACATTGACGAATGTGACCAGGAGTTTTACCGGCGGATCACTTTCAAGACCACCTACGTGTGCGACCTGCACAGTCCCCTGGTGGAGAAAAGCCACCTGCGGTTCCCCTGTCCCAAATGCGGGGAGGAGAGCCGGCGGCTCACCCGGTGGAGCCTGAAGAATAAGAGCTTCCGGGCGGACTTTCGCTGCACCCGCTGCGGACACCTGTTTGCCGGAAGGCTGACCATCAAACAGAAATATGAGGGACTCACTGTGAACAAAAAAACTTTTCCCCTGCCGGATATTGAAAAACCTCGGGACGCCGTCCCCGGACCTCTGGGCGCCATGGAACTGGAAGTGCCTCAGGGGGTGGGGGTGCTGCGTTTTGGCGCCTGGAAAGAGCTGGAACTGGTGAACCACGCCTTTACCACCCGCATCGGCGGGGTGAGCGACAAGGAATTCGCTTCCATGAACCTGGGCTTTGGCCGGGGAGACGACCCTGAGAAAGTGGCGGAAAATTACCGCCGTTTCTGCGCTGCTGCCGGGTTTGATTCAGACTCTTTGGTCTGCGGTGCCCAGGACCACCACATCAACATCCGACGGGTGGGGAAGGACCAGCGTGGTATTGGCATTTGGCGGGAAAAGGATATGGAGTCCATCGACGGCTTGTGTACCGACGATCCCAGCGTGACCCTGGTGATCTACTGCGCCGACTGCGTGCCCCTGTACTTTGTGGATGAGGAGCACAAGGCCATTGGTCTGGCCCACGCGGGCTGGCGTGGCACCGCCGCTGGTATGGCGAAAGCCATGGTGGAGCGGATGACCCAGGAGTTCGGCACCCGGCCTGAGGCCTTGAAGGTTGCAGTGGGCCCGTCTATCGGCAAGGAGTGCTTCGAGGTGGATGAGCCGGTGGCTCTGGAGTTTTTGAAGCTGCCTCAGTCCGAGAAGTTCGTCACCGGCCCTGAGCGGGAAAAGTACCATGTGGACTTGTGGGAATGCAACCGGCAGTATCTGCTCTCCGCTGGAGTGAAAGCGGAGAACATCACCATTGGGGGAGTATGCACCATGTGCGAGAGCGACTTGGTGTTCTCTCACCGGAAGACCCGGGGCCAGCGGGGCAGCAACTGCGCCATGATGGCTCTGAGAGGCGAGCAGTCATGATCCCCGCCTGTCAGTTGTGTCCCCGAAACTGCGGCGTTTCCCGGGGAGAAACAGGCAGCGGCGTATGCCGCAGCGGAGAACAGGCCCGGGTAGCCCGGGCGGCCCTCCATTTTTGGGAGGAACCTCCCATCAGCGGGACCCGGGGAAGCGGCGCGGTGTTTTTCACCGGCTGCACCTTGGGGTGCGTATTCTGCCAGAACGGGGAAATCAGTCACGGTCCCAACCAGGGCAAGGAAGTAACCCCGGAAGAGTTGAGCGGTCTGTTTTTCTCCCTGGTGGAGCAAGGGGCCCACAATATCAACCTGGTAACCCCCACCCATTTTGTGCCCCAGATTCGGGAGGCGCTGCTGCTGAAGAAGCTGCCGGTTCCGGTGGTGTACAACACCTCCGGGTACGAGAAACCGGAGACTCTTAAAATGTTGGAGGGTCTGGTGGACATCTACCTGCCCGACTACAAGTACGACGACCCTGTTTTGGCCAAGGCTCTGTCCCGAGCGGAGGATTACCCCCAAAGAGCCCGGGAAGCCATTGGAGAGATGGTGCGTCAGGTGGGGCTTCCCCAGTATGGGGAGGACGGCATGCTGAAACGGGGCGTGCTCATCCGCCACCTGATCCTGCCGGGCCACACCAAAAACTCCATAGCCTGCTTGAAGCGGATCAAGGAAGAGTTTCCTGGGGTACCGGTGAGTTTGATGTCTCAGTATACCCCCTGCGGCAATTTGGAGCAATTCCCGGAACTTCAGCGGCCCATCACCCGCCGGGAGCAGCAGAAGGTGGAGGACGCTCTGTTTAACCTGGAGCTGGAAGGCTTCACCCAGTCCCGAGCCGCCAAGGGGAAAAATTACATTCCGGATTTTCACAGTTTTGAAGAAACACAGGGGGAGTAAGTTCCCCAAGGAGGTCATTATGATCCAGAAACTGTTTGACTTTATTGAGCAATCCCCCACTGCCAGCCACACCGCTGCCGCGGTCCGCGCCATGTTGGAGGCCAAAGGCTTTGAGGAGCTTTTGGAAACGGACTCCTGGACGCTGAAAGCGGGAGGAAAGTATTTTGTCACTCGTGGCATGAGCGCCCTGGTGGCTTTCCAGGTGCCGAAGCTGGATTTCCACGCTTTTTCTGTAGTAGCTCCCCACGGGGATTCCCCTTGCTTCAAGGTGAAGGAGAGCCCGGAGCTGCGGGTGGACGGTCAGTACACCAAGCTGAATACGGAAGTGTACGGCGGCATGCAGCTGGCTCTTTGGACGGATCGTCCCCTTTCTGTGGCAGGCCGTTTGGCGGTGTCTACGGAGGAAGGTGTGAAAGGAGTCCTCTGTGACATTCGCCGGGACTTGTTGGTGATCCCCGGAGTGGCCATCCATATGAACCGGGGCGTCAACGAAGGCGTGAAACTGGATCCCCAGAAGGATACCCTTCCTCTGCTGGGCGGCAGCCAGGCCGACCTGAAAGCATTGGTGGCTCAAAGCGCCGGCGTGGCTGCTGAGGACATCCTCTCTTGGGACCTGTACCTGTACAGTCGGGCCAATGGTACTGTGTTCGGCGCTCAGGAGGAGTTTATCGCTGCGCCCCGGCTGGACGACCTGGAGTGTGTGTTCTCCGCGGTCACCGCGTTCCTGGAGGCGGAAAATCAGGAGAATGTCACCGTGTGCGCCGTGTTCGACAATGAGGAGATTGGCAGTCTGACCCGTCAGGGAGCGGATTCCACTTTCCTGTCCGACGTGCTGGAGCGGATCTCTCTGGCGTCGGGGAAGGACCGGGAAGGAATGCTGCGGGCTATCGCCGGAGGCATGATGCTCTCCGCTGACAACGCCCATGCTGTTCATCCCGACAGCCCGGAGAAGTCCGATCTCACCAACCGCTGCTACCTCAACGGCGGCGTGGTGGTGAAGCACAGTCCCCGGTATGCCACCGACGCTCTCACCGCTGGGGTGTTCCAGAAGATCTGTGAAAAGGCAGAGGTGCCGGTGCAGATCTACTACAACAACTCCAAGATCCCCGGAGGCGGCACCTTGGGGAATCTGTCCGGTTCTCATGTGGGTTTGCCCACGGTGGACATCGGCCTGCCCCAGCTTTCCATGCACTCCCCCTATGAGACGGCGGGTGCCAAGGATCTGGAATACATGGTCCGGGCCATGAAGGAGTTTTACAGTGCCGTGGTCACCGTGACTGGGCGGGATCAGTTCAAGATCAACTAAAACGCTTTAGAGGAGAGCTCTTAGGAGCTCTCCTTTTTTCTGTTTTGGAGGATGTGAAGCTCCACTAGTGAGAGAAATCTGCAATTTTTTAGTGATAAAATGCAAATTCTGAGAAAAAAGGCTTTTCTTTTTCCGCAAAATAGCCTATACTGTTCCTTGGGAGTCCTGTAAGGACCAAAGCAATCAAAGGAGGCAGCTATATGCTTAAAATAGAGAAGGATTGGGCCCAGAGCGCAGTGTTCTATCAGATTTACCCCATGGGGTTCTGCGGGGCGCCTTTCCACAACGATGGAGTGACAGTCAACCGTATTGCCAAAGTTAAGGAGTGGATCCCCCACCTGGAAAAGCTGGGGATCAGCGCCGTGTATTTCTCCCCGGTGTTTGAGTCTGACTCCCACGGCTACGATACCCGGGATTATCGGAAGATCGACTGCCGCC
>HF972657.1:29803-39801 GCA_000432995.1 Clostridium sp. CAG:1013
TCTGGGCTTTCCGGGACGTGCAGGAGAAACGGGAGGCCTCACCCTACAAGGATTGGTTCCACATCAATTTCGGAGGAAACAGCGGCTACAACGACGGTTTCTGGTACGAGGGCTGGGAAGGCCATTTCGAGCTGGTGAAGCTGAATTTGCAAAATCCGGCGGTGGTGGACCACTTGCTGGAGTGCGTGGGCCAGTGGATGGAAGAGTTCGGCATTGACGGGTTACGGTTGGACGTGGCCTACCTGCTGGATGAGAATTTCATGCGCCGGCTCCACAACTATGTGCGGGAGAGGGACGAGGGCTTTTTCCTGCTGGGCGAGATGATCCACGGGGACTATAAGCGGATCGTCAACCCGGAAATGCTGGACAGTGCCACCAATTACGAGTGCTATAAGGGACTGTACTCCGCGTTTAACTCCCTGAATATGTTTGAGATCGCCCATTCCCTGGCCCGACAGTTCGGCCCGGAGCAGTGGACCCTCTATAAGGGGATGCACCTGTTTTCCTTCGCCGACAACCATGACGTAACCAGACTTTACAGCATTCTCCAGGACAAGAAGCAGATCTTTGGCCTGTACGCTGTGCTGTTCTGCATGCCGGGTATCCCCTGTATCTACTACGGCAGCGAGTGGGGAGCAGAAGGGGAGAAGCATCAGGGCGACCCGGCTCTGCGGCCTTGCTTTGAAAAGCCGGAGGAAAACCAGCTGACGGAGTTTCTCGGGAAGCTGGCTCAGATCAAGAGGGAAAGCAAAGCCTTGAAGGACGGCGACTACAAGAACCTGACCCTGCGGAACAAGCAGTGGATTATGGTGCGGCAGTGCCCGGAGGAGACGGTGATCCTGGCAGTGAACGCCGAGGAGAACCCCTGCCAGATGGAGTGCGCCTATCATGGTCCCGCCACAGAGATGCTCACCGGAGAAAAGGCAGACCTGCACGGCACTGTGGAGCTGAAAGGCTATGAAGTGAAGATTTACAAAATGGGATAAGAGGGCAAACGTAAAAGTTTTTGATCCAACTTTTTTCAAAAAGTTGGTGGGGTTTGGAGCAAAGCCCCAAGGTCTGAACGGCGAAGCCGTCAAAGAAAACCAGGCAAACAGCGCCTTTCCCTGACGTCTTTCGTTGAGTCCGTTTTTTCATCCAGCTATAAAAAGCTCCCCCGAGCCAGCCCGGCCTGGGGGAGCTTTTACTGTCCGTTTTTAAGGATAAACCACCCCGTCCTCGGCGGTCCAAAGAAGGGTGCCGTGCTGATCAAGATTTGCCACCATTTCATCCCAGTCGATAGTTAGGTTATACAAGTCTTTGACTGTGCTTCCGTCATAGAAATAAACTCGCTGGAAGCCTTCGCCGGGGGCAGGTTCCCAGTCAGCCAGAATCTCCTGTGCTCTCTCATTTACTTTCTGCATAGCGTCCTCATCGAGAGGTGTGTCAAACTGGTAGCCCAATTCGTCGTATGCCTGGTAGTATGCCCCCGAGGAAAGAAACATCAGCTTGTAGAGGTCGGCCATAGAGAAATTTTTGGAAGATCGGCTGTCCTTTTGAGAACTAAGGGCCGCATTCAGGTATTGGGAGGGGCTGGCGGAGCTGTATAGTACGACGATGGGGATCTGCTGGCCGTTTTCCTCCAGGTAACCGGCATCCATGGAGAAAAAGAAACCCCATACAGGGTCCTTCAGGGTGACAGTCATGGTGTCTCCCTCCACGGATATGCTTTCCAAAACCTGGGGTTTCGCGGCAAGAAACCGCAGGTTCATGACAAACCAGCCGGGGATGCAGAGAAGCAGCACCACCGCCGCTGTGATGGCAGAAACACGCACCCGCTTTTTTTTCAAAACCTTTTTCACGTTTTTCATCCGTTTAAGGTTCTCTTTTTCTGTTTTCTCTTCTTTCACGGTCTCAGCCAGCGGACTTTCTTCCAACTTGTGAAATTCCTCCTGACAGGCTTCGCAGTCTTTCAGATGCTCCTCAACCATGGCGCTGCTCTCTGGGGAGCACACGCTGTCGTGGTACAGGGGCAGAAGGTCTCGAATCACAGAACAAGGGACTTTCATGATAATTCCTCCTTGATCTTTATTCTGGCCCGGTGGTAGGTTACACGAGCCCAGCTTTCCGTTTTCTCGAACAGCCCTCCGATCTGGGAAAAACTCAGTTCCCCGAAGGTCCGCAGCCAGAACACCTCTCGGTAGGGTTCCGGCAGGGTGTGGAGGACCTGGTGGATCCGCAAGGCTTCCTCGCGATCTCCCAAGCGCTCTTCCAGGTCTTGGGGGTCGGCCCAGTCCTCCGGGGGAGGTGGGGCGGTCCGATTTCGCTTTTTCAGCAGGGTGAAGTAGGTGTTTTTGGCGATCTGGCACAGCCACACACTGAGCCTGCACTCCCCGTGAAAGGAATCGATGGCTTTCAGGGCCTTGAAAAAGGACTCCTGGGTCACCTCCTCCGCCAGGGAAGGATCATGGCTCAACCGCAGACAGTAGCCATATACCATGTCAAAATAATCTGAGTAGATCTTCTCGAAATCCTCCATCTCCTCACCCCGCTTCCGTCAATAAGACTCCGATCTCGCCCGTTCGTTACAAGCCTCCATTTTTTCTTTCAGCATACCAAATCCCCCTCTCTTTGAAAAGGGGAAAATCCCATTGCGCTTTGGAAAAAAGCCAGGTATAATCGAGTCAGAAGAAACCGCTTTGGGAGGTGTTTTCCATGACATTGCTCACCTTTTCCGCGTTTATCATCCCCCTGTGGATCGCCCAGTTCGCCCTCTACTTTTACCTGCGCCGGGCCGGGATGATCCAAGAAAGCCTCATCGCCAAGTGTGCCGGTAGTTTCTTGGCGGTTGGCAGCGCGGCCTTTGCCTCTATCGCCAAGGGGGGCGTCTTGGAGGTGCCCCTGGTGTTCTGGTTCTTTGTGCTGTGCACCATAGCGGATGCCCTGTTGGAGATCAATTTCGTCCCCGGGATGCTGGTGTTCGGCGCCGCTCATGTGTGTCTGATCCTCTGGTTGTGGGGACAGGCCTCTCCCACCTGGTGGAGCCTGGTCTTGTGGGCAGCGGTCTATCTGCTCACCGCCCTTCTTTTCCGCAAGGAGCTCCCCAACCTGGGAAAACTCACTGTGCCCTTTATGCTGTATCCGGCGCTGCTGGGGGGCAGCGTGGCTCTGGCGGTGCCTCTGCCGTTCCTGTTGGGGGCCCACTGGTGGCCGGTGGCCCTAGGCGGAGTAATGTTTTACGTCTCCGATATGCTGGTGGCGAAAAACCAGTTGTCCCACTGGGGAAAGAAGTGGCAGAAGCCCATCATGGCCCTGTATTGGGGTGCTCTGTACCTGATCAGCGTAGGGCTGTGGCTGTGAAAGGAGAGAGACCATGAAGATCAAGCTGCGCACTGTTGTGGTAGACTGCAAAGACGCTCAAGTGACCTCGGCGTTTTATTCCAAACTTCTGGGGTGGGAGATCACCGTCCGGGAGCCGGACTGGGTGCTGATTCGCGACCCCAAGGGAGGCACGGGACTTTCCTTCCAGACGGAGGAGAACTATGTCCGCCCGGTGTGGCCGGAGGAGCCGGGGAAGCCCACCAAGATGCTCCATTTGGATTTCCTGGTGGACGATCTGCCTGAGGCGGTAGCCCATGCGCTTGCCTGCGGCGCGGTGAAATCCCCTCGGCAGTTTTTGGAGGATCGGGGAGTGGTGGTGTTTTTTGACCCGGACGGCCATCCCTTCTGTCTGTTTGAGGATCCGGGATATTCCTGGGAAGAATAAGCAAATAAAAAGAAAAGGGCCTCCGTTATGGAGGCCCTTTCCTTTTTCGGGGAAATATTCAGAGAAGATCTTGTACGCTGTTTCAGTTGGGGAAGGTCAGCCGCACTGTAGTGCCCTTGCCCTCCACGCTTTCCAGGGAGACTTTCGCGTTGTGGAATGCCGCACCGTGCTTGACGATGGACAATCCCAGGCCGGTGCCGCCGATCTCCTTGGAGTGGCTCTTATCCACTCGATAGAACCGCTCGAATACCCGGTCCACATCTCCCTGAGGAATGCCGATGCCCGTATCCGTCACGGTAATAGTAGGGCCTTCCGGCAGGGTTTCCGCCGTCACCGTCACCCGGCCGTTTTTCTTGTTGTATTTCACGCCGTTGTCCACCAGGTTGTAGACCATTTCGTCCACGATGCTCTTCACGCCGTTTACCATGGTCTTGTTCCCCTGCACGGAGATCACAACGCCGTTTTTCTTGGCGGAATCCTTCAAGCGGTCGGCCACATCACGGGCCAGGGCCGCCAGGTCGAAATCTTCCCGTTCCAGCTGCACATCCTCCTCGTCCAGGCGGGACAGGTTCAGAATGTCGTCCACCAGGGAGATCAGCCGCTGGGACTCCACGTAGATGTTTCCGGCGAACCGGGGAATGTCCTGAGGCTTCACAATGCCGTTCTGGATGATCTCCGCAAAACCGGAGATGGAGGTGAGGGGAGTTTTCAGCTCGTGGGACACGTTGGCGGTGAATTCCCGCCGCAGGTTTTCCCGTTCCTCCCGCTCGGTGATGTCCAGGATCACCACCACGGCGCCCTCTACTTCACCGTCACGGAACACAGGGTTGGCCATCACCTGGCAGCAGCGGCCGCCCTGACGGACCAGCTGTTCGCTGCGGCTGCCGGAGAGAGCGGCGGCTGCCGGAGAGAGCGGCGTCCACAGCGCTGCGGAATCCTGCGCTCCGGTTCAGCGCCAAGGCGCTGCCGTGATTTTCCGCGGGGGCGGCGTCGGCGCCCAAAAGCCGCAGGGCACTGGTGTTGTAGGAGAGAATATCCGTGTTCCGGTCCAGCACCAGGAAACCTTCGCTCATGTTCTCGGTGATGGAGGTGAACTCCTCCTGCTTCTCCCGCAGGGATTTCATCTGCTGGGCGATCACTTCGTTTTGGCGGTTGATCTTGCTCAGCAAGGGGGCCAGCTCGTCATAGACGCCATCATCAGCGGGAGCGTTCAGATCCAGCTGGTTGATGGGCGCCACAATCTTCTTGGTGAGGAAATTGGAGAACAGCACCGTGAAGATGGTCACCACCAGCGCGGCGCTGATAATCCAGGGAAGCACAGCCAGCACGGCGGCGAATACGGAATCTGTGTCACAAGCCACTCGCAGGATCTGGCCGTTTTCCAGCTTCACTGCGTAGTAGAAGGTCTGTTCCGCCAGGGTGTCGGACATGCGGGTGGCTTCCCCGGCGCCGGTGGTGGAGGCGCGCTGCACCTCTTTGCGGTCGGCGTGGTTCTCCATGGAGGCGGGGTCCGCCTGGTTGTCAAAGAGCACAGTGCCGTCAGTGTCGATAAGAGTGATGCGGTTGGGAGTGCCTTCCACGGTATCCAGGTATCCCTGACCGGAAAGCTCCACCGCGCCCTGGATAAACCGGGCTTCTTCCCGAACTTCCGCCTTCATCTGGGAGTTCGAGGTGCCGTAGTAGGCGACGGTGACCAGAAGGGAGGAGAGCAGAATGGTCACCACTGCCAGCAGGCACATATTTTTAAAGATCTTTTTTCTCACAGGTGGTCAATTCCTTTCTTGGGGGCGTGAGTGCCTCAGCCCCGGCGATCGATCTTGTATCCTACGCCCCGCACTGTTTCAATGAGGACGCCGCACTCTCCCAGCTTCTGCCGGAGGGTACGCACATGGACGTCCACCGTGCGGGTCTCGCCGTCAAAGTCGTAGCCCCAGATCCGGGCCAGGATCTTATCCCGGGTGAGGACCATGCCGTCATTTTCCAGCAGGAAGCAGAGCAGCTCAAACTCCTTCAGGGTCAGGGACACCTCTTTGCCGTCCACCTTCACCAGGTGGCGGGAGGTGGAAACATACAGCTTATCCAAAGTGTATTCCCGGTCCTCCGGCTCCTGGGATCCAGCCCGGCGGAGCAGAGCTTTCACTCGGGCCATCAGCTCCATCATGCCGAAGGGCTTGGGGACGTAGTCGTCGGCGCCGCTGTCCAGACCCAGCACCTTGTCGTATTCGCTGTCTTTCGCGGTGAGCATCATCACCGGCAGCTTTTTGGTGGCGGGATCCGCCCGGAGCTTCTTCAGAATCTGAAGTCCGTCCTCCTCAGGCAGCATGATGTCCAAAAGCACCAGGCTGGGGAGTTCCTGCTCCATAGCCGCCCAGAATTCCGAGGGCCTGGAAAAGCCTGCCGCCTCAAACCCGGTGGAGTTCATGGTATAGACCACCAGCTCCCGGATGCTGTTATCGTCTTCCAAAAAATAGATCATAGTCCTTCCCGGCCAAAGGGCCGGACCGTCCTTTCTCTAGTTAAAATCAAGCTTGGACTTTGGTGCCGGTGAGGGAATACTGCACCCATTCCGCCACGTTCACCGCGTGATCGCCGATGCGCTCAAAGTACTTGGCCACCATCAGCAGATCGATGCAAAACTCGCCGCTCTCCCGGTTTTCACCGATGAGCTGAATGAGCTCTTCCTTCACCTTGTTGAACAGATTGTCCACTACTTTGTCGTATTCCATAACGCTGCGGGCCAGAGGCAGATCCTGCCGGACAAAGGAGTCGATGGAGTCGGTGACCATTTTGATGGTGGCCTCCGCCATCTCCTTGATGTGTACCTTGCTGAAGGAGAGATCCCCTTCCTGAAGGTAAGGCAGCAGCTCGGCAATGTCGGAGGTCTGGTCGCCAATGCGCTCCAGATCGGTGATCATCTTCAGGGCCGAGGAGATCTGCCGCAGGTCGCCGGCCACGGGCTGCTGCTGGAGCAGAAGCCGCATGCACAGGTTCTCGATCTCCCGTTCTTTCTGGTCGATCTCCAGCTCGATGGGCTTTACCTTAGCGGCCAGGCCCATGTCGTTGTCCAGCAGCGCCTTGGCTGCGGTGGAGATGGCGTCCTCGCACAGGGCGCCGGTGGTGATCAGCGCCACATGGAGTTTTTCCAGCTGTTCGTCGAATTTAGTTCTCATTTCAGTGCAGCTCCTTTCCCGATTAGCCGAACCGGCCGGTGATGTAGTCCTCGGTGCGCTTGTCTTTGGGCATGGAGAACACCGTTTCCGTGGGACCAAACTCTACCAGCTCGCCCAGCAGGAAGAAAGCCGTCTTGTCAGAGATACGGGCTGCCTGCTGCATGTTGTGGGTCACGATAACGATAGTATAGTCGGATTTCAACTCCATTGCAAGTTCCTCGATCTTGGAGGTGGAGATGGGGTCCAGGGCAGAGGTGGGTTCGTCCATCAGCAGCACTTCCGGCTCCACTGCCAGCGCCCGGGCAATGCACAGACGCTGCTGCTGGCCACCGGAAAGGCCCAGAGCGCTCTTTTTCAGCCGGTCTTTCAGCTCGTCCCAAATGGCCGCGCCCCGCAGGGATTTCTCCACGATCTCGTCCAGCTTCACCTTGGAGTGGATACCGTGGGTCCGGGGACCGTAGGCAATGTTGTCATACACGCTCATGGGGAAGGGATTGGGCTTCTGGAACACCATGCCCACCCGCTTGCGCAAATGGTTCACGTCCATGTTGCCGTAAATGTCTTCCCCGTCCAGAAGAATTTCTCCTGTAATCTTGCAGCCTTCCACCAGGTCGTTCATCCGGTTGAGAGATTTCAGCAGGGTGGATTTGCCGCAGCCCGAGGGGCCGATAAAAGCGGTCACTTCGTGGGGGGCGATGTTCATGTTCACTGTTTTCAGCGCTTTGAAGTCCCCGTAGTACAGGTCCAGGTCTTTCACCGTGATCTTATCCATATAGAAACCATCCATTTCTTAGTTCATCCCGCGAACGGACCGCATATATTTAGCATGGTCCGTTCCGTGTTGGGTTGTGTTACGCTTTGGTAAATTTCTTTGCCACAAAGGAGGACAGGGCGTTGATGCCGATCACCAGCACCAGCAGCACCACCGCGGTGGCGTAGGCGGCCTCACGGCCCAGGCCCTCGTTCAACAGGTTGTACATATGCACCGCCAAGGTCCGGCCGGACTGCATGGGGTTGACGGCCACTTGGGCCACTGTGCCGGAGGTGAACATCAGTGCGGCAGTCTCGCCCACGATGCGTCCCACTCCCAGGATAATGCCGGAGAGGATGCCCGGCATGGCGGAGGGCAGGATGATCCGGAACACAGTGCGCAGCTTGCCGGCACCCAGGCCGAAGCTGCCTTCCCGGAAGGAATCCGGGACGCTCATCAGGGCTTCTTCCGTGGTGCGCATCACCAGGGGAAGGATCATGATGGCCATGGTCAGGGCGCCGCCCAGCATGGAGTAGCCCCAGCCGAAGGAGATGCCGAAGAACAGGAAGCCGAACAGGCCGTACACGATGGAGGGGATGCCGGACAATGTCTCGGCGGTGATCCGCACCACGCCTACCAGCTTATTGCCCCGCTTAGCGTACTCCACCAGGTAGATGGCGGAGAAGATTCCCACAGGCACCGCGGCAAGAAGAGAAAGGAAGGTCATGATCACGGTGTTGATGAGAGCGGGGAGCAGGGAGGCGTTTTCGCTGTTGTATTCCAGGGCGAACAGGGAGGGGCGAAGGTTGGGCACGCCCATTACCACGATGTAAGCTACCAGGAACAGCAGCACCGCCACAGTGATGATGGCCGCCAGAGTGACGATCACCCGGAGAAACAGAGAAAAGGGAGAGCGGCGGTATTGCTTCAAAGCCTGCTGGAAGGTGGGCTTGTTGATGGCCTCTATCTGGGAAGGGGCTTTTGTCTGTTTCACGTTGTCAGTCATGTCGCTCATGCTTTACGCTCCTTCCGCTTGATGATGGAGAACAGCAGGTTGATAATGAGGATGAACACGAACAGCACCACGCCGGTGGCGATGAGGGCTTCCCGGTGCAGACCGGTAGAGTAGCCCATTTCCATGACGATGTTGCCGGTGAGGGTACGCACACCGTCCAGGATGCTGTTGGGGATCTGGGGCTGGTTGCCCGCGATCATAATGACGGCCATGGTCTCGCCGATGGCTCGTCCCACGCCCAGGATGATGCCTGCCATGATGCCGGACTTGGCGGCGGGTACCGTGACAAAGAACACACTGCGTTCGTGGCTGGCGCCCAAGGCCAGGGCACCCTCATAGTAGCTGTCAGGCACAGCACGGATGGAGCTCTCAGACACGCTGATGATGGTGGGCAGGATCATGATGCCCAGAAGGATGGACGCGGTGAGGATGCTCTTGCCGTGGTTATTTCCGAAAATGTTCTGCATGATGGGCACGATCACCATCAGGCCGAAAAAGCCGTACACGATGGAGGGGATGCCCGCCAGCAGGTTCACTGCCGGTTTCAGCAGCTTGTAAAGGGACTTGGGACAGAACTTGGCCAGGTAGATAGCGGCCAGCAGTCCCATGGGGACGCCTACAATGATGGCTCCTGCCGTCACGTAGATGCTGCCCAAGATCATGGGGAAGATGCCGTACTGATCGGCATTGGGCCGCCATTCGGTGCCCAGAAGAAAGTTCAGCGGGCCGATCTCCGCGATGGCGGGTAGGCCGTTTGCGAAAAGGTAGATGCAGATCAGCGCCACAGCCAGAATGGAGATGCACGCTGCGATCAGGAACACCACCTGCATCACTCGTTCCCGGAGCTGTCCACTGTGTCGGGATTTGGTCGTTGCTTTCATAAACTTATTCACTGCCCTCCTGCGGAAAAGGGGCTGAACCAGACGGTCAATGCCCGCTGGCAGCCCCTTCCTGTGTGATCGGTGGATCGTTAGGCCACTTCGGACCAGTCGGTGATCTCACCGGTGTAGATCTTCTGGACCTGCTCGCTGGTCAGCCCGGTGATGGGAGAATCGTTGTTGACGATGATGGCGATGCCGTCAGTAGCGATGACGGTGTTCACCAGGCCAGCGTCCAGCTCTTCCTGCTTCAGCTCACGAGAAGCCATGCCGATATCGCACACGCCGTCGATGGTGTTGGTCATGCCGGTGGTGGAGTCGGAGGTCTGGAGCTCGATGGTAGCGTCGGGATTCAGGGTCTCATAGGCTTCCTTCAGTTTCTCCATGAGGGGAGAGATGGAGGAGGAACCAGCCACGGTCACCTTGCCAGCGGGCTTGC
>HF972657.1:39843-42674 GCA_000432995.1 Clostridium sp. CAG:1013
CGCTGCCGATGTAGCCGGCTTCGGTGACAACAGCCTGGCCCTCAGCGCTCATGATGTAGTCCAGAAAGTCCTGAGCGGTCTCGTTGGTCAGCTCGCCCTTGGTGGCCACGTTAAAGGGACGGGACACGGAGTAGGAACCGTCTTTGATGGTCTCCACGGAGGGAGCCACGCCGTCGATCTCAACGCCCTTCACGGTGTCGTCCAGAGAGCCCAGGGAGATGTAGCCGATAGCGCTGGTGTTGCCGGCCACGGACTGGATCACAACTTCGGTGGAGTTGGAGATCTCAGCGGAGGTGGTGGTCATGTCGTTGCCTTCCTCGTCCTCAATGCCCAGCAGTTCCACGAAGGCGCCGCGGGTGCCGGAACCGTCCTCACGGGAGATGACGGTGATGGGGCCGGAAGCAGCTGCGCCGGTGCTTTCCTCAGAAGCCTCGGAAGAGGAGCCGCTTTCGGAAGCGGAGCTCTGAGAAGTGGAGCTTTCAGAGGTGGAACCCTCGCTGGTGGAGGAGCCGCTGTCGTTGCCGCAGCCAGCCAGCATGGAGGCGCACAGAGTGAGTGCCAAAATAGCGGAAAGAACTTTTTTCATGGTAATGACCTTCCTTTTGCATTTCTTAGGTGTTTTCCTTAGTACGGCAACATGATACCCGTCCTTTGTAAAGTGCGGAAGGGATGCTGTGTAAAATCTAAGTAAAATGAGAAACCTTCTACATTTCGGCGTAAATCCCCGGGGATGATTGACAAGATATTGGGAAAAGAGTATGATAAACCCGTGATTTTTTCCACAACGACCGGGGCTTGATCCCGGGAAAGGAACTGCTTTTATGAAATTATCTGCATTGCTCTCCCCTTTGGGGATCACCCAGGGGTTTCAGGATTGTGAGATCACCGACATTGTTTACGATTCCCGGAAAGCCAAACCGGGCTGCGCTTTCGTGTGCCTGCGGGGCTCCGCTTCTGACGGTCACAAATACGCTAAAAGCGCTGCGGAAGCAGGAGCGGTAGCAGTCATCGCTTTGGAGCCTGTGGAAGCCCCCGGCGCCCAGGTGGTGCTGGTGGAGGACACCCGCAAGGCTCTGGCTTTGATGAGTGCCGCCTTTTTCGGCAACCCGGCAGAGGGAGATATCTCCGTGATCGGGGTGACGGGCACCAAGGGCAAGACCACTACCGCTTATATGATTCGCTCCATTTTGGAGGCCGCCGGCCATAAGACCGGAGTCATCGGCACCATCGGCGTGCTGATCGGGGAAGAGTTAGTCCCCACGGACAACACCACCCCCATGAGCTATGATATACAAATGTATCTGCGGCGCATGGCCGACGCGGGCTGCGATTACTGCGTGATGGAAGCTTCTTCCATCGGATTGAAGGACCTGCGTGTCTATGGTTTCCCCTTTACAGTGGGCGTGTTTACCAACTTCTCCGAGGACCACATCGGCGGAGTGGAACACAAGGACATGGAAGAATATATGGAAAGCAAGGCAAAACTGTTTTCCCTGTGCAAGACCGGCGTGGTGAACGCTGACGATCCCAGCCTGGAGGGGATCCTTCGGGGTCACACCTGTGAGGTAAAGACCTACGGTTTCGATCATCCCGCGGACCTGCGGGGAGCAGACTGCCGCCACCTGAACCGTCCCGGCTTTTTGGGCATCACCTTCCAGGTGTCCGGGGAAGAGGAGTTCACTGCCGAGGTGGATATCCCCGGCCGGTTCAACGCCTACAACGCCCTGGCGGCCATTGGGGCATGCCACGAGCTGGGTATCCCGGTAGAAGCCATGAAGCAGGGCCTTGCCACCGTAAAGGTGAAGGGCCGGGTGGAACCTGTGCCCGTTCCCGGTAACTATACGCTGCTGCTGGATTACGCCCACAACGCGGTGAGCATGGAGAACATCCTCACCACCTTGCGGGAATACAATCCCAAGCGGCTGATCTGCCTGTTCGGTGCGGGCGGCAACCGTCCCAAGGTGCGGCGCTACGAGATGGGAGAGGCCAGCGGAAGGCTGGCGGATCTTTCCGTCATCACCGCGGACAATTCCCGGTTTGAGGACGTGCTGGACATCATCGCGGACATCAAAACCGGCATGGCCAAGACTGACGGCAAGTATATTGAGATCCCCGACCGGCGAGAAGCCATCCGCTGGTGCCTGGAGAACGCTCAGGAGGGAGACATTATCGTTCTGGCTGGCAAGGGCCACGAGGACTACCAGGAAATCAAGGGAAAGAAATACCCCTTCGACGAGCGTGTGGTCATCCGGGAGCTGCTGGAGGAGCTGGGCCAAAAGTAAGACGGACAGGGAACGCTATTCCATTAGTATAGAGAAAGGAATGTGGGAATATGGATAAGAACGTCACTTTGGAACAACTGGCGGCCTATGACCAGGCTTTCGACGCCGACCTGGCCAAACGGGTGGCCATGCGGGCTGTCACCAGCTGCGGCGTGGTGAAGGCTGCCACCAACAACGAGATCTTCCGGAAGGACCGCCATCAGTTCTCCATCTCCCTGGAGCAGGGGAAGATCACCAACCAAAAGCAGAGCGGCCGCTGCTGGATGTTCGCTGCTTTGAACACCATGCGCTTCGACATTATGAAGAAGCTGGACTTGGATACCTTCGAGCTGTCTCAAAACTACACACTGTTCTACGACAAGCTGGAAAAGGCCAACTACTTCCTGGAGAGCATCCTGGATACCCTGGAGGAGCCCACCAACGGCCGGGTCATCGCCCACTTGCTGATGGCTCCCCTGAACGACGGAGGCCAGTGGGATATGTTCTGCAATCTGATGGAGAAGTACGGCGTGGTGCCCAAGGACGCTATGCCTGAGACTGCCTGCTCTT
>HF972657.1:42712-49159 GCA_000432995.1 Clostridium sp. CAG:1013
CGGGTTCCTCACTCGGAAGCTGCGGGAGTTCGCCTGTGTGCTGCGCACCGGTCACCAGAGCGGAAAGTCTCTGGAAGAGCTGCGGGGCCAGAAGGACGCCATGATGCAGACCATTTACAATATGCTCTGCATTGCCCTGGGCAAGCCTCCCAAGACTTTCACTTTGGAAGTCCGCAACAAGAAGAAGGAGTTCGTCCGGGAGGAGAACCTGACCGGTACAGAATTCTTCAAAAAGTACATTGGCTGGAACTTGTCCGACTACGTGAGCCTGATCAACGCTCCCACCGCCGACAAGCCCTATCACAAGACCTACACCGTGAAGCTGTTGGGCAACGTGGTGGAAGGCCGGCCTGTAAAGTACCTGAACCTGCCTGTGGAGGACCTGAAGAAGGCCGCTATCGCCCAGATGCAGGACGGTCATCCCGTGTGGTTCGGCTGCGACGTGGGCCAGTGCTCTATTCGTGAGGGCGGTGTGATGGATCTGGACGCTGTCAAGGCAGAGGATCTGTTCGGGACCACCTTTGGCATGGATAAGGCTCAGCGACTGGATTACGGCGAGAGCCTGATGACTCACGCCATGGTATTCCAGGGCGTTGATCTGGACGACAATGGCCAGCCCCTCCGTTGGAGAGTGGAAAACAGCTGGGGCAAGGACGCCGGCCAGGACGGCTACTATGTGATGAGCGACGATTGGTTCAGCGAGTACACCTACCAGATTGTGGTCAACAAGAAGTACCTGACCGCCCAGCAGGTGGAGGAGCTGGCTCAGGAGCCCATCCAGCTGGAGCCTTGGGATCCCATGGGCTCTCTTGCCTGAGGAGGTCCGTCAATCTAACGAAATCGCCGTGAGGTGACTTATGCGAGTGAAAATTTCCGACATCCTGAAAGCCACAGGGGGCAAGCTCCTGTGCGGAGACGAGAACGTGGTGGTGACTTCCTTCATCACCGACAGCCGCCAGGGAAAGGCCGGAGCCATGTTTGTGCCCATCCGGGGCGAGCGTGCCGATGGTCATGACTACATTCCCACCGTGTTGGAATCCCCCGCCGCCGCTACCTTTACCGACCATGAGATCCCCACTGGGGAGAAGCCCATCGTTCTGGTAAAGGACTGCCGAGAGGCGTTGCAAAAGGCCGCCGCCTGGTATCGGGAGCAGTTTGAGATCCCCGTGGTGGGGATCACCGGTAGCGTGGGAAAAACCACTGCCAAAGAGATGGTGGCCCAGGCCCTGTCCGCTTCCTTCCGGGTGCTCAAAACCGCCGGCAACCAAAACAGCCAGGTGGGTGTGCCCATCACTGTGTGCGGTCTGCGGAAGGACCATACTGCCGCTGTGGTGGAGATGGGCGTGAGTATGCCCGGAGAGATGGGACGGATCGCGGCGGTGGTGAAACCCACCTGCGCCGTGATGACCAACATCGGGGTGTCCCATATCGAGTTCATGAAAACCCGGGAGAATATCCTGAAGGAGAAGGCGCACATCGCCGATTATCTGCCGGTGGGGGGAGCACTGTTTGTCAACGGAGATGACGACCTGCTGCCCACCCTGAAAGAAACGCTGGGGAACAAGGTGGTCACTTTTGGCCTGGGGCCAAACTGTGATTGGCGCGCCCACGGTCTGAATGAGGCTGACAAAGGCACCTTCTTCACCTGCCAGTCCCCCACGGGGGAGAAAACAGAGCTGTTCGTTCCCGCTGCCGGGGAGCACAACGTGCGCAACGCCCTGGCGGCCATGGCGGTGGCCCGGTATTTGGGAGTTCCCGCTGAGGACGCAGTGCGGGCCATCTCCGCTTACAAGGCGCCGGCTATGCGCCAGCAGGTGGTGGAGGCAAATGGTCTGCTCATCATCGACGACAGCTACAACGCCAGCCCCGATTCCATGCGCAGCGCTATGGATGTGCTTCAAAGCCGGAAGGTGACCGGTAAGCGGGCAGCTGTGCTGGCGGATATGCTGGAGCTGGGAGAGTTTTCCCAGCAGGGCCACCGAGAGGTGGGAGAATACGCCCGGGAGAAGGGCGTGGAATTGTTGGTAGGTGTGGGCCCCTTGGCGAAGGATATTGTCGCCGGTTATGGTGAGGGTGCCCAGTGGTTTGAGGACAACGCCCAGGCCATCGCCTACCTGAAAGAAACGCTCCGGGAAGGGGACGCTGTGCTGGTGAAAGGCTCCCGGGGTATGCAGACCGATCAGATCGTAGCGGCCCTGAAAGAGTGAGCCGCCAAGGAGCGTCATGGGGTGATAGCTCCTGAGAGAGATTGAATCGGCACAATGAGGTAATCAAAAATAGTAGAGTTATTAAGATCGAGTCCGTAATAGAAAAGGGACTGCTGCTTTTTTGCAGCGGTCCCTTTCTTTTATGTAAGTCATAAAGTGATTTTAACGATGGTAGGCCCGGGGCTGCATACTCAGAAACTGTCGAAGCATGACGCCGCTGACCTGATTATAATATTGGAGATAATCCTTCTTTTTCTGATTTTCCGCGCGGTTTTTCGCTTGGAGGAGCTTCCATTTGGCGCATTGCTTGTGGCAGCCCTCGCAGTAATGGCCGCAGGTGGACTGGCATGGAATCATGGGTGGTCTCTCCTTTCCAGAAACAAAGAACAGCCTACCCCTGCCGGGAGTGTAAAGACGATCTCGGCAAAGGCGGCTGTTTTCTTTTTACGTGAGGAAGGTGATGGGCGCTTTCATGGGCGCTTACCTCCTTAGTTTGTTTCTGATTTTAGTATAGCATCATAAAAAAGAGAAATCTATCAAATTATTGTAAACGAAATCTTAAAGTTATGATGGGGCTGCCCTTGAGATTTTGTGAAAAGACAGGCTAATTTTGAAAGGCAAGGGTTCATTTTTGTGGAAAAGGAAGGCGCTTTGTGCTATCATTACAGGGAAAGCTGCTGCGGAATGAGCCGCAGGACGAAACGCGACATGACAGGGAGGAATCACAATGAAATTTTTATATCCCAACGGCCTGGAAAAGGCACTGACATTCAGCTACGACGACGGTCGAGTGTTTGACCGCAAACTGGTGGAGATCTTCAACCGCTACGGGGTGAAGGGCACTTTCCATCTAAATTCCGGCACCTTGGGCAAGCACGCTGATAACGGGGATTTCGTGACCCCGGAGGAAGTGAAGGAACTGTATAAGGGCCATGAGGTGGCATGTCACACAGTAAGCCACCTGCAGCCCATGTCCGCCCCTGCCGCCAGGACTGGCTGGGAGCTGGCCCAGGACCGGAAAGTTCTGGAAGAGCTGACTGGTGATCTGGTCCAGGGATTCTCTTACCCCTTTGGCCGGTATTCCCCGGAGATCATCCAGGCGGCCAAGGCTCAGGGTATCAAGTATTCCCGCACTGTGGTGAGCACCCATGACTTCCATGTGCCCGCCGATTTTATGGAGTGGCACCCCACTTGTCATCATGGAGACCCGCAGATGATGGAGCTGGCTCAGCGGTTTTTGAACTTCACCGGCATGGGCATGACCTTGTTCTATGTTTGGGGCCACAGCTATGAGTTCGCCTGGGGGGACTGCTGGAACGTGATCGAGGATTTTGTTGCCTTTATGGCGGGCCGGGAGGATATTTGGTACTGTACGAATATGGAGTTGTGCCGCTACGTGGAAGCTGTCCGGGCCCAGGAGTTCTCCGCCTATGGGATGTCTTTCTACAATCCCACCGCCCAGACTGTGTGGTTCCAGGAAGATGGCAAGCTGTACGCCGTGGCTCCTGGTGAGCGGGGTCAGTTGAAGGGGTAAGAAAAAGGAGGAGAACGTTGTGAGACAGGAAGAGATCATCAACTCGGTGAACCGGGTGAAGATGCACGCCCCCTTTGGGGCATACGAGACTTTGGAGCAAGCCAAAGCCATGGACCGGGAAAGCACCAGCTTGTCCCTGTGCCTGGACGGCTTGTGGAAGTATGCCGTTTATCCCGCGCCGGAAGCGGTCCCTCAGGATTGGACCAACCCGGAGAAAGGCTTGGAGGATCTGGCCACCATGCCGGTACCTTCCAGCTGGGAGATGCACGGAGTAGGTAAGCCAGTGTACACCAATGTGATTTACCCCTTTGCCCGGGGAGAGCAGGACCGCAGCTTTGAAGTGGAGCTGGAACGGGGCAACTATAAGCTGAACGCCCCCCTGGTGCCCAAGGACAACCTGACTGTGTGCTTTTACCGGGAGTTCCAGCTGCCCGACTCTTGGGATGGAAAAAAGATCTACCTCCATTTCGGCGGAGTGGAGACCGCTTTCACCCTGGCTGTCAATGGAAAAGAAGCTGGTTTCTCGGAAGACAGCAAGCTGGACGCGGAATTCGACGTGACCAGCCTGGTGAAGCCCGGGAATAACCTGCTGGCGGTGAAGGTGTACCGGTACAGCCCCCAAAGCTATTTGGAGGACCAAGACTACTGGCATCTCCACGGCATTTACCGGAGCGTGGGGCTTTACTGCAAATCTCCCCGGCACATGGTGGATTTCCAGGTGCAGACCCGTTTTGGGGAGACCTTGGAGGAGGCTTCTCTCCGAGTGCGGGTGTGGCCCGATATGACCGTCCCCCTGTTCGGAGAGTGCCGGGTACGGTTCACCCTGTTCGACCCAGCGGGAGAGCAGGTGACGGAGTTTGTCTCCAAGCGTTTTTGTGAGTACGAGTTCTATCTTCAGGCACTGAACGTGCTGGAGGAGATTATCCCCGTAAAAATCCCCAAGCTGTGGAACTGCGAGACCCCCACACTGTACACCCTTACCCTGGAGATGCTGGACGAGGAAGGAAACTGCATTGACCTGGAAAGCTGCCGGGTGGGATTCCGGGAAGTGCGGATCCGGAAGGGTATTTTGGAACTGAACCGGAAGCGGCTCATCCTTCGGGGCGCCAACATCCACGAGCACAGCCCTTACACAGGCCGGGCTGTGTCGAAAGAGGAGCTGCGTGCCCAGCTTTTGAAGATGAAAGCCCTGAACTTCAACGCGGTGCGCACCTGTCATTACCCCAAAGACACTGCCTTTTACGACCTGTGCGACCAGCTGGGTCTTTACGTGGTAGACGAGGCCAATATTGAGACCCACGGTTATGGCGGTGGGCTCAGCGATGATCCCCAGTGGGCGGCAGCCTACCTGGAACGGGGAATGCGCATGTGCCTGCGGGACAAGAATCATCCCTGCGTCATCGTTTGGAGCCTGGGAAATGAGTCCGGTGTAGGTGCCAACCACGGCGCAATGTACGGCTGGCTGAAGTTCTACGATGACCGGCCGGTGCAGTACGAATCCGGTGGGTCACTCAAGGATACCAGTGATATTCTGGCCCCTATGTACCCGTCTCAGGACTGGGTGGAAGAGTGCATGGCTAGCGACGATGAACGGCCTTTCATCATGTGCGAGTATGCCTACGCCAAAAGCAACAGCAACGGCAACTTTGCCCTGTACTGGGACCTGATCCGGAAGTATCCCCGGTTCCAGGGAGGCTTCTTGTGGGACTTCGCGGACAAAGCGTTGGTCCAGCCGGGAGAGGACGGCAAGGTCCCCTTCCGGTATGCGGGAGCCTTTGGGGAGGACGTGGCTGACTCCGTGCCGGATATGTGCTTGAACGGCATCGTGTTCGCGGATCTGGAGGAAAAGCCCGCCGCTGAAGAAGTGAAGGTCTGTCAGGCGCCGCTCTATATGAAGTACGAGAGCTGGCACGGCATGGGTGGTGCTTACCACCTCTATAACGAGCAGTTTGTCTCCGACTTGTCCGACCTGGAATTCTCCTGGGAGCTGGTGTGTGACGGCAAGACCGTGGAGCGGGGTGTCCTGGAGGGCGTTCGTGTAGCTCCCGGCGGGGAAACCGTCTTGAACATGCCCTATGACCGAAATCTGGTCAAGGGGGAGGCCTTCTGCAACCTGTATGCCACCACCAGAGAAGCGTCTCTCTGGGCGCCTGCGGGGCATCTGGTATACAAGCTCCAACTGCCTGCTGAGGGCACCGGCGTGTATGCCGAGACCACGGATCTCTGGTCCCAGCAGCCTTTGAAGGTGACGGAGGAAGGGTCCTCCATCCTGGTGACCGGAGAAGAACTGCAGGTCCTCTACGATCCTGCCCAAGGCGGACTGGTTTCCTGCAAGATAGAGGGGAAAGAGCTGTTCTCCCAGGTGAAGGACCGGTTCTACCGGGCACTCACTGGTATCGATGAGGGACAGGGAGACAACAGCTATGGTCACGACTGGAAAGTTGCCGGCCTGGACACCATGAAGGCACAAGTGGAGTCCGTCCATGTGACAAAAGCGGAGAATTGTGTGCTTTTGGAGGAGCGGCTGTCTTACTGTGAGGGCAAGCTGACCGTGACCCGGGAGTATCAAATCACCGCTAAAGGGATGAGAATCACCACTCGCGTGGTCAATGGACTGGATTTGGAGACTCTGCCTCGGATCGGTCAAAGTTTCCATCTGGACAAGAGTTTTGAGAATGTCCGCTGGTACGGCAGAGGCTCTCAGGA
>HF972657.1:49176-50702 GCA_000432995.1 Clostridium sp. CAG:1013
CAGGAGTGCTATGCTGACCGGAAGCGCGCCGCCTTTGTGGGAGAATATGCTGGTACTGTGGCGGAATTCCACGTGCCCTATGTCCGGCCCTGCGAGTGCGGCGGCCGGGAGGATGTCCGTTGGATGGAGATCACCGACAGCCAAGGCTGGGGCCTGCGGGTGACCGGCAGCGCGCCCTTCCATTTTTCCGCTCTGCCCTGGACCGTGGAGCAGTACGATGCTGCCGACTATCAGGACCAGCTTGGGGAGAGCCAAGGCGTTGAGCTGACTATTGACGGATTCCATGCTGGTTTGGGCGGCGATACAGGTTGGACGAAAAACATCCATCCTGAGTATCGGATCCCTCAGGGGAATTATCTGTACCAGATTGCGCTTACCTGGAAGAAGCCGTAAATAACTGAAAATCAAGCAATAAGAAAAGGGGCTGCCGTAGGCAGTCCCTTTGATTTTGGCAGGGGGAAGGGAAAGCACAGCCACCCTGTGATTAGGAGGGTGACAGAGTGTCTTGGTGTGTTGGGCGCAGTATTCGCAGTAAAAATTTCAGAGGTTCATTTCCTTGGACGGAGCGGTAGTAGATCCCTAGGGAGACCGGCTTTGGCCCCGATAAGGGCACACGGGCAAAGGGCAAATCCCCATCAGGGAACAGGTCAGGAAAGACGGCAACCCCGTAGCCCGCTATGACCAAAGCTAAAACGGCTTCTGCGGTTTGACAGAAGTACATGTCCGCCAAAGGCCGGTCTTCCAACATTTGTCCGGTAGGACGCAAGGCGTTGGGCTGGGGAACGGTGGGGTCTAGAAGTACCAGTTTTTCTTTTCGCAGATCGGTTTCTGTCAAAGTGTCCCGGTTTGCCAATGGGTGGCTGTGAGGTACCAGGCACACAAGAGGAACTTGACGGATTTCCCGGTAATGAAGAGGGGTCTTTTTCTCAGTGGACACACGAAGGTCCGCTACCGCATCCAGATCACCCTCCTCCAGCTGCCGGTATAAATGGGGCCCGGGCATGGTTTGAATCCTAGGATGAAGGTTGGGAAATTGGATTCGCAGCTCTTCTAGGGCAGGGGTGAGCGTATTCAACAGGGAAGTGCTGCCGCATCCCAGAGAAAAGACCTGGAACCTTTTGCTCTGTGGCTCCTCGAAACGCCGCTTGGCACGGTCGGCCAAAAGGACCATCTGTCGGGCATCGTCCAGAAAGGAAAGACCCTCGGGCGTGATCTTTACCGAGCGGGTGGTGCGCCGGAACAGGACGGTGTTCAGCTCTTTTTCCAGGGAATGGATCTGCTGAGTTACAGCGGGCTGGGTCACGTGAAGCCGCTCGGCGGTCCGGGCGAAATTCAAGGTTTCCGCCACGGTGAGAAAACAGGTGAGCTGAAAGATGTTCAAAGAGTCACCTCCATGGATCCATAAGGGAATATTATAATTTATGATAATGCTTTTTTATCTTTTTAGCAAGGGGAGGATCGGGTCCCAAGGAAAAGCCCGCGGAGTTTCATAACCAGCTGACACCTTTTCGATCAAATAACCGCCC
>HF972657.1:50715-51564 GCA_000432995.1 Clostridium sp. CAG:1013
AAATAACCGCCCGCCGGGAGAATTCCACGGCGGGCGGTTTTGTGTTTTGTTCAGGTGGATTCTTCTTCCAGAAGTTCCCGCAGACAGCGGAGGAAGGTTTCCACCGCTTTGGAAAACACCTGGTATTTTTTCCAGACGATGTAGGCGGGGGCTTCCAGCTGAGGGGAGAAGGGGCGGAAGCACAGGTTCGTGCCCTGGGTGTGGATCAGTTTGTCCAGGCAAAGGGCGTAACCAAGTCCTTCCTCTACCAGCAGAGAGGCGTTGAACACCAGGTTGTAGGTGGCCACCACGTTCAGCTGGGGATAATCACGTCCCAGCCATTGAGGCAGGCGGTCACTGCCGCCCCGCTGATGGGAGACGATCAAGGGTTTGTCCCACAAATCCTGGGGAGAAATGGTTTCCTTTTCCGCCAGAGGAGAATCACGGCGCATCAGCACACCCCAGATATCCTTGGCGGGCAGTTCCAGGGATTTGTATTTGTGTGGATCGGTCTCCCCGAAAAGCAGTCCGAAATCAATGAGACCTTTGTCCAGGTATTCCAGCACGTATTCCGCGTTGCCGCTGGAAATGCGGTAGCGGATGTCTGGATATCGCTGCTGGAGTTTCTTGGCGGTCCTGGCGAAGTACCGGACGATGTCCGTCTCTCCCGCGCCGATGGAGATCTCTCCCACCACATTCTCGTCGGAACGGGTGATCTCCTCCTCTGTCTTGTGGACCAGGGATAGGATTTCCTCTGCTCGTTTCCGCAGGATCATCCCCTCTTCCGTGAGGGTCACTTTCCGAGAACCTTTGGCGCCTCGCACCAAAAGCTGTTTTCCCAGTTCTTCTTCCAAACCTTTCAGCTGGGTG
>HF972657.1:51589-58608 GCA_000432995.1 Clostridium sp. CAG:1013
TGGAAAGAGAGGGCTGGGTAAGATGCAGGGACTGGGCGGCAGCGGAGATATTTTGCTCCCGGGCCACCGCCAGAAAATACTGCAAGACCCGTAATTCCATAAACTCGCCTCCTTTTTTCTAGTATGACAGAAATATCCATAAAAAACAACTATGAAAACCCATAGAGAATAAGTAATTGCTATTTATGTTTGAGGCGCTTATACTATACAGTAGAAAAGGTCGGGAAGGAGGCCTTGGGATGAATGACTGGCAGGATATGATGCGAGATCTGCGGGACGCCGGCTGTGACGAGGATACTGTGGAACGATTCGGAGCCTTGGGGACCCAGGGAGACACCCAGGGGCAGTTGGAGCTTCTTTTCCGGCACAGAAAGCGGCTGCTGGAAAAAGTCCATGAAAGAGAACAACAGATTTGCTGTTTGGATTATCTGACCTATCAACTGGAGAAAGGGGAGGCAAAGCATGGAGACCATTCAAAATAAAACTTTCGATGAGGAGCGGGCTCTGTACGGTGTCCGGGAGGTTTTGGTGAAAGATTGCGCGTTTGACGGTCCCGCCGATGGGGAAAGCGCGTTTAAGGAATGCAGGGATGTGGAGGTGGACCACTGCTTTTTCAATCTGCGGTATCCCTTCTGGCATGACGAGGGGCTGACCGTTCGCCACTCGGAGATGACGGAGCTTTGCCGGGCAGCGCTGTGGTATTCCCACCATATCACCTTGGAGGACACGAAGCTGCATGGCATCAAGGCGCTGCGGGAATGCGGCGACGTGACCATGAAGGGCTGCCATGTGGTCTCTCCAGAGTTTGGCTGGTCCGTCAATGGGATCGCCATGAACGACTGTGAAGTGGAGAGCGAGTATTTCATGATGCGCTCCACCCAGCTCCATTTCGACAATGTTCGGCTCAAGGGAAAGTATTCCTTCCAGTACATTGAGGGTTCCGTATTTGAAAACTGCCGGTTTGATACCAAGGACGCCTTCTGGCACGCCAAAAACGTGGTGGTGCGCAACAGCGTGGTGAAAGGGGAGTACCTGGCCTGGTACAGCGAGAACCTGACCTTGGAAAACTGCACGATCATCGGGACACAGCCTTTGTGCTACTGCAAGGGGCTGAAGCTGATCAACTGTGAAATGGTAGATACTGACTTGGCTTTTGAGCGTTCGGAGGTGGAGGCCACGATTACCTCTCCTGTGGTGAGTATCAAGAACCCCATGAAGGGCCGGATCACCGTACCCCAGGTAGGGGAGATCATCCGAGATTTGGAGGAAGCCAAAGGGGAAGTGGTGGTGGAAAAGCCCCACGGAGTCTGCGCCTGAAACACATAACAAAAAAGATCCTGCCAGGGAAAAGATCGGCGGGATTTTTTTTTGTTTGGCAGGATGGAAGCAACTCACCCTTGCCGTCTCCGGTGGAGAAAAATCAGACAACACGATCACGGGTGAATCCTAAGGAGCTCTCAGGAAAAAGCGGATCGATTAATAAGATTCCATTATTAATAATAGCACTTTCTAAATTCTCTTTCAGGGGGGAAACGTCTATAATGGTTCATGGACGAATAGTTCGGTATAGAACTGGTCCTGTCACTGCAATACAGAAAGGAACACCGTTATGGACGAAAAAGTTTTATTACTTATCAGGAAATTAAATGCTGCCATGGAGCAGGAGGGACGGGATGGATTCCGGCCTTTAGGGATCTCTCTGTCTCAGGGATTCGTGCTGGGTTTCCTGCTGGCGGAGCAAGATTCCCAGCCCTGCGCTGCTCAGCTGTGCGGCTTGTTCGGACTTTCCCGCTCCACTTTGTCGGAACTGCTTAGCGACTTGGAGGAAAAGGGGTATTTGGAGATCTCCTTGGATCCCAGGGATGACCGAAAAAAACGACTGATCCCCACGCCAAAGGCTCGAGCCGCTGAGGGAGAGATTCGCAGGGTGTTTTCCCGTCAGCGGCTGCGGCTGCAGAAAGAGATTACTTCTCAGGATCAAGAGCAGCTTGAGTGCCTTTTGAGGGATGCCGGAGCAAAAGAAAAGGAGGAGATAGAATGATCAGAACACTTTTGGGACAGGTAAAGGAGTATAAGGCCGCTTCTATCCTCACTCCCATATTTACCGGGGTGGAGGTACTGCTGGAGGTGCTCATTCCCTTTGTGACCGCCGCTATCATCGACCAGGGTATTGAAGCGGGGAACATGGAACGGGTCTATTTGTACGGTGGCCTGATGCTGATTTTGGCCTTTGCCAGCTTGGCGGCGGGAATTTTGGCAGGACGGTTCAGCGCCAAAGCCTCTTCCGGGTTTGCCTGCAACCTGCGGGAAGGAATGTATGAAAATATCCAAACGTTCTCGTTTTCCAACATCGATAAATTCAGCACTGCCGGTCTGGTCACCCGCATGACAACCGACGTGACAAACCTTCAAAACGCCTACCAGATGTGTCTGCGCATCGCGGTACGGGCGCCCTTGATGCTGCTGTGCAGTATGTTCATGTGCTTCTTCATCAACGCCAGGCTCAGCGCCATTTTCCTTGTGGCCGTGGTGTTCCTGGGGGCAGCGCTGCTGCTGATCATGTCTAAGACCACCGGGATCTTTACACAGGTCTTTCAGCGGTACGACGATCTGAACGCCAGCGTCCAAGAGAACGTCACCGCCATCCGAGTGGTGAAGTCCTTTGTGCGGGAAGCCTATGAAAACGAGAAATTTCGCAAAGCGGCGGAGAATCTTTACAAGCTGTTTGTGAAGGCGGAAGGCCGTCTGGCACTGAACAGCCCGGTGATGATGCTGGTGATTTACGGCTGTATGATCGCTCTGTCCTGGTTCGGCGCTCAGTTCATTGTGGCAGGAGATTTGACCACCGGTCAGCTCACCTCCCTGTTCAGCTATGTGATGAGTGTGCTCATGAGCCTGATGATGCTGTCCATGGTGTTCGTCATGATCACCATGAGCGCTGCCAGCGCCCGGCGTATTGCCCAGGTGCTCACGGAAACACCGGACTTGACCGATCCCAGCCAGCCTGTTACAGAAGTGGCCGACGGTTCCATTGACTTTGACCATGTGAGTTTTTCCTACAAGCACGGAAGCGGGGAGGAGGTCCTCCGGGACATTGACCTGCACATCCACGCAGGGGAGACCATCGGGATCATCGGCGGGACAGGCAGCGGAAAATCCACTCTGGTGAACCTGATCAGCCGTCTGTACGACGTGACCAGCGGCAGTGTGAAGGTGGGCGGCGTGGACGTGCGCTCCTACGACATGGAGGTTTTGCGTGACCAGGTGGCAGTGGTGTTGCAAAAGAACGTGCTGTTTTCCGGTACCATTCTGGATAACCTGCGCTGGGGCAAAGAGGACGCCACCCTGGAGGAGTGTCAGGAGGCTTGCCGCCAGGCCTGTGCCGATGAGTTCATCCAGCGGTTCCCCCAGGGGTATCAGACCTGGATCGAGCAGGGGGGCGCCAACGTGTCCGGCGGGCAAAAGCAGCGGCTGTGCATCGCCCGGGCCCTGCTGAAAAAGCCCAAGGTGCTGATTCTGGACGATTCCACCAGCGCTGTTGACACCGCCACCGACGCCAAGATTCGAGAGGCCTTTTCCAAGAGCATTCCCGGCACCACCAAACTGATCATCGCCCAGCGTGTGTCCAGCGTTCAGAACGCGGACCGGATTCTGGTTTTGAACAAGGGGCAGATCAACGGACTGGGCACCCACCAGGAGCTGCTTGAGAATAACCGGATCTATCAGGAGATCTACGAAGCCCAGACCAAGGGCGGCGGCGATTTCGATCAGCCCGGGGAAGGATGAAAGGAGGAAGGCGTTCATGAAGAAGCAAAATATGGATCTGCGGCAGATGGCTCGCACCCTGGGCCGGGTGATGGCCACCATGCTTAAAAATTATAAGGGAGCGTTTTGCCTGGTGGTGGTGTGCACGGTGATTTCCGCCCTGTGTACCCTGTACGGTACACTGTTCCTGCAAAGCCTCATCGACGACTACATCGTGCCCCTGACTCAGGCCCAGAACCCGGATTTTCGTCCGCTGGCAGGCGCGTTGACGGTTATGGCGGGGATCTATCTTCTGGGTGTACTGTGCTCCTACGGCTACAACAGGATCATGGTAAACATCAGCCAGGGCACCATGCGCCGGCTGCGCACTCAGCTGTTCCAGCACATGGAGTCCCTGCCCATTCGGTATTTTGATACCCATGCCCATGGGGACATTATGTCCATCTACACCAACGACGTGGACACTCTCCGCCAGGTCATCAGCCAGACCATCCCCCAGATGATCAACTCTCTGGTGACCATTCTCATCACGCTGGTGAGCATCTTTGTGCTGGATATTCCCCTGACCCTGGTCACCATTGCCATGCTGTGCGTGATGGTGATCGCCAGCACAAAGCTGGGCGGTCGTTCTGCCCGGTATTTCGCAAAGCAGCAGCGTGACCTGGGTACGGTAAACGGGTACATTGAGGAGATGATGGCAGGCCAGAAAGTGGTGAAGGTGTTCTGCCACGAGGAGAAGAGTCTGGAGGATTTCCGCAAGCTGAATCAGGCCTTGCGTGAAAGTGCCGACAAGGCCAACACTTTTGCCAACATCACCATGCCTGTAAACTCCAACCTGGGGAACATCAGCTATGTGTTGTGCGCTGCCGTGGGAGCCTTTTTGACACTGGGTGGCTACGGCAGCCTGACCCTGGGTACTTTGGTGGCATTTTTGAATCTGAATAAGAACGCCACCCAGCCTGTCAGCCAGCTGAGCCAGCAGACCAGCAGCATCGTTATGGCCATGGCGGGCGCTCAGCGTGTGTTCGACCTGATGGACGAACAGCCCGAGACTGACGAAGGCTATGTGGAGCTGGTCAACGCGGTGGAGCGTCCCAACGGCACTTTGGAAGAAGCTTCCCAGCGCACTGGAGTGTGGGCCTGGCGTCATCCCCATCAGGCGGACGGCACCGTCACCTACACCAAGCTGGAAGGAGACGTCACCTTCCACGACGTGGATTTCGGCTACAACGAAGAGAAGCTGGTGCTCCACAACATTGAGCTTTACGCCACCCCAGGCCAGAAGATCGCCTTTGTGGGGTCCACCGGCGCGGGGAAAACCACCATCACCAATTTGATCAACCGGTTTTACGACATCGCCGACGGGAAGATCCGCTATGACGGCATCAATATCAACAAGATCAAAAAAGGAGACCTGCGCCGGTCTCTGGGTATGGTGCTGCAAGACGTGCATCTGTTCACTGGCACGGTGATGGAAAACATCCGGTACGGTCGGCTGGACGCCACGGACGAGGAATGCGTAGCCGCGGCAAAATTGGCGGGCGCCGACGACTTTATCCGACGCCTTCCCGATGGCTATGATACGCTCCTCACGGGAGACGGCTCCAACCTGAGCCAAGGCCAGCGGCAGCTGCTGTCCATTGCCCGGACCGCTGTGGCAGCCCCGCCGGTGCTGATCCTGGATGAGGCCACCTCCTCCATCGATACCCGTACCGAGGCGTTGGTCCAGGCGGGTATGGATCGGCTGATGCAGGGACGGACCACCTTTGTCATCGCTCACCGGCTTTCCACGGTCAAGAATTCCGACTGCATCATGGTGCTGGAACAGGGACGCATTATTGAACGCGGTACCCACGACCAGCTCATCCAGGAGAAAGGAAGGTATTACCAGCTCTATACAGGAAAGAAGGCAAAATAAGAAAAGAGCTCCTTGGGAGTAAAAAAGCTGATTCGGCCATGAAAAACCGCCCTGCTGAGAATGAACTCAACAGGGCGGTTTTATAAATCCCCAAAAGTTATTTACCAGATTTCTGCCGATTGAGCGCAGCGCTGTTTTTTCTTGGCCGCTCGGACCTCCACGAAGCAGCCGCACAGCTCACACATGCCGTTGACCAGATGGTCACAGGCGCGGCATTTGGCAAGGCGGGCGGCGTAGGTCTCCGGATCGGCTTTCAGCTCCTCAGGGAGATTCTGGATGTATTCGTAAATGGACTGGAAATAAGTCCCGTCCAATTCCCTGAGCAGACAGCGTTTGCAGATGGGTTTTGTCATCCCAGAGTCAGCTCAGCAACGGAGCAGGCAGGCAGAGTGAATTTGGCTTCGCCGTTCTCCACCACGATGCCTTCCATGGGCTGGATGTGCACCTGATTGGGAGTATCGAAGTCGTTGTAAGCGTCCATAGCGCCAGTCAGAATACGGCCGGTGACAGAGGTGAGATCCTGGCCCAGGAGATTCAACTCCACGGGGCAAGACTCGGTAGCGGACACGTTGGCCACGGTCACATGGACCACGCCGTCCTTGTCCTCGGAAGCGGAAACGCTCAGATTGGCCACCTTGTCCTCCTCGGTGCCGATTTCCTTGGTCTCGGTGAAGCTGCCCAGCAGGGTGGCATCCTGGTGAGACTTGAACAGGTCGAACACGTGATAGGTGGGAGTGAGCACCATCTTATCGCCCTCGGTGAGGATGACAGCCTGGAGCACGTTTGCCAGCTGAGCGATGTTGGCCATGACCACACGATCGCTGTGGTGGTTGAAGATGTTCAGAGTGATAGCAGCCACCATGGCGTCCCGCATGGTGCTCTGCTGATACAGGAAGCCAGGATTGGTGCCGGGCTCCACGTCAAACCAGGTGCCCCATTCGTCCACGATCAGGTCCACCTTGTGCTCGGGGTCGTACCGGTCCATCACATGGGTGTGGCTGACGATCAGGTCGTCCATGTAGGCGGCCTTCCGCAGGGTGAGGTAGTACTCCTCCTCGGTGAACTCTGTAGCGGAACCCTTGTGCTGCCAGTCGTGAGGCACAGTGTAGTAGTGAAGGGTCAGGGCGTTCATGTACTTGCCGGCTTCACGCATCACCACATCGGTCCAGTGGGTGTCGGGAGTGCCGGGGCCAACAGCGATCTTGTACAGCTTGTTGTCGCCATAGTTGCGCAGGAAGGTCTGGTAGTGACGGTACAGATCAGCGTAGTACTCGGGACGCATGTTGCCGCCGCAGCCCCAGCTCTCGTTGCCCACGCAGAAATACTTCACCTTCCA
>HF972657.1:58635-61341 GCA_000432995.1 Clostridium sp. CAG:1013
GTCCTGGCCGTTTTCCCGGCGCAGGTTGGCCATGGGGGACTCGCCGTCAAAGGTCATGTACTCCACCCACTCGCTCATTTCCTGAACGGTGCCGGAACCCATGTTGCCGTTGATGTAGGGCTCGCAGCCCACCTGGCGGCAGAACTCCATGAATTCGTGGGTGCCGAAGGAGTTGTCCTCCACCACGCCGCCCCAGTTGGTGTTCACCATGCGCTTGCGGTTCTCCTTGGGGCCGATGCCATCCTTCCAGTGATATTCATCAGCAAAGCAACCGCCGGGCCAACGCAGCACAGGCAGCTTGATGTTTTTCAGGGCTTCCACCACGTCGGTGCGCATGCCGTTCACGTTGGGAATGGAGGAATCCTCGCCCACGAAAACGCCGTTGTAGATGCAGCGGCCCAGATGCTCGGAAAAGTTGCCGTAGATGTTCTTGTTGATAGTGCTTTTCTTGTCCAGCTTGTTGACGATGATCTTGCTCATAGCTAGGTCAGTTCCTTTCTTGGTAAAACAGTTCGCTCCTTGTGGCAAGCAAAAGGTACGTACCACTTTTATTTAGAATACTCGAATTTCCACTGGTTTGCAAGGGGAAATTTGAAGATTGTCCGTACTTTTTTGCGATCAGCAGGAAACGTTTCGCTAAAGCCGCCCCCAAGAGGAAAAATCTTGACATCCTGGCTCCCGGATGGTAAAATAGCCCTCAAGAAGACAAAGGCGTCTTTGAGTTTAGGCTCAAAGGCGCCTTTTTTGTTTTCTCAAAAAGGCGCTTGAGAAAAGAAAAGTACCGGGCTTCCCCCTGCCCCCAGAGAGTGCGGGAAGGTGAGAGCCGCACGGCGGGGTCCCGGGAAGAACACTTTTCGAGCCGCGGGCCCAACGGAAATTTCCCAGTAGGTCCGACGTCCCGCCCCGCGTCAGAGGGCAGAGCCTTGATAGAGGCTTGGAAAATGAGAAACAAGATAGGTGGCACCGCGAGCGCAGCACTTGCCCTATACCATGCTGAAATCACAAATCAGGATACGGAGGGAATTTCTATGTGTTCCATTGTGGGCTACTGCGGCCGTGTAGACGATTTCGCAGCATTCAAAGAGGCATTTGACAGAACTTTGTCCCGGGGACCGGACGACAGCAGGATTGTCCGGGTGGGAGATGGGGTTTTGGGATTTCACCGTTTGGCGATCATGGGTCTTGCCCCTTCGGGGATGCAGCCTTTTGAGCTGGACGGCAGTTATGTGGTGTGCAATGGGGAGCTCTATGGCTTTGAATCCCAGAGGGCCATGCTGGAGAAAAAGGGCTACACCTTCCGCAGCCACAGTGACTGCGAGATTCTTTTGCCTTTATACCGGGAGTACGGCACAGAGATGTTCGCCATGCTGGACGCGGAATTTGCCTGCGTCCTATACGACGGGGAGACGGGGAGCTTCATCGCTGCCCGGGATCCCATTGGCATTCGGCCCTTATATTACGGATATGACCGAAAAGGCGTGATCGTCTTTGCCAGCGAGCCTAAAAACTTGGTAGGGCTGGTGGGGGAGATCCGACCCTTCCCGCCGGGGCACTATTACAAAGACGGGGAATTCCACTGCTACCGGGATATCACCCAAGTGAAAGGGGTGTGCCACGATGACTTGGACACCGCCTGCGGAAAGATCCGGGAGAAACTGACTGCCGGGGTGGAAAAGCGTTTGGTGGCCGATGCCAAGGTGGGATTCCTCCTGTCTGGGGGTCTGGATTCTTCCCTGGTGTGCGCCATTGCCGCCAAGAAGAGCCAGGTGCCCATCCGCACCTTCGCCATTGGCATGAGCGAGGACGCCATCGACCTGAAATACGCCAAACAGGTGGCTGACTATTTGGGCAGCGACCACACGGAGGTGTACATGACGCCCCAGGAGGTGATCTCCTCTTTGGAGGAGGTGATCCAGCTGCTGGGAACTTTCGATATCACCACCATCCGAGCCAGTATGGGCATGTACCTGGTGTGCAAAGCCATCCATGAGAACACAGATATCCGGGTGCTGCTTACCGGGGAGATTTCCGACGAGCTGTTTGGATATAAGTACACCGACTTCGCTCCCTCAGCCCAGGCGTTCCAGGAGGAGTCACAAAAGCGGGTGAGGGAGCTGCACATGTACGATGTGTTGAGAGCGGACCGGTGCATCTCTGTCAACTCTCTGGAGGCCCGGGTGCCTTTTGGGGATCTGGAGTTTGTGGAGTACGTCATGGGGCTGGATCCGGAGCTAAAATTGAACAAATACGGCAAGGGAAAATACCTGCTGCGCCGGGCCTTTGAGGAGGGCGGGTACTTACCGGAGGAGATCCTCTGGCGTGAGAAGGCGGCCTTCTCCGACGCAGTGGGCCACTCCATGGTGGATTATTTGAAGGAGTACGCGGAAAGCTGTTATACCGATCAGGAGTTTGAGGCACGTCGGAAAAAGTATCCGCACGCCCAGCCTTTCACCAAAGAGTCTTTGGTGTACCGGGAGATCTTCGAGAAATACTACCCCGGCCAGGGACAGATGATCGTGGATTTCTGGATGCCCAACAAAGCCTGGGAGGGCTGCGACGTAAATGATCCTTCGGCGCGAGTGCTTTCCAACTATGGAGATAGCGGCAAATAACTTAAGTACGAAAAATAGGACTGGGAGATTTTTCCCCCAGTCCTATTTATTTGGAACAATATGCTTAAAACCTTACACCTTAAACATGAGGTCG
>HF972658.1:0-1583 GCA_000432995.1 Clostridium sp. CAG:1013
GGTGTCCGGGTGATCCGGGTAGGTCTTCATGCCCAGGAAGACGTGGAGCGGCGGAAAGTAGCGGGGCCCTACCATCCCGCTTTTGGGGAGCTGGCGGAGAGCCGGGCGTTTCTCAAGCGGCTGCTGCCCCAGCTGGAACGGGGAGGTCCCGGAGCTTACCAGGTGAAGGTGAATCCCCGCGGCCTATCTGTGGCGGTGGGTCAGAAACGGACCAATGTAGAAGCGCTGGACCGCCTGGGATTTACCGTGAAATTCGTTGTGGAAGAACAGGTTCCCCGAGGCGGGTTTGTGGTTAACAAGGCGGAAATCAAGTGAAAGAAGGAAAGCCATGATCTTAAAGTCTTTGGAATTGCAGGGGTTCAAGACCTTCCCCGACAAGACCACCCTGCGGTTTGAGCGGGGCATCACCTCGGTGGTGGGGCCCAACGGCAGCGGAAAAAGCAATATCAGCGACGCCATGCGCTGGGTGCTGGGGGAGCAGTCGGTGCGCACTCTGCGCTGTTCCAAAATGGAGGACGTGATCTTTAACGGTACGCCTCAGCGGAAAGCTCTGGGCTTCGCGGAGGTCACTCTCACCATCGACAATTCCGACCGGCGCCTGCCCTTTGCGGGGGACACGGTGGCCATCACCCGGCGGTACTACCGTTCCGGGGAGAGCGAGTACCTCATCAATAAGAACACCGTGCGCTTGAAGGATATCAACGAACTCTTTATGGACACGGGCCTGGGAAGGGACGGTTATTCCATCATCGGCCAGGGCAAGATCGACAGCATTGTGGCCGCCCGTTCCGAGGACCGCCGGGAGATCTTTGAGGAAGCCTCGGGAATCTCCCGCTACCGTTACCGGAAGGAGGAGTCGGAGCGGCGCCTGAACAAGGCCGAGGAAAATCTGGTGCGTCTGCGGGACATTCTTTCCGAATTGGAAGGCCGGGTGGAGCCCCTGCGGATCCAGGCGGAGAAGGCTCAGCAATTCATCGCCTACGACCAGGAGAAAAAGGGCCTGGAGATCGGCATCTGGCTGGAGACCCTGGACCGTTCCGGTAAAGTGCTCCGGGAGCACGGGGAGAAGATCGCCCTGGTGCAGGCCCAGCACGGGGAGCTGGAAGAGGAGATCCAGACCATCGCCCAACGCACCGAGGAGAATTACCGGGAGACCAACCAGTGCACTGTGGAGATGGAGGAAGCCCGTACCAAGGCAGCCTCTCTGGACGAGCAGGCAGTGCGTGGAGAAGGCGAGGCCAGCCTTTTGGAAAACGACGTGGCCCACAACCGGGAGAATATCCACCGTTTGGAAGGGCAGATCCAGGAGACTTCCCGCTCCGGTGAGGACACTGACCGAGAGATCGCCCAGAAGCGAGAAGAGATGGCCCAAAAGGAGCGGCAGATCCAGGAGAGCCGGGACAGAATGCTCACCTTCACCCAGCGTCTGGAAGAACTGCGCCAGGGTGCGGACCAGGCCACTCGGCAGATGGAACAGGCCGCCGTGGAGCTGGCGGGTTACAACTCTGCCCTGGCGGAGGAACGGATCAAGTTGTCCTCCACCCAGTCCTCCATGGCGGAGATCCGGCTGCGGGCCGGGGCAG
>HF972658.1:1663-30195 GCA_000432995.1 Clostridium sp. CAG:1013
CCCAGCTGAAAGAGATGCTTGCAGACGCCCAGCAGGCTGCTGCGGGCCGGGAGAACGCGGTCAAAGGCTACGAGATGCGGCTGGAAGGCCGGAGAAAACGGGCTCAGGCCGCCCGGGAGACCTGGAACCAGCTGACTCTGGACGTGGGTGAGCAGCTTCGTCGGGCTAAGCTGCTGGAGGATCTGGAGCGGAACCTGGAAGGTTTTGCTCAGAGCGTGAAGCAGGTGATGAAAGAGGCCAACCGCGGTATGCTGAAAGGCGTCTGCGGCCCGGTGACCCAGTTGCTGAAAACGCCCCGGGAGTACGCCGTGGCCTTGGAAACTGCTTTGGGAGCCTCCATGCAGAATATCGTGGTGGAGACGGAACAGGACGCCAAAAACGCCATTCGACTGCTGAAGCAGCGTGATTGGGGCCGGGCAACCTTCCTTCCCCTCACCACCATCCGGGGCAGCAAGTACGATCCCCGGGACATTGAGGAGATGGCCGGCTTTGTGGGCATGGCCAACACCCTGTGTGCCTGCGACCCAAAATACAACGAGATCCGTGACTCCCTGCTGGGGCGCATCGCCGTGGCGGAGGACCTGGACAGCGCCACCTCCATCGCCAAGCGCACCGGCTACCNNCCAAGCGCACCGGCTACCGCCTGCGAGTGGTGAGTTTGGATGGCCAGGTGGTCAACGCCGGCGGCTCCCTGACCGGCGGCTCCAAGGGGCGGAATTCCGGACTGTTGAACCGTGCCTCGGAGATCCAGCGAGTGCGGGAGAAAGCTGCTGCCCTGGAGGAGAAGGCCAAAGCCGCCGAGCAGGAGTTCCGCCAGCGGCAGGAGGAGCTTTCCGCCTGTGAGGGCGAGCTGGAAGCCGCTCGGGGAGAATTTTCTTCCGCTCAGGAGGAGCTGATCCGCATCAAATCCGAGAGTTCCCGGGTGAGTCGGGAGCTGGAACAACTGGCGGAAAACGCCGCCAACCTGGAACGGGAGCGTACCGACTCCGCCGGCCGTCTGAAAGAGCTGGGAGAGCGGGAGCAGGAGATCCGAAAAGCCATTACCCAGCTGGAAGAGCAGGTGGCCCAAGGGGAAGAGGAGAACAAAAAGCTGTCCGGCAGCCGGGAGGAACAGATGGCCCGATGCGAGGACATTTCTCAAACCATCCAGGAGATCCGGATGGGAGAATTCTCCGCCCAGAAAGATCGTGACGCACTGGCCGCCGCGGTGGCGGGTCTGGAGGAGCGCAAGCGGGATTCCGCAGGCGCGTTGACTCGACTGCAGCAGGAGATCCAGGAGCTGGAGGAGAAAAACGCCCAGCTGGAGGAACAGCGCTGGCAGGTACTCTCCCAGGCGGAGGCCCTGCGAAAGCAGGCGGAAGATACCCGCCAGGATCTGAAATCCATGGGAGAGAAGCGGGCCGCTTTGGAGCAGGAAGCCGCCAAACTCCGGGAACGAGAGCGGGAAGTCACCTCCCAGCGTGAAAACGTGGGCCACGAGCTGGCCAGGCTCCAGGAGCGGTCGGAAAACCTGCAAAAGGAATACGACACCATCCTGTCCCGACTGTGGGAGGAGTACGAACTTACCCGCCGGGAAGCGGAAGAAGTGGGGGAGAAGATCCAGGATCTGCCCACCGCCCAGCGCCGTTTGCAGGAGCTGAAAAATAAGATCAAAGCCTTGGGCGCCGTGAACGTGGGCGCCGTGGTAGAATATGAGGAAGTATCCCAGCGGTATGAGTTTTTAAAGACTCAGATCGGGGATGTGGAAAAATCCAAAGCGGAACTGCTGAACCTGATCCAGGACCTGACAAAGCACATGCGTCAGCAGTTTACGGAGCGCTTCCAGCAGATCAACGAGAACTTCGGCCAGATCTTCCGGGAGCTGTTCGGGGGCGGCACGGGCACTCTGTCCTTTACCGACGAAAGCGACGTGCTCACCTCCGGTATTGAGATCAAGGTGCATCCTCCGGGGAAGATCGTTACCCATATCGAGTCTTTGTCCGGCGGCGAGAAGGCGCTGGTGGCTATCTCCATCTACTTTGCCATCATGCGGGTGAACCCGCCTCCCTTCTGCGTGCTGGACGAGATCGAGGCCGCCCTGGACGACGTGAACGTGGCACGTTTTGCCCAGTACCTGCGGCGGATGAGCAAAAATTCCCAGTTCATCACCATCACCCACCGCCGGGGTACTATGGAAGGCTCGGACATGCTCTACGGCGTCACCATGCAGGATCAGGGCATCTCCAAGCTGCTGGCCCTGCGTACGGAGGAAGCCGCAGAGTTCGGCACATAAAGTCAACACCATTCCATTATAGAGAGGAAGAAAGCTATGGGCTTCTTTGACAAGATCCGAGAGGGTTTAAAAAAGACCCGGGACAACATCAGCGGGCAGATCACCCAGATGGTCAATTCCTTCACCAAGATCGACGAGGACCTGTTCGAGGAGCTGGAGGAGCTGCTGGTGATGGGTGACGTGGGAGTGAACACCGCGGAATACATCTGCGACCAGCTCCGGAAAAAGATCAAGGAGAAGGGCATCACAGATCCCAGCCTCATCATGGGCGAGCTGAAAGCTATTGTGGCAGAGATGCTCCAGGGGGACGACACCCTCCACATCTCCACCAAGCCCTCCATCATTTTGGTCATCGGCGTCAACGGTGTGGGTAAGACCACCACCATTGGCAAACTGGCCTCCCGTTTAAAGGGCGAGGGCAAGTCAGTGATACTGGGCGCGGCGGACACCTTCCGAGCGGCGGCTATTGAGCAGCTGGAAGTTTGGGCAGAGCGGGCTGGCGTGCCTCTCATCAAGCATAAAGAGGGGGCCGACCCTGCCGCTGTGGTATTCGACACCATCGCCGCGGCAAAAGCCAGAAACTGCGATGTGATCATCTGTGACACCGCCGGGCGGCTGCACAACAAAAAGAACCTGATGGACGAGCTGGGGAAGATCTCTCGTGTCATCGACCGGGAACTGCCTGGCTGCGACCGAGAGACACTGCTGGTTCTGGACGCCGCCACAGGTCAGAACGCTGTGAACCAGGCCAAGGAATTCCAGAGCGCCGCGGGGATCACCGGTATCGTGCTCACCAAGCTGGACGGCACCCCCAAGGGTGGTGTGGTGCTGCCTATCAAGCAGGACCTGGGTCTGCCGGTGAAGTTCATCGGCGTGGGAGAGCAGGTGGACGACTTGCAGCCCTTTGACGCTGCTTCTTTCGCCGACGCCTTGTTCGACAATCAGGTAGACGACACTCCCGCCTTTGCCGAGGACCGGGAGCAGGCGGAGCTGGAAGCTATGGCTCAGGCGGAAGAGGAGCGGCAGGAAGCCCAGCTTATTTCCGAAGAACTGCTGGAAGAGGCTGACCCTGAGGAGGTCCTGTCTGAGGAGAGCTTGATCTCCGATATCGACGCCATGCTGGAAGAACAGCCGGAGGAAGAGCCGGCAGAAGAGCAACCTGAAAAGAAGAAGCGACGGTTCTGGCCCTTTGGCCGGAAGCGGGACGAGGAATAAACACCGGGAAAGGATGGGGGAAATGAAAATTGTGATCGCCACCCACAACAAGGGGAAGATCGTAGAATTCAAGCGGATGCTGGAGCCCATGGGCATCGAAGTGGTGACGGCGGAGCTGTCCGAGCCTGAGGAGACTGGCAAGACCTTTGGGGAGAACGCCTTCATCAAGGCGGAATCCGCCTGCAAGGAAACGGGCCTGCCAGCTGTGGCAGACGACTCCGGTCTTTGCGTGGACTATCTGGACGGGGCACCGGGGATCTACTCCGCCCGGTTCGCAGAGCCTGGCAAACGGCGTCTGACAGTGCTGGAGAAGCTCCAGGGCGTACCGGAAGAGCAGCGAGGCGCCCATTTCGTCAGCGCGGTGTGCTGCGTGTTCCCCAACGGGGACCGGATCGACGCTGAGGGCAAATGCTTCGGTACCATCGCTTTTGAGTCTCGGGGGGAGAACGGCTTTGGGTACGATTCCATTTTCGTCCAGGACGGCCGCACCTTCGGGGAGATGACCGACGAGGAAAAGGACGCCCGCAGCCATCGTGGCAAGGCCTTTGCGAAATTTGAGGAGAAACTTCGGGAATACCTAAACAAGAAGGGGTGAGCCCCATGAAAAACTATTGCGGCCTGGACTGTGCCAAGTGTCCCGCTGTGGACAACTGTCCCGGATGCGTCGCCACTGAGGGAAAACCCTACGGGGGCACCTGCGTGCTGGGAGAGTGCGGCAAGGCGGAAGGCTGTTCCGCTCCCGGCAGCTGTTTTTCCGGGAAGTGCCCTTTGAAGGAAAAGCTCTGTCAGGAGTTTAACCAGCTGAACATCCCCGACATGGAGAAGGTCACGGACCTGAACGCCTTGCCTGGGTTCTATATCAATTTGGAGTACACCCTGCCCGGTGGACAGAAGGTAAAGTTCTGGGACGACAAACGGGTGTATCTGGGAAACCAGATTTGCAAACAAGACGGCAGTGGCCGGTGCTTTGGCCTTACCGCTGATGAAAACCACCTGCTGGTGTGCGAATACGGCGACAACGGCTCCGATCCGGAGATCGTGGCCTATCAGCGGCGAAATAAGAAATGACACAGGAGAATGAGTTATGTTAACCAGTAAACAGCGCGCGTATCTCCGCTCTTTGGCGGTGAACGAGGACACCATTTTGATGATGGGCAAGTCCGGCATGAGCCCGGAGCTTGTAAAGCAGGCAGATGACGCCCTGGAAAAGCGGGAGCTGATCAAGGGCAGAGTGTTGCCGGAATCCTCCCCCATGACCTCCCGAGAGGCGGCTGAGGAGATTGCCCGGCAGACGAACAGTGACGTGGTCCAGGTGATCGGGTCCCGGTTCGTGCTCTACCGCAGAAAGAAAAAGGATCCCAAGATCGTACTGCCCCGCTGAAGGGGGGAGACCGTTGAAAACAGGCGTTTACGGCGGGACCTTTAACCCCATTCATCGGGGACATATCCACTTGTTGGAGGAGTTCACCAAACGGCTTTCTTTGGACCGGGTGCTGTTGATCCCCACCCGGGTGCCGCCTCATAAGGCCGCCCCGGATCTGGCCAGTGGCCAGGACCGGCTCCAGATGTGCCGGTTGGCTGTGGGGGACAGGCCCCACCTGCAAATTTCCGATATTGAGATGCGCCGGGAGGGGAAAAGCTTCACCGCCGAGACCTTGGAGGAGCTCCACGAACTGTTTCCCCAGGATGAGTTTTACCTGCTCATGGGGGAGGACATGTTCCTGACGGTGGAGCACTGGTACCGGCCGGAGACTATTTTCTCCCTGGCGGCAGTGTGCGCCACTCCCCGAAGCCTTCACGGCATGGGGAAGCTTCAAATGAAGAAGGACGAGTACCAGATCCGGTACGGCGCGCGGTGCTTTCTGGAGGATATCCCTTACCTGCCTGTGTCCTCCACTCAGGTGCGGGAATGGGTGGCCCTGGGAAAGGACATCACCTCACTGGTGCCGGAAGCGGTGGCGGGCTACATTCAGGAACGAGGCATTTACAGGAAAGGACGGGAGACCATGGATTTTTCCCAGCTTGAGGCGGAAGTAAAGACCCACCTGACGGAGCGCCGGTTCTACCACAGTCAGTGCGTGGCCGAGGAAGCGGTCCGATTGGCTGAGCGGTACGGTGCCAACGTGGAAAAGGCCCGTTTGGCGGGGATCCTCCACGATATCATGAAGGATACGCCTCCGGAGGAACAGTTGAAAATACTGACGGATTCTGGTATAATACTCAGCGATACCCAGCAGCGTAATCGAAAGCTGTGGCACGCTCTTTCCGGGGCGGCCTACATCCGGAATAAGCTGGGGATCACGGACTGCGAGATCGTCAGCGCGGTGGAATGCCACACCAGCGGCAAGGGGAATATGACCCTCTTGGATAAGGTGCTGTTCGTGGCGGATTACATCTCCGCCGACCGGGATTACCCCGGGGTGGAGGAAATGCGCCGGCTTGCGGAGAGCAGCCTGGAGGAAGCCATGGTGGAGGGCATCCGCTTTACCGTGGACGAGCTGATGGGCCAAGATCTGCCGGTGGCGGCGGAGTCCATCGACGCGTATAACGACGCGATTTTCACCTTACAGAAGGAAAAGGAGCAACAGCCATGACGTCTTTGGAACTGGCAAAAAAGGCGGCCGCTTTTCTGGACAACAAGAAAGCGGAGAAGCTCAACGTGATAGAGATCGAGAACATTTCCAGCCTGGCGGACTATTTCGTCATCGCCACCGGTAATAACACTACCCATGTGCGTGCCCTGGCGGATGAGCTGGACGAGAAACTGAAAGCCGAGGGTTTGGCCCCTGCCCGGATGGAGGGCTACCGGTCCAATTCCTGGATCCTGCTGGACTACGGCAATGTGGTAGTGCATGTGTTCACTCAGGAAGGCCGTGATTTCTACGACCTGGACCGTCTGTGGGCCGACGGCAAAAAGCTGGATTGGCAAACCGCCGAAAACGCGTAAAAGTTTTTGGTCCAACTTTTTTCAAAAAGTTGGCGGAGTTTGAGGCGGAGCCTCAAGGTCTTAAAAACGGCGCAGCCGAAAAGAAAAGCAGGGGCAAAGCTGCACGCGGCGCTGCTCCCCGGTGGGGAGCGCCCAGCGCTGACCGAACCGGCAGGTGAGAGCCGAAGGACGGTAGGCGCCTGCCCCGTACGGCAAAAAGCAAACCAAAAGTCTGCTGAATCGCGACGTAAAAGTTCTTTTCCTGCTTTCTTTTCAAAAGGTAGTTGTCGATTTGGAAAGAGACGTTTTCCGCAGACATTGTATGAACGCGCCCGCTAGGGTGAGTAAGCGCAGCGCACGTTTCTCGGCTGCCGCCTCGGTCGGTGCTAGACGGTGCCCACCGGGCACCAGCACCGCGATGTAAAAGTTCTTTGCCTACTTTCTTTCAAGAAAGTAGGGGAAAGGTTTGATAAAGATGAAATACGATCACAAAGCCATAGAGCCTAAGTGGCAGGAGACCTGGGAAGAGACCGGAGTGTTCCATGCTCAGAACGGCTCGGACAAGCCCAAGTATTACGCCCTCATCGAGTTCCCCTACCCCTCTGGACAGGGTCTGCACGTGGGTCATCCCCGGCCTTATACTGCCCTGGACGTGGTGGCCAGAAAGCGCCGGATGCAGGGTTACAATGTGCTGTATCCCATCGGCTGGGACGCCTTCGGTCTGCCCACCGAGAACTACGCCATCAAGAACCACGTACATCCTGCTGAGGTGACCAAGCAGAATATTGCTCGGTTTAAAAAGCAGATCCAGTCTCTGGGCATCAGCTTCGACTGGAGCCGGGAGATCTCCACTACTGATCCCGAGTACTACAAGTGGACCCAGTGGATCTTCCTCCAGCTGTTCAAGAAGGGCCTGGCCTATAAAAAGGAAATGAACGTGAACTGGTGTACCTCCTGCAAGTGCGTTTTGGCCAACGAGGAAGTGGTCAACGGCGTGTGCGAGCGGTGCGGCAGCGAAGTGGTCCACAAGGTGAAGAGCCAGTGGATGCTGAAGATCACCGAGTACGCCCAGCGGCTCATCGATGACCTGGATCTGGTGGATTACCCCGAGCGGGTCAAGACCCAGCAGAAGAACTGGATCGGCCGTTCCACCGGCGCCGAGGTGGATTTCGACACCACTACCGGCGATAAGCTGACCGTCTACACCACCCGTCCCGACACCCTCTATGGCGCCACTTACATGGTGGTCTCCCCGGAGCATCCCTACCTGGAAAAGTGGGCGGACAAGCTCCAGAATATGGAGGAGATCAAGGCCTACCAGGAGCAGGCAGCCCGGAAGTCTGACTTTGAGCGCACCGAGGTGGCCAAGGAAAAGACCGGCGTTAAGCTCCAGGGCGTTTCCGCCATCAATCCTCTCACTGGCAAAGAGATCCCCATCTTTATCTCCGACTATGTGTTGGTATCCTACGGCACCGGCGCCATCATGGCTGTGCCTGCTCACGATACCCGTGACTGGGAGTTCGCCAAGAAGTTCGGTCTGCCCATCATCGAAGTGGTCAAGGGGGGCAACGTGGAGGAGGAAGCCTTCACCGATTGCGAGACCGGCATCATGGTCAACTCCGGCATCCTGGACGGCCTGACCGTGGAGGAAGCCAAGAAGAAGATCACCCAGCATCTGGAAGAGAAGGGCATCGGCCACGCCAAGGTGAATTACAAGCTGCGTGACTGGGTGTTCTCCCGCCAGCGGTATTGGGGCGAGCCCATTCCCGTGGTGTACTGCGAGAAGTGCGGCTGGGTGCCTCTGCCGGAAAGCGAGCTGCCCCTGCGGCTGCCCGACGTGAAGTCCTATGAGCCCACCGACAACGGCGAATCCCCTCTGGCCCATATGACCGACTGGGTGAACACCACCTGTCCCCATTGCGGCGGCCCTGCCAAGCGGGAGACGGACACCATGCCCCAGTGGGCAGGTTCCTCCTGGTACTTCCTGCGGTATATGGATCCCCACAACGACGAGGCTTTCGCTTCTCCTGAAGCGCTGAAATATTGGTCTCCCATCGACTGGTACAACGGCGGCATGGAGCACACCACTCTGCACCTGCTGTACAGCCGTTTCTGGCACAAGTTCCTGTTTGACCAGGGCTTGGTGCCCACTCCCGAACCCTACGCCAAGCGGACCAGCCACGGCATGATCCTGGGGGAGAACGGCGAGAAGATGAGCAAGTCCCGAGGCAACGTGGTGAACCCCGATGAGATCGTTGACGAGTACGGCGCGGACACCATGCGGCTGTACGAGATGTTCATCGGTGACTTCGAGAAGGCCGCTCCCTGGTCCAACGCGGGCATCAAGGGATGCCGCCGGTTTGTGGAGCGCTACTGGAACTTGCAGAATATCCTCTGCGAGGATCAGGGCATCCGTCCCGACATGGAAGGCGCCTTCCACAAGGCTATCAAGAAGGTGAGCGAGGACACGGAAGTGTTGAAGTTTAACACCGCCATCGCTGCCTTGATGACCTTGATGAACCAGGTCACTGCCAAGGGCAGTATCTCCAAAGAAGAGCTGCGGATCTTCTCCATCCTGCTGAATCCCTTCGCTCCCCACGTCACTGAGGAAGTGTGGGCAGCCAACTCTCTGGGTGAGGGTCTGGTGGCCCAGCAGCCTTGGCCGGAGTATGACGAGGCCAAGTGCAAGGAGGACACTGTGGAGATCGTGGTGCAGGTGTCTGGTAAGGTCCGTGCACGCTTGAACGTGGCCGCGGATATCTCCAAGGAGGACGCTTTGGCCGCCGCTAAGGCAGAACCCAAGGTGGCCGCCGAGATCAGCGGTAAGAACATTGTCAAAGAGATTTATGTTCCCGGCAAGCTGGTGAACATCGTCGCCAAGTAATTAAGAACCTTGAAAAGGGACTGCTTTAGCAGTCCCTTTTTGTTTTCCTGTTTTTCCATAGAAAAATGCCCGCCCTGGAATCTCCCAAGGCGGGCATTTGTTGTGTCAGTGATTTTTCCGGCGGTTTAGGCGCCAGCCCCAGACGATCAAGCCTGCCAGGACCAGCATGATAATACCGCAAGTCACAAAGTACAGGGACGTCCAGGGACCAGTCAGATCCCAGTTCCCGAAGAGGACCCCTCCCACTGCCCGGAAGGGCCAGAGGACCGCCGTTGCCAAAGCGGAAAGGACATCCCACATGGCCCGTCCCAGGGCGGCGAACACTTGCAGGGACGCGCGGACCAGAGCGGAGAAAAACTCAAAGACAGCGGTAAACATAAGGCAATACCCCTTTCAGCAGAATGTCAGTCGGCGGTAGTTTCCACAATGTTGTAGTAGGTTCGGGCTGTGATGGCGTAGATCACCAGGTAAGCCAGGGCGAACACCGCCACGCAGCCCAAAGTGGAGAAGAAAATAATGGAAACGTCTGTCAGTCCCATGATCAATAGGATCTTTTGGAGCATGGGGAAAGCGAAACACAGGTGGATGACGGCAGTGAGCAGAGGCAGGAAGAATACCAGCAGAATCTGGCTGTGAATGCTGCGCTTCACTTCTCGGTGGCTCATGCCCACCTTCTGCATGATGGAGAACCGGCGGGCGTCATCATAGCCCTCGCTTACCTGCTTATAGTAGATAATCAGCGCTGTGCCCAACAGGAACAGCAGACCCAGGAACATGCCCAGGAAGAACAGGCCACCATATATGCTCATGAAGTCCTGACGAGATGTGGCGGAGTCCTCCATCCAAAGAGAGTCGTAGGATACCCCTGCACCGGAGAAATCCCGGTTGCCCAGGGCCTCCGCCAGAGCCATGATGTCCTCTGGCTTTCCACCGGCCACGTCAAAATCGTAGGAGTAGTCCGGAATGGTGTAGCTGCCGCTGGGAGCCAAAATTCGTTCCATGGCGGGGACGTCCTTCACCACCAGATAGTATTCCTCGTAGACCTGAGCCATGGTGGAAGCGTCGGGAAATTGGTAGTCGAAAGGAACCATGGTAAATTCCACGCCGTCAATGGACAGGGTGTCCTCTTCCGGGAAGGTACCTGCGGGATCAAACAGGACCACCTGATCATCCATGAGATCTACGCTTTCACCTGAGAAACGTTTAAATTCCTCTTGGGTGAAAATTTGGATCATCGCGTAGGTGGTGGAATAGGTCTGGCCCAGGGAGGAGAAGGTGTTTCCCTTCCGAGCCAGGGTGATGTTCCAGCTTTCCCGGTCGATGACGTTCTCAATGGTGAGCCCCAGAGCGTCGGCTTCTTCCGCGGCAGCAGTGCGAATCATGTCCTTGGCGTCCTCATTGGCACCTTGGGCGGACACCATGATATTCCGGGGATACCGGGTGCGCATCAGTTCCTCCATGGAGGTGTACAGGGAAAAAGTGGTGGAGACCGTCACCAAAAGCGCCGTGAACAGCACACAAATGGAAGCCAGTCCCGCTGCATTCTGCTTCATTCGGAACAGCATGCCGGAGATGGCAGTGAAATGGTTGGTCTTGTAGTAGAAGCTCTTGTTCTTCTTCAACAGTTTCAGAAGGGCTGTGATGCCGGTGATAAACAGCAGGTAGGTGCCCAGGATTACTAGGATCACCGCCACGAAGAAGAACAGCATAGCTTGCAGGGGGTCCTGGATCGTCACGGCCATATAATAACCTGCTCCCAAAAGCAGAGCGCCCAGAATTGCCAGGATCCAGTGAGCCTTGGGTTCCCGTTCACCCTGCTCGCCGCCGTGAAGCAGCTCGATGGGTTTGGAGAGCTTTACTTGCAGCAGGTTGTAGCACAGGATCAGCAGAAAGATGACCCCAAACAGGATCAGCGTAGCGGTGACTGCGGACCAGGGGATCAGAAAGGCGATGGGCACAGCCATACCCAGCACCAGCCCCAGAGCCCAGAACATGGCTCTGGAGAACAGGATGCCCAGTCCCAGGCCTAAAACCAGGGACACAACGGCAGTGATCAGCGTTTCCCGAAACAGGAGGTTGGCGATGTGGCGCTTTTCCATGCCCAGAATGTTATAAAGACCCAGTTCCTTTTTGCGACGCTTGATGATAAAGCTGTTGGTGTAGAACAGAAACAGCACCGCGAACAGCCCAATGACAAACTGCCCTAAGCTCAGCATGGAAGTCACGGAGGTGCCGCCGTACATGGCTTCTTCGTCGATACCGCTGACCAGAGCGCAGATGGTGTAGAACATGAGAATAATCCCCGCCGAGGAAAGCAAGTAGGGCAGATAGACTCGGCGGTTGTTTTTCAAATTGGTTGAAGCCAGCTTCCAGTAGAAGCCCATTCCCCGATTACCCATTGACGGCCACGCTCCTTCCCCGGCTGCCGGCGGAAAGCTGGACCAGCGTTTGGGAGATGGCCTGGTACAGGTCGTCGTCGGACATGGTGCCCCGGTAGATCTGATGGAACACCTGACCGTCCTTGATAAACAGCACCCGGCCGGCTCGGCAGGCGGCCTGGAGGGAGTGGGTCACCATGAGGATGGTCTGACCTTCCCGGTTAATGTCAGCGAAGATGTCCATGATCTGTCCGGCGGAGCGGGAATCCAGGGCGCCGGTGGGCTCGTCAGCCAGGATGAGCTGGGGCTGAGTGATGATGGCCCGGGCGATGGCCGCACGCTGTTTTTGGCCGCCGGAGACCTCAAAGGGGAACTTTTGCAGCAGTTCCCAGATCCCCAGCTTGTGGGCGATGGGATCGATGCGCTGCTTCATTTCCGGGTACTTTTTCCCTGCCAGCACCATGGGCAGGAAGATGTTGTCCTGGATGGAAAAGGTGTCCAGCAGGTTAAAGTCCTGGAATACGAACCCCAGATTGTCCCGGCGGAAAGCAGAGATCTCACGCTCGTTCAGGGTGACGATATTCCGCATGTTCAAAAACACTTCGCCGCCGGTGGGTTTGTCCAGACCTGCCAGTATGTTTAAGAGGGTAGTTTTACCAGAGCCGGATTCGCCCATAATGGCAACGAATTCTCCCTGCTCCACGGTGAAACTCACGCCGGCCAGAGCCTGGACTTTGGCCCCTCCCAGCCGGGTGGTGTACACCTTCTGCAAATCATTCACGTTCAAAAGTGCCATGGTGATCTCTCCTTTTTCACAGATGTGAAACATCTCTCTTTCAGTTTCTGGAAAAAAGTATAGGTCCCATTTCTTACAGGTTTCCGACATCCGCCTTACAAAAGACCGGGGCAAAACTTACTAAATTCCACCCAGAGTGATTTCAAGGCAATAAAGATGTAGAAAATAATTGATTATTTCCTTGTTTTTATATATGATTAAGTAAAAGGGAAGCGAGACGTCCGGATCCATGGCAAAGGGTATTCTTTGGGAGGAGAATGAGAAACTATGGAAAATAGGAACTGCCAACTGCCTTTCTTTCGATCCAAGGAAATGTGGAAGTTTTGGCTTCTGTTTTTTGTGATTTCTTTTTTCGCTTGGGTCGGGTTTCGTGAGGTTTTGGGATCGGGATACGAGAAGACTATCCTTCCGGACCGGCTGCGGGACGGGCTTGTGGCCTTCTTCATGGCCACAATGGCCACCCTGACCCGCTATCTAAAAAAACGGTTTGATCTGGGGTATTCCCTGCCTAAGGGATACTGGGTGGCCTTGGTGATCAGCCATTGCTGTGGGCTTCTTGCGAGCGGTATAGACGGACTGAGTCTTTTGATATTATTGCCTTTTATCATTAAGAATCGATGCCGGCCAAAACCGAAACGGCAGCCCTGGCAGGAGGAGCCGTCTTTGGCGGAAAAATGGCGATAGGTATAAAAAAGAGGAGAGCGTTTTGCTCTCCTCTTTTCTTTTTTGTTTTATAGCAGCAGCTTCCGGATTTCCTCGTAGTTTTTTGCCCGGTAGGTTACGGAAAGCCCCTCCGGGACCTCCCCGCCATGGGGGCAGTACCACAGGGAATCCAGCCCCGCGTTTTGGGCGCCCTGCATGTCCGAGGTGAGGGAATCTCCCAAAAGCAGTGCTTGGTCCTTCTCAAATCCGGGAATACGAGAAAACACGTATTGGAAATATCGCAGGTCCGGTTTGGCGGCTCCCGCGTCCTCGGAAACAAAGTATGCCTTCACATAGTCCAGCAGCCCGGAATGCTCCAACCTTGTTTTTTGAGTGGCGGCGTTGCCGTTGGTGACGATGTACATCTCATACCGCTGAGACAGGTCCCGCACTAATTCCAAAGCTCCGGGGTATACCGCACCGCCCTGGCCCAGATTGCGAAAGTACTCCTCATTCACTTTCTCCGGGTCTCCGGAGAGCCCGGTCTCACCCATAAAGTCCCGGAACCTGGCCACCACCAGCTGGGGCTTGGTGCATTCTCCCCGTTCCAGTTTTGCCCACCACAGGGTGTTCCATTTCTCGTAGCAGTCCAGGAGTTCCTGGGAAAAGGGGCGCTGGTCCCCAAAACAGGTTTCATAGGTCACACGGAAAGCCTTATCCATGTCCTGGTCAAAATCCAGCAGGGTGCCGTCAGCGTCGAACAGGAGGAAGCGGTAGTTTGTCAAAGGGGAGCGCTCCTTTCGGAAACATAGGCCCTTGGGGGGCCGCATAGAAATAAGAGATCCAACTAGTAAGGATGATACCCCAAAGGGCTGCCGCTGTCAAGAAAACGGCGGCGCTGGAAAGGAAGGCTGTATGAGAAAATTCCATCTGCGCAAATACTGTTACCTGGTGCTGTGGCTGGCACTGTTCGCCGCTGTGGCGGGTGTGTGGTTCCTGGGCGGGAAAGGTGGGGAAAAGGAAGAGAACCCTGGTTCCTCCTTCCCTCAGGTTAGCCCCACCGCCGTAATAGAGGGAGAAGAAGAGGAGGAGACCCTGGTAGGGGTATGGGTGCCCTATTTCTCCCTGGCCACATCGGAGGGCACACAGGAAGCCTTTGAGGCCAACTACAAACAGATCGCCGACACCGCCAAGGAAAAGGGGATCAACGCTATGTTCGTCCATGTGCGGCCCTTTTCCGATTCTCTGTACCAGTCCCAATATTTCCCCTGGTCTCATATCCTCACCGGCACCCAGGGTCAGGACCCGGGTTTTGACGCTCTCCAGTTCATGATCGACTACACCCATAGCCTGGGGATGGAATTCCACGCCTGGATCAACCCCTTGCGTGTCAAGACAAAGGACACCCCCGGTACCCTGGCGGACTCCAATCCCTATGTGCAGCTGGGAGAGGAATACCCTGAGTACTTCATGGAGTACGACGGGGGAATCTACCTGAACCCCGCCTATCCCTACATCCGCTCTCTCATCGCGGACGGCGCCGCGGAGATCGCTGCCAACTACGATGTGGATGGCATCCACTTTGACGACTATTTCTACCCCAGCGAGGATGGAGCCCTAGACAGTGTGGCCTATGAATCCTACGTGCAAACGGTGGAGCAGCCTCTCTCTCTGCTGGAGTGGCGCACCGCCAATATCAACGCCATGGTGGCCCAGGTGTACAGCGCCATCAAAGAGGTGAAGCCGGAAGTTGTGTTCGGCATCTCTCCCCAGGGAAATATCCAGAACGACGAAGCCATGGGGGCGGATGTAAAGACCTGGGCGGCGGTGCCCGGGTATGTGGACTATCTGGCGCCCCAGCTGTATTTCAGCTTTGAGAACGAGGCTTTGGGGTATACAGAGGCTCTGGAGGAGTGGGCAGCCCTGCCCCGCCACGACGGGTTGAAGCTCTATGCGGGCCTGGCCCTTTACAAAGTGGGAACCGACGCGGACAACGGCACTTGGCTGGACCGGGACGACATTATCGCTTTGCAGGCAGAGGCAGCCTTGGAAGCTGGCTATCAAGGGGTGATCCTCTATTCCTCTGATTATCTGGATGCAGATCAGACCGTAAAATCGGTGGAGAAAGCCATGGCAGTGCTGGGCAGATGAGCTTTTGTGTTGACTTCTGACGATTTAAAGTGCTATAATGTGGAAATTAAAAGTATTAGAACTATATTTTAAAGAAAAGGAGTCGGGTAAACATGTGTGAGATCAACGAGATTGGACCCCGCTTGCGGGAACTGCGAGAGGCCAGCGACTACACCGTAGAGCGCTTGGCAGCGGAATTGCGGGTAGATCCGGAAGTATACCGTGGTTACGAGCAGGACGGCAAAGATATTCCCATCAGCCTGATCTATGAGATCGCCAATAAATTTGGAGTGGATTTCGCCGAGATCGTCACCGGAGCCCCGGCTCGGCTGGACACCTATCATATCGTAAAACGGGGTCAGGGCCGCGTGGTGAACCGGAACCCGGAATACCATTTCGAGGACCTGGCCTACCGCTATGCCGACAAAGTGATGCAGCCCCTGCTGGTCACCCTGGAGCCCACCGATGCCCCAGCGAAACTCATCACCCATTCCGGGCAGGAGTTCAATATGGTGCTGGAAGGCACCGTTGTGGTTGTGGTGGGAGATAAGGAATTTGCCCTCACCGCAGGGGATTCCATTTACTTTAATCCCACCATTCCTCACGGCCAGCGCTGCGGCGGGCCTGAGAAGGCAAGATTCATCACGGTGATCGCGGAATAAGGGAACGCAGGCGGGTCGTTTGCAAAATAGAAAGGAAGTACCAAGCCAATGGATATGTTGTTGAAAAAATTCCTTCCTCGGATCGAGTTTGATTCCTACGAGGATTTTAAAGAGAACTATACAGTGAATGTGCCTGAGGATTTCAACTTCGGCTTTGACGTGGTGGACGCTTGGGCGGACGCCGAGCCGGAAAAGAAAGCTCTGGTCTGGTGCGACGAAGAGGACGACGAGAAGATCTTCACCTTTACCGACATCAAGCGGTTGTCCAACAAGGCCGCCAACTTCTTCAAGAGCCTGGGCGTGAAGAAGGGCTCTGTGGTGATGCTGATCCTTCGCCGCCGGTGGGAGTACTGGGTCTGCGCCACCGCCCTTCACAAGATCGGCGCGGTGCTCATCCCCGGCACCCTCCAGCTGACCAAAAAGGATATCGTCTACCGTGGCAACGCCGCCAAGGTGTGCGCCGTGGTGTGCGTCAACGATCCTTTCGTCATCTCCCAGGTGGAGGCCGCTGAAAAGGACATCCCCAGCCTGAAAAACAAGGTAATGGTAGTAGAGCGCCGGGAGGGTTGGCTGGACCTGAACGAGGAGATGGAAAAGTTCTCCGACGAGTTCCCCCGTCCCACGGGCGAGGAAGCCACCCGCTGGAACGACACCATGCTGGTGTACTTTACCTCCGGCACCACGGGCATGCCCAAGATGGTGCGCCACAATTTCTCCTACCCTCTGGGGCACATCGTCACCGCCAAGTACTGGCAGCAGGTGGAGGAGAACCATCTTCATATGAGCGTGTCCGACTCCGGCTGGGCCAAGTTTGGCTGGGGCAAGATCTACGGCCAGTGGGTTTGCGGCGCCGTGATCTTTTGCTATGACATGGAGGCCAAGTTCAATCCCCGCCACCTGTTGGAACACCTGGAAAAGTACAAGGTGACCACCTTCTGCGCGCCTCCCACCATGTTCCGGTTCATGCTCCAGGAGGACGTGACCAAGTATGACCTGTCCAGTATCCATCACTGCTGCATCGCCGGCGAGCCCCTGAACCCGGAGGTGTACAAGAAGTGGCTGGACCTGACGGGCCTGAAGCTGTACGAGGGCTTCGGCCAGTCGGAGAGCTCCGTCATGTTGGCCAACTTCCAGTGGTTTGAGCCTATCCCCGGCTCCACGGGCAAACCTTCCCCCCTGTATAATATCCAGCTGGTGGACGGCGAAGGCAACCTGTGTGAGGACGGTGAAGAGGGCACCATTGCTGTGATGGGCGTGAAGGAACATCCTCCCGTGGGCCTGTTCACCGGCTACTACTTGAACGACGAGATGACCCAGGAAAAACTGGGCGGCGCTTACTACGACACCGGCGACGTGGCCTGGCGTGACAGCAACGGCTACTATTGGTTCGTGGGCCGCAACGACGACGTGATCAAGTGTTCCGGCTACCGCATCGGGCCCTTTGAGGTGGAGAGCGCTCTGCTGGAGCATCCCGCTGTGGTGGAGTGCGCCATCACCGGCGCGCCGGATCCCATCCGTGGTCAGGTGGTAAAGGCTACCATCGTGCTGGCTAAGGGCTACGAGGGCACCCCCGAGCTGACCAAAGAGCTGCAAAATCACGTGAAAAAGGCCACTGCGCCTTACAAATATCCTCGTGTGATCGAGTACGTGAAGGAGCTGCCTAAGACCATCGGCGGCAAGATCAAGCGTGCAGAGATCCGCAAGGCAGACGAGCAGTAACTACAATCGAACAAGACTAAAAAAGTTTTGGTTAAACTTTCAAAAAAGTTTGGCCAAAACTTTTTACTTATGTGCTCTGGTGTGCTATAGTATGTCTGTCAATTTACAGGGCGGCGCTGTTCCGCCTGGAGAGGAGCTTTGTATGTATACGTTTGACCGGGAAGCCTACGAAAAGCGTATGGCTTGGTACACTGACGCTCGTTTCGGCATGTTCATCCACTGGGGACTGTATGCGATTCCCGCACGGGGAGAGTGGGTCCGCAGCTGGGAGCGGATCACCAAAGAGGACTATATGCCCTATTTCCACCAGTTCAACCCGGTGGACTTTGACCCCAAGCAGTGGGCCAAGGCCGCTAAAAACGCCGGCATGAAGTACGTGGTCCTCACCGCCAAGCACCACGACGGCTTTTGCCTGTTCGATTCTCAGTACACCGACTTCAAGTCTACCAATACACCTTTTGGACGGGACATTGTAAAGGAGTATGTGGAGGCCGTTCGGGAAGAGGGCCTGAAAGTGGGCCTGTATTACTCCCTGTTGGACTGGTATCATGAGGACTACCCCCACTATGGAGATATGCACCACCCCATGCGGGACGATCCTGCGTACAGCAACGAGGGTCGTGACTTTAACCGCTACATCACGTATATGCACAACCAGGTCCGGGAGTTGTGCACCAACTACGGCAAGCTGGACATTCTGTGGTTTGACTTCTCCTACGAGAATGAGAATGCTGTCATGCGTGGAGAGACCTGGAAGGCTACGGAATTAGTGACCATGGTCCGTGAACTTCAGCCGGAGATTATCATCGATAACCGGCTGGAAGTCAGCGGCGAGGGCTTTGGTTCTCTGTGGGAGGGCAACCCCACCCCCTATCACGGGGATTTTGTCAGTCCCGAGCAGATCATTCCTCCCTACGGTTTGCAGGATAAGCAGGGCCGTGACCTGGTGTGGGAGGCATGCATCACCATGAACAACAACTGGGGTTACTGCGCCAAGGACTACTTCTACAAGCCCGCACCCATGCTGATCAAAAAGCTGGTGGAGTGCGTCTCCAAGGGAGGCAACCTGCTGCTGAACGTAGGCCCTGATGCCCGGGGAAAGATCTTGCCCAAGTCTTTGGACATTCTCCGAGAGATCGGCGATTGGATGAAGGACAACAGCCAAAGTATTTATGGCTGTGGCAAAGCGGGTATCCCCAAACCCGACAACGGCCGGATCACTCGAAAGGGCAATAAACTCTATTACCACCTGTACGAGAACACCGTAGGTCCCATGCCTCTGCCCGGACTGAAAAAAGAGCAGGTGGACTATGTGCGGTATCTTGCTACGGGAGCGGAAGCGCCCCTGGCCAATATGTGGACCAGCAATAATTACCCAGACGTTGTGTTCGTGGACCTGGGCGAGGATCCTGTGCTGCCTGATCCCGTGGACACGGTGCTGGAAGTGACGTTAAAGGAGTAAGCCATGTACGTGTTGGAAGCCTGTGTAGACAGCCTGGACTCCGCTCTGGCAGCGAAAGAGGGAGGAGCCACCCGGCTGGAGCTCTGCGCCAATTTGATCATCGGGGGCACTACCCCCGCCCTGTCCCTGGTGGAATGGGTGAAGAGGGATACGGCTCTGCCGGTCCACGTCCTGCTGCGGCCTCGGTTCGGGGACTTCCTCTACACCGAGGAGGAATTTTCCATGATGCTGGAGGACGCCGCCGCCCTGCTGGATCGAGGAGCTGACGCCATCGTGTCCGGATTCCTCACACCGGAAGGAGACCTGGACCTGCTCCGCATGGAGAAAATGGTGGAGCTGTGCCATAAAAGGGGAAAGCGATTCACTCTTCACCGAGCCTTCGATGCGTGCCGGGATCCCTTCCTGGCTTTGGAACAGTGCCGGGAACTGGGGGTGGATACGGTGCTCACCTCCGGCCAGAAAAACACCTGCCTGGAAGGGCTTCCCCTGCTGAAAGAGCTGTGGGAGAAAAGAGGGGACGTGGAACTGCTCATTGGGGCGGGAGTGGATGCGGAAGCCATTCGTCGGATCCGTGAAGAACTGCCCCAGGCCAGGTCCTTCCACATGAGCGGCAAAAAAGTGGTGGAAAGCGCTATGACTTACCGAAAAGATGGAGTAAGCATGGGGCTGCCCGCCTTCAGTGAATACACACTCTGGCGTACGGATCCGGAAAAGCTCCGTGCGGCGGGAAAGGAATTGATGCGACAGTGAATTGGTCCCAAGAATTTCTGGACTACACCCAAAGACAGTTGAAAAATCGGATGAACTCTTTTGGCAGCCGCCGGGAGGAGATCGAGAACACCTTGGCCGGCTGCGGTCAGGACGAAAAGGTCCTGCTCTCCTATTATTACGCCACTCTGCCCCTGACGGACGTGGGGGATTATCCCCCAGCTCTCTTTTTGGAGACGGCCCGCCAGGCGTTGAAGGTCCGAGAGGAATTTCCTTGGTGCGCCGCTCTGCCGGAACACCTGTTTCTCCGGTCCGTGGCCTATCCTCGGATCAACACCGAGGAGCTGGAGGATTGCCGGGGCCTGTTTCATGACAGGATCGCTCCAAGACTTTCTGGCCTTTCTCTGCCGGAGGCGATCCTGGAAGTGAACCGCTGGTGCGCCGAGGAAGCCACCTACCGCTCCACCGATGGCAGGACCGCTTCGGCGTTGCAAGTGTTCACCCGTGGCTTTGGACGCTGTGGGGAGGAGTCCACCTTCTTGGTGACAGCTCTGCGCAGTGTGGGCATCGCTGCCCGTCAGGTGTACGCTCCCTGGTGGTCCCACTGCGATGACAATCACGCCTGGGTGGAAGCCTTCGATGGGGAGAATTGGCGGTACCTGGGAGCCTGTGAGCCGGAGCCCGTGCTGGACCGGGGCTGGTTTACTCATGCCTCTGCTCGAGCGGTGATGGTCCACACCAGGAGCTTTGTCCAGGGCAGCCGGGAGGAGATCGCGTTCCTGTTCCCGGACACGGAACCGGTGGACTTGGACTGTCAGGAAGGCGTGGCAGTGGAGAACCTGACTGCTCGTTATGGAGCAGTGAAAGAACTTTCCCTCCATGTAGTAAAGCAGGATGGCTCTCCTGCTTCGGGGGCGTGGGTGTCCCTTTCCGTGATGAACATGGCCGCTCCCCGGGAATTTGCCCGCCGTCGGGCAGATGACGCTGGCAACGTGACTCTGCGGCTGGGAAAGGGCAGCATTTTGGTGACGGTCTGGCTGGAAGGCGAATCGGACTCCCTGGGAGAACTTATTTTGGCTCCGGAGGACCGAGAGGTTACTGTGGTTTTGGGCAGTCTGCTGGAGCCTGCCGGAGAAAGTGACTTGCTGGCCCCCGCGGATGCAGGACTAACTGTGCCCGTTTTGTCCCCCACTCAGGAGGAAGCCCGCCGGGCCTGCCTGGACCACGCCGCCGCTCTTCGGGAGGAGAAGCGCCGCAAACGTGAAGCTCAGCGGCCGGCTCCGCCCCAGGGAGAGTTAGGACGGGTGTGGGATTCTCTTACAGAAAAGGATCGGGAAGGTGACCTTTCTCCCCAACTGCTAGAAGATTCTCTGGCGCCCTTCCCTTGGGAGAAGGATTTCCCGCCGGAAGTGTTTCAGGAGGGGCTTCTCTCGCCCCGGATCGGCCTGGAAGTGCTCACTCCTTGGCATAAGACATTGGAAGAACGGTTCACCTCCCAGCAGAGGGAGGCTTTCCGCAATGACCCTACCCAGCTGTGGCAATGGGTGGAGGAGCATGCTGCTCTAGATGAAAACTGCTACTCTGCTCTGTGGGGTACCCCTGAGGGGATGCTCCGTGTGGGGGCGGGCACACAACAGGGGCGGGTCCTGTTGTACTGCGCCGCCTGCCGGGCTTTGGGAATCCCCTCCAAGCTGGTGGACGGTATTCCCCAGGTGTGGAATGGTCAAAGTTTCTCACCCCTGTGGGGAAAGAAACTCACTGGGAAGCTGACGCTATCCGCACCCCAGGGTCAACCCGGCTTGGCGGAGCAGAACTATACCCTGTCTCGCCGGGGACCGGAAGGGTTCCAAGTACTGTCCACTGGAAATGTGGAGGCGGGGGAGACCCGGGAGCTTTCCCTCGCTCCGGGTGAGTACCGGCTGTGGACTGTCAGCCGCATGCCCGGCGGCAATCAGCTGGCACGATGGGAGACCTTTTTCTTGCGGGAAGGAGAGCCCCAGCAGTTTACCCTTTCCTTCCGGGAAGGAGATGTGCAGGATCTGCTGGAACGCTGCCCCCTGCCGGGATTCTCCCTGCGGGACCAGCAAGGTGGAGAGGTCTCCGGAAAAGAACTCCTGAAAGGCTCTCCTTTGACAGTGCTGTGCTTTTTGGAGGTAGGCCGGGAGCCTACGGAGCACCTGCTCAACGAGCTGCGGGAGGCCGCTGGGGAGCTGGAAAAAACTGACGTTCCTCTGTGCTTGGTCCTGCCCGATCTGTCCTGTTTGGCGGACGGGACCCTGCAAAAAGCCTTGAAGGTTCTGCCTTGGGCCCAGATTTGGACTGCTGATTTTGCTTCCAGCGCTTCTCCCATGGCCCGGCGACTGTACCTGGATCCGGACCAGCTGCCTCTGGCGGTCCTGGCCAACCAGGAAGGCGAAGGTCTTTACGGCTGCTGCGGCTATAACGTGGGCACGGCGGCGCTGCTGCTGCGTTTGATAAAGGGCCTGGGAGACCTTGCGCTTTCCTGAGCTGCCGTGGTAAAATATGGGATAGAAGTGATCGTCCAAGAAACAAGAAAGGAGCTTTGCCTTATGGAAAACAACCTGCTGGAATTGCTGAAAACACGCCGTAGCGTTCGTGCCTACAAGCCGGAGCAGATCACGGCGGAAGAGCTGGATGCCGTGGTGGAAGCGGGTACCTGGGCCCCCACCGGACAGGGGAAACAATCCCCGGTAATGGTGGCGGTGCAGGATTCCAAGCCCCGCCAAGCGGTGATGGAGCTGAATAAGCTGGCCAGGGGCGGCACAGGGGATCCCTATTATGGAGCGCCCACCATTGTGTTGGTACTGGCGGATCCGGAGCGGAACACCTGTGTGGAGGATGGATCCTGTGTGCTGTGCAACATGATGAACGCCGCACACGCCATCGGACTTGCCTCCTGCTGGATCCACGGAGAGCGGGAGATGTTTGAGCTTCCGGAGGGCAAAGCTCTCTTGAAGGAATGGGGCTTGCCGGAGAATCTTCGGGGCGTGGGTTCGATCGCCCTGGGCTATGCCGCTGGGCCCTTGCCCCAGCCCAAGGATCGAAAGCCTGATTACGTGAAAAAAGTCTAACATTCCTGCCTTGGAAAACGGCTCCTTCGGGAGCCGTTTTTTGGTTGGGGTCGTTTTTTCTTGTATTTTGTCGTATGGAAAGCTATAATAGGAGCATCGACTTTACTACGAAAGGAAGGCGATGCCTGTGAAATATAGCTGGAAGAAGGGTGCTGCTCTGTTGGGAGCGGCTCTGCTGATGGTGGGAACTTTGGCGGCCTGCGCTCCTCAGGAGGATTCCTCCTCCCTGAGTGAAGAGACGGTTTCCAGTCCCTACGATTTGAAAAACGACGGCAGCGATACAAAGCTGGTGGTGGCGGAAATTTTTGTCAATGAGAAACGCACCCAAGCGCTCAAGGAGATCGCTGAAAAATATGAGGCGGATTTCCCCCAGACCCAGATTGAGATCGTCACGGTGGAAAGCGGGGAGGAAGCCCAGGCTCTTCTGGAAAAGGGAGAAGCCGACCTGGTGGAACTTTCCAACCAGGAACAGTTTGACTGTGTGGACCAGGGGCTGCTGGTGGATCTGGCACCCTATCTGGAAAACTGGGAGGAACTCTCTCACTTGACGGAACCGGCGAAACACGTGGTGACCTCTCTGGGAGAGGATTGGTCCTATCTGCTGCCCGCAACCCTGGACCAGGACCTGCTCTACTATCGCAGTGATTGGTTCGAGGAATACAATGAAGGCAAAGAGAGCGATTTGGTTTATTGCCGTATCTGGGAAGATCTTCCCGACGCTGTGGAAAAGCTCCAGGATAAAGGCGCGGTAGGCTTGGTGTTCGGCGGTAAAGACCATCTGATAGACATGTTCGACTCCATGGTGTGGAGCGGTGTGAACCTGGGTCGTTTGGAGGACCCGGCTGCTGGGTATTTCTCCGCGGTGGAGGATCATGATACAGTGTTCACGTTGGAACAGGCCGCCACAGCCGCGGAGCAGCTTGAAACCGTAGTGGAAAGCTGTGTGCCGGAAGAGTCTCTTACCTGGACCGAGGAAGAAGCGGTAGATGCCTTTATCCAGGGAAAATCCATCACGCTTCTGGCGGGTCAGGATCAGATGGAGAAAATTTCCTCCTCTATGGAGGAGGGGACTTGGGACGTTGCCGCTTATCCCAGAGGGATTGCGGGTGTGGCCATCACCGGGCTGGATTTTACCGGCTTTGGCGTGGCGGCTTCCTCGGAAAATGTGGGCAACGCGGTACATTTCCTCACCTATCTGTCCAATGGGGATAACAACACCCATCTGTCTAAGGTCAGCGGTACGGTGCCTATCCATACCACTGCCGCCGACATGGAACTGTCTCTGGAAGAGAGTGGTCTGGCGGTGAATCTGCTGATGGTCCGCCGGGCGGATTGGTACTTCTACGCCCAGGAACCTGTAATGTATGAGGCGTATGATGGGTATCGGGATTGGGCCAACGATTTGCTGCGGGAGTTCCTTGCAGGCAAGACCAGCCAGCAGGAGCTGTTGGAGGAGCTGGACAGCTATTGGAGTCAGGCTCGGGCAGACGAAGGAGAATTGTGGACCGAGGAAACGGAATAAGTTTATTGAGGGAAGCTCCGGGGAACCGGGGCTTTCTTTTTAGGCGTAAAAATAAAAACCTTGTGGAGCGCCTTGGAATTTGGTATAATACTTTAGATTATGAGAACTCTTGTCTGGAAAGGATGATCCCTATGCAGGTAAAGCTGTTGGCTTATACACCGGAACCGGAAAAAACAGTGGCAGGCGCCGCTAAGCTGTGCTACGCCGCGGCGGACATCGACACGGTATACGAGGGACTGACCGAGGAAAAGACAGCTTCCTTCCTGGAGATGCTCCAGTCCATCGGCCACGAGAGCCCTATTGAGCACGCCAGCTTCACCTTCGGCATCGAGGGAGTGTCCCGGTCGCTGTTGGCCCAGATCACCCGGCACCGGATCGCCTCCTTCAGCGTCCAGAGCCAGCGTTACGTAAAAGAGGACGGTTTCCAGTTTGTGGTACCTCCGGAGATTGAGAAGATCCCCCAGGCCAAGGAGGAATTCCTCCGAGCCATGGAGGAGGACGCCGCTCACTACCAGCGTTTGACCGACTTGCTGAAAGAACAGCACAAGCAGGAGCTGCTGGCGGCAGGGGAGACGGAGAAGTCCGCCGACCGGAAGGCAGAGAAGCGGGCCATTGAGGATGCCCGGTTCGTGCTGCCCAACGCCTGTGCCACCAAGATGCTCTGCACCATGAACGCCAGAAGTCTTTTGAATTTCTTCTCTCTGCGGTGCTGCAACCGGGCCCAGTGGGAGATCCGGGAGCTTGCCACCCAGATGCTGCGAGAGGTGCGGGCCGTGGCACCTCACCTGTTTGAGAAAGCAGGTCCACCTTGCCTGCGGGGAGCCTGCCCCGAGGGAAAGATGTCCTGCGGGAAAATAGACGAAGTGCGGAAAAAATTCGCGGCGCTGTAAGGAAGCTGTTGTCCGTCCCATACTATTAGGAGAGGACAGCGGGAGGAAGGAGCAAAAAACCATGAGTTTGATCGTGCTGGAAGGATTGGACGGCAGTGGAAAAGGCACACAGACGGCTCTTTTGGCCCAAGCCTTGGTGAAGCGGGGATACCCTTTGCGGCAGGTGACTTTTCCCGACTACGATTCCCCTTCATCCGCCCTGGTGCGCATGTACTTGGACGGGGAATTCGGTTCTGATCCGGGAGACGTGAATGCTTACGCCGCCAGCGCTTTTTACGCGGTGGACCGGTTCGCCAGCTTCCGCCGTGACTGGAAAACCGACTACGACCGGGGAAGTGTCATCCTCTGCGACCGGTACGTCACCTCCAACATGGTGTACCAAATGGGCAAAGCGCCCAGGGAGGAATGGGACCAGTACCTTGCCTGGACGGAGGATTTTGAGTACGGCAAACTGGGCTTGCCCAAGCCTGACTTGGTGCTGTTCCTGGACATGCCCGTAGAGGTGTCCCAAAAGCTGCTGCTCCAGCGGTATCACGGGGACAGCGGGAAAAAGGATATCCACGAAAGCCACCTGGAATTTCTCCGTTCCTGCGGGGAATGCGCTCGGTATGCCGGGGAACGGCTCCATTGGAAGGTGATTCCCTGCGCCAAAGAAGGAGAACCCCTGCCGGTGGAGGAGATCCATCAGACGGTGCTCCATCAGGTGGAAGCTGTTTTGCATTGATATACGATTTTGTGTGAAAGGAAGATCCCTATGGTGGTTGTGTTTTTGGCTGACGGTTTTGAAGAAGTGGAAGCCCTGGCTCCGGTGGACCTGATGCGCCGGGCCGGTTTGAAAGTCGTTTTGGCCGGTGTGACGGGCATGGAAGTCACAGGTTCTCACGGGATCAAGGTGGCGGCAGACGTGGCCGCCAAAGAGGTGGACCTTTCCCAGGTGGAAGCTATGATGCTCCCCGGCGGGCTGCCCGGAACCCTGAATCTGGAAAAATCCAAAACCGTGCAGGCTTGCATCGACGCCTGTGTGAAGGAGGGCAAGCTGGTGTCCGCCATCTGCGCGGCTCCCTCCATTCTGGCACATAAAGGTCTGTTGAAAGGCAAAAACGCCACGGCATTCCCCAGCTTCCAGAAGGACTTGGAAGAGGGCGGGGCATTGCTCAGCGACGAGTACGTGTGCCGTGATGGTCAGTTCCTCACCGGCCGGGGCATGGGTGTGGCCACCCAGTTCGGCCTGGCCCTGGTGAAGGCTTTGGTGTCCGAGGAAAAAGCCCAGGAGCTCCGGGATTCCATCCAGTGGGAACAATGAGTTCCAAAACCGCTCTGCGCCGGGAGTTTTCCGCTCGGCGAAAGGCGATCCCACGCAGGCAGGAGCTGGATCAGGCCATCCGGGAAAAGGTGTTGGCTTTGCCGGCCTATGGTTGGGCAAAACAAGTGCTTTTTTATCTCAGCACCGGCAGTGAACCGGATACCTGGGAATTGTTGGATCAGGCCTTGCGGGAGGGAAAGATGGTTTACGCTCCCCGATGTCTGGACAGCGAGGGCAATATGGCTTTTTACCAGGTGACATCCCGTGAGGAGTTGATCCCCGGCAGGTTCGGCCTTTGGGAGCCGGATCTGGAGAAATGTTCCTCAGCGGGGGACGTGACAGGGGCCTTGTGCCTTGTGCCTGGTCTTGCCTTTGACCTGGAAGGCTTCCGGCTGGGTTATGGAAAAGGATATTACGACCGCTTTTTAGCGGGACACTCGGTGGAGGCGGTAGGGCTCTGCTATGGGGAATTGTTGGTCCCCAGGCTGCCCAGAGGACCTTTTGACCGGCGGGTGTCCTGTGTGGTGACAGAAGCGGGGGCAGTGGCTCTTGAAGAGAAGCCGTGCCCCGGAAAGGAAGGTTGCGTATGAATCAAGGACAGAACCCCGGAGGCGAGAACCGGGGCACGGGAAACTTTAAGCTGAATATCGACGAGCGGGACTTGGCCACAGGCACTGTGGATCTTCCCGAGCGCAGGAGCCAGCCTCCCCGGCCGGAGTATTCTGCCAACAAGGCGTACCTCACGGAAAAGGAGCGCCGCGCGGAAAAAAAAGCCCACAAAAAGCGTGACAAGCTGAAAGCCCGTAAAAACCGCCGGGTGTTTGCCCTGGTGTGGGTTTGCATGGTGCTGCTGGTGTCTTTTACCCTGGCAAGCTATTTGATCCAGGGGTCCAATGACTTCTTCGCTGCCAACCGTACCGAGGGCACCACAGAGGTGACCATTCCGGAGAACCTCACATCCAAGCAGCTGGCTCAGATTCTCTATGAAGCGGGCGCCATCAAAAAGCCGGAATTTTTCAACCTCTACTGTTCCATCACCGTGGACGAGGAGGAAATGGAATGGTTCCAGCCTGGTGTGTATCAGCTGGAGACCAATATGGACTACCAGGATATCATCAGTACGCTGCAAGGCGGCAATGAGACCAAGGAAGTGGTGACGGTCACCTTCCCCGAAGGCACTACCGCACTGGAAGCGGCGGCTCTGCTGGAAGAGAACGAAGTGTGCTCTGCAGAAGATTTCCTCACTGCCATCGATTCCGACGACTTTGACGACTACTATGGCATCGACCAAATCACCAACGGTTCTTCCAAGTATTACAAGCTGGAAGGTTACCTGTTCCCCGACACCTATGATTTCTACAAAGGTGAGGAGATCGGTTCTGTAGTGGGCAAGCTGCTGACCAACTTCAAGAACCGAGTCAGCGACTTGGAGGATAAGATCGCCGCTTCTGACATGACCCTTGATGAAGTGATCATTATGGCGTCCATCATTCAGCGGGAAGCCGCCAATGTCAACGATATGGGAGATGTTTCTGCGGTACTCCACAACCGTCTGGATTTCGGCGGGGAGTATGGCATCTACCGGTTGGAGTGCGACTCCACCACCTACTATCCCTACAAGCGGGCGGAGGACGTTCCGGAAACAGGAGCTCTGTCTTACGGCGATTATGACACCTATCAGATCCAGGGCCTGCCCGCGGGTGCTATCTGCAACCCGGGCCTGGATGCCATTGAGGCCGCTCTGGAACCCAATACCGAAGGCGACGCCGCCAGTTACCTGTATTTCTGCCATGCGGCAGACGGCACCGCTTATTACGCCACCAATGCGGAAGACCATGAGTACAACAAGCAGCTGGCTGGCTTGACCTGAGGAGAGTAACGTGAATCGAGTAAAACCTGAGCTGCTCGCCCCTGCGGGGGATCGGGAGCGG
>HF972658.1:30200-32617 GCA_000432995.1 Clostridium sp. CAG:1013
GGGGGATCGGGAGCGGCTAGAAGCCGCGGTGCGCTACGGCGCAGACGCGGTATACCTGGCGGGGAAGAGTTTCGGCATGCGGTCCGCCCCTGCCAATTTTGGGGAAGAGGAGCTGCGGGAAGCAGTCTCCTTCTGCCATGAGAACGGCGTAAAGGTGTATGTCACCTGCAACACCCTGCCCCGCAATGAGGAATTCAAAGAACTGCCTGCATTTCTGGCCGCCTGCCAGGACATGGGAGTGGATGCCTTCATCATCTCTGATCTGGGAGTGCTGGCTATGGCGAAACAGGCGGCACCCAAGGTGGAACGGCACATCTCCACCCAAACAGGGATCGTCAACTACGCCGCCGCCCAGGTCTGCTGGGAGTTGGGTGCCAAGCGGGTAGTGCTGGCTCGGGAAGTGCCCCTTTCCGAGATCAAAGGTATCCGGGAGAACACCGATCCTGACCTGGAACTGGAAGCCTTTGTCCATGGGGCCATGTGCATGTCCTTTTCCGGGCGGTGTGTCATCTCCAACTACCTTACCGGCCGGGATGCCAACCGGGGAGAGTGCGCCCAGCCCTGCCGCTGGGAGTATCACCTGACGGAAGCCCAGCGCCCGGGAGAGGAGTTCACTCTGGTCCAGGAGGAGAAGGGCGCCTATTTCTTCAACTCCAACGACCTGCGGATGATCGACCACATTCCCGAAATGATGGATGCGGGCATCACCAGCCTGAAGATCGAGGGCCGGGCTAAGTCCGCCTATTATGTGGCCTGTGTCACCTCGGCATATCGGAGAGCCATCGACTTTGCGTGGGAGCATCCGGGAGAGCCTTTGCCCGCATCCATCTTGGAGGAGACGGAAAAGATCAGCCACCGGCCCTATTCCCAGGGATTCTATTTTGGCGGGGAGCCAGGTCAGACCTTAGACCGGAGCCACTATGCCAGGAATTACGAACTGGTGGCCGTCTGCGAGGGCCGAGAAGGAAACTGCCTGCGCCTGCGGGAACGAAATCGGTTTTTCCAGGGCCAGGTGGTGGACATCCTCCAGCCGGGGAAAGATCCCTTCACCGCGGAGCTTACGGAGCTTTATAACCAAGACTGGGAGCCGATCCAGGTAGCACCTCACGCGGAAATGGTGGTCTACTGGAAGACCGACGCCGACGTGGCCCCAGGAGCCTATCTGCGGATCAAAAAATAAGAACCGAAAACTTTCCGTTCACCTTGCGGGGTGGGCGGAATTTTTTTGTCTCTTTCCTCTTTCTGCCGCATATCCATTCAGTAAGTGGAAAGAAAGGATGATCCCCTATGAAAAAACTAAGGGCGTTTGTTTTGACCGCTGTCACAGCCGCGGCGCTGACCGTGCAGGGGCTGCCTGCCCACGCCGAGGAGCTCACCATCACCGCTCCTTCCGCCGTGGTGATGGAAGCCTCCACAGGCCAGGTGCTCTATGAGAAAGATCCCCACCAGGTGCGCTCCTGTGCCTCTATCACCAAGGTGATGACCTTGTGTCTTGTGTTCGAAGCCATCGATGACGGAAGGCTCACCATGGACCAGATGCTCACCGCCTCCGCTCACGCGGCATCCATGGGTGGATCGGATATCTGGCTGGAGGAAGGGGAAAGCATGTCCGTGGACGACCTGATCAAGGCTACGGTGATCATGAGCGCCAACGACGCGGCGGTAGTGCTGGCAGAAGCTGTCTCTGGCAGCGAGGAGGCCTTTGTGACCGCCATGAACGAGAAGGCCAAAGAGCTGGGCATGAACGACACCGTGTTTAAAAACTGCAATGGTCTGGATGAGGAAGGCCATGTGACCAGCGCCTATGACGTGGCCCTGATGAGTCGGGAGCTGATGACCCACGAGAAGATCTTCGATTACACTCTGACTTGGATGGATTCTGTCCGCAATGGGGAGACCCAGCTGGTGAACACCAACAAGCTGATCCGCTCCTACCAAGGAATCACTGGGCTGAAAACGGGAACCACCTCACAAGCGGGGAGCTGCATCACCGCCACAGCGGAACGGAACGGTTTGGAACTGATCGCTGTGGTGCTGGGCGCTGATTCCACAGACCATCGTTTCCAGGACGCTGCCGCTCTGCTGGATTATGGATTTGCCAACTGGAAGGTGGTTGTTCCGGAAGCACCCGTCCTGGAGCGGGTGCCGGTGAGTAGGGGCATGGCCCCGGACGTGGCTGCCCAGGCAGGGGAGAGCCCCAAGCTGCTGCTGAAAGCTACGGAGACCGGTGAGGTGGAAACGGAGATCCAATGGAAGGAGCTGACCGCGCCCATCCAAAAGGGGGACGTGATTGGCACACTGGTGTACAGTTTGGGTGGGGAGACCCTGGCTCAGGTGGAGATCACCGCCGGAGAGGACGTGGAAGAAGTGACCTTTTCCTCGGCGCTGGGCTATCTGCTGGGAGCTTTGATCACACT
>HF972658.1:32712-35620 GCA_000432995.1 Clostridium sp. CAG:1013
TTATTGTAGAATAGAAGCACAAAGCACGGCGTTTCTTTTCCCCCTAGGCGGAGAAAGGTGTCCTCCCGGGATATTCTTGATTTTTTGGAGGGGAACAAAGGGGAGCGCCCTGGGAACCATTATTAAGGAGGTTTTTGCAATGCCACTGAAATTGGATGCCGGCTATTTGAACGGTTTTGTTTCCCAGCACGAATATGAGGCCATCGCGCCCCAGGTGAAAACGGCCCATGAGGTGCTCATGTCCAAGACTGGAATGGGCAATGACTTTTTGGGTTGGGTTGACCTTCCCACCGCGTATGACAAAGAGGAGTTTGAGCGGATTAAGGCTGCTGCCAAGAAGATCCAGAGCAACTCCGATGTGTTTGTGGTCATCGGCATCGGCGGTTCCTATCTGGGAGCCCGTGCCGCTATTGAATTCCTGAAGTCTGATAAATACAACGACCTGCGCAAGGACACCCCGGCCATTTACTTTGCCGGCAACAGCATCAGCTCTACCGCTCTGGCGGAACTGGTGTCCATCTGCGAGGGCAAGGATATCTCCATCAACATGATCTCCAAGTCCGGCACCACCACGGAGCCCGCTATCGCTTTCCGTGTGTTCCGGGAGATCCTGGAGAAAAAGTACGGCAAAGAAGGCGCCCGTGAGCGCATCTTCTGCACCACCGACAAGGCCCGGGGCACCTTGAAGCACCTGGCCGACGAAGAAGGCTATGAGACCTTCGTGGTTCCCGACGACGTGGGCGGCCGTTATTCCGTGTTGACCGCCGTGGGCCTGCTGCCCATCGCCGTTTCCGGGGCGGACATCGACGCCCTGATGGCTGGCGCCGCTAAGGCAGCTCAGCAGTACAACACTCCTTCTATTGAAGAAAACGATTGTTATAAATACGCCTCCATTCGGAACATCCTGTACAACAAGGGCAAGTGCACCGAGGTCATGGTCAGCTACGAGCCCTGCTACGCCATGATGAACGAGTGGTGGAAGCAGCTCTATGGTGAGAGCGAAGGCAAGGACAACAAGGGCCTGTTCCCCGCGTCCGTGATTTTCTCCACTGACCTCCATTCTCTGGGGCAGTACATCCAGGACGGCCGCCGCACCCTGTTTGAGACCGTGGTGCTCATCGACCAGCCCAAGCATCAGATCACTCTGGGCAACGATCCTACCGACGTGGACGGCTTGAACTATCTGGAAGGCCGCACCATGGCGTTCATCAACGAGAAGGCCTTTGAGGGCACTGTGCTGGCTCACAACGACGGCGGCGTGCCCAACGTGGTTATCCATGTTCCCGATTTCTCCGAGGACAGCCTGGGCCAGTTGATCTACTTCTTTGAGAAGGCCTGCGCCATTTCCGGCTATCTGCTGGGTGTCAATCCCTTTGACCAGCCCGGCGTGGAGAGCTACAAGAAAAATATGTTTGCCCTGCTGGGAAAACCCGGCTATGAGGAAGCTAAGGCAGAGCTGGAGAAGCGTCTGTCCCGCTAAGGGCACCCATTTGCGGATCGCCGCTCCTCTGGGGCGGAATTAAATAAAATAAAGGAGAGTTGTAACATGATCACTCTTTTGACTGGCAAAAAAGGTTCCGGCAAGACCAAGAAACTCATCGACATGGCCAACGCTGCTGTGGAGAAGTCCAATGGCAACGTGGTAGTTATTGAGAAGGGCTTGAAGCTGACCTATGATATTTCTCACAACGCTCGCCTGATCGACATCGATTCCTACGACGTGAAGGGCGGCAAGGGCCTGTATGGATTCCTGGCTGGCATTTGCGCTGGCAACTATGACGTGACCGATATCTTCGTGGATTCCACCCTGAAGATCACCGGCACCGGCGCCGAAGTGCTGGAGCCCCTGGTGGAGGAGCTGAAGCACCTCTCCGAGGAGTCCAAGGCTAACTTCGTGCTTTCCATTTCCGCCGCTGACGAGGAGATCCCCGCTTCTGTGGCTGAGTGTGTCGCGAAATAAAAAAGCCTGTTGTAGATATTCTCTGGAAAAAGGCGGCTTTCGGGCCGTCTTTTCCACTGTTTGCCCTTTGGGAGAAAACCTTGGTTTTCCGCCCTTTGGACGTAGAAAAAGGCTTGACAAAGCCGGCTTGTCTCATTATAATATATCAGTACGGCATGAGGGAAAGACTATGACCATCGATCTGAGAAAGTATTTTCTGGGCAACAGCGAAACGCTGGAATACGAGTTGGACCTTTCCGGTATGGAATTGGGCGGTGTCAAGCCGTTTTGTGCGCCGGCAAAAGTCCAGATAGAGCTGAAAGGCTCTGCCGCTTCCGTGGAAATGGCGGGCAAGGCTGTCTACACCATGACAATGCCCTGCGACCGCTGCTTTGAGATCACCACTCAGGAGCGGGAAACTCAGTTGTTCCATGTGTTGGTGCGGGAGCTCAGCGACGAGGAGGACAACGACGGTACGTTCGTCGTGGTGCCCGACGAGCAGTTGGATCTTGACCGGCTGTTGACAGAGGACATCCTGTTGGATCTTCCCAGCAAGTTCCTCTGTTCCTCAGACTGCAAGGGACTTTGTCCCGTGTGCGGCAAGAACCTGAATGAAGGGGATTGCGGCTGTCAGCGGAATTCGGTGGACCCAAGGCTTGCCATCCTGCAAGAGCTGCTGTAAAGCGGCGAAGGAAAGCGGTCTGGGCCAGTGTGCCGGACGTTTTGTGAAAACTGGACCGTGGAGAACTTCTCCGCGGCAGAATACCATCTTCGATAGATTAAGGAGGTGCACCCATGGCAGTACCCAAGCGGAAAGTATCCAGCGCGCGGCAGAACAAGCGGCGTTCCAATGTGTGGAAGCTCCAGGCTCCCGCTCTTATGAGATGCCCCCAGTGCGGCGAGTACAAGACACCTCACAGAGTTTGCGGCAACTGCGGCTACTACAATGGCCGTGCCGTTGTGAAGAAG
>HF972659.1:0-23094 GCA_000432995.1 Clostridium sp. CAG:1013
CCTTCGAGACCTTGGAGAAGCTGCTGAAAACCCCGGACCTACCCAAACTGTGCGTTGTGGATTTCCATGCGGAGGCAACTGGAGAAAAACGGGCCATGGGCTTTTTCGCTGACGGCCGGGTGACCGCCCTGTTTGGCACTCACACCCACGTACAGACCGCCGATGAGACCATCCTGCCCCACGGCACCGGTTACCTCACCGACGCAGGCATGACCGGGGTCATCAACTCGGTGTTGGGAGTGAAGCCGGAGATTATCATCGGAAAGCTCCGCTCCAAAATGCCCGCCCGGTTCGACTGGGCCAAAGGCCCCTGCAAAATGGACTGCGTCCTCTTTTCCGCCGACGAGCGCACCGGTCTGTGCACCGGAGTGGAATGTCTGTCCCTCACCTGACCCCCGCGAACTGTAACACGGTTGTCATAATAAAACCAAGTTTGTCACCTTTCTTGCCCTGTAAGGTTTCTTATGCTAGGATAGAATTAGAAGGTATTGCCCCATCTCTACTTCATTTTGAAAGAGAGGGATCTTTATGAAAAAGAGCAAAAGAGCCTTAAAATGGCTGGCAGTTCTGGGAGCTGTGGCGATTTGCTGTGCCGTGGGAGTCACGGTCTGGCTGGTCAGGAACCCTGCCCACACACTGTTCCAACTGGATCCAGAACAGGTGACTGCCATTACAGTGAAAAACGGCAACAAACTCACCCGCAGGGACATCACTGATCCAGAGGAGTGCCGGGAAATTGTGGAGCTGCTTAACGGTTTCACCTATCGGACCACCCACGAGCTTCCCCCCGCTGGAGGATGGAGTTATCTGTTGGAGGTGGAGACTGTTTCCGGCGGGATGCAGATCGATTTCTCTGCAAGCAGCGTGAAAGGAACCAACCAGGATGGAAGTTCCACCATCTACCGTGGCCCGGAAGGATACTTCCTGAAGTTGGTGGACTTAGCTGAGTCCGCCACCGACCCCATATAAGAAAAAGCCTGTCGTTTAATCGGCAGGCTTTTTTCATGCAGATTCCCACCGATTTACAACCTCTTTCGAAAAGCCATTTGAATGAAAGCTATATTTATTTACTTTCGCTTAACCCCTTGCTACAATGAGAGTACAAAAGGTGTTTTTTGACATGGAAAAAGGAGTGAGAACTATGAAAAAGAACGGTACCCGGAGAAACATAGGATGGAAATCCACTCTCGTCCTCTGCCTGGCGGCGGCGCTGTGGATCTTGGCTGGCTGTGATCAAGGCGCGCCGTCCTCTTCCGATCCCCAATCTACTCCAGTTTCCTCAAACTCCCCTTGCTCCTATGACTCTGCTTTGATCCGGTCCGTGATGTTAGAAGACAACTCCAGTTTGGATTACAGAATCACAGAAAGCCGCAGGGAGATCCAGACCATTACGGACATCCTCAACGGGTTCACTTACACCTCCTCTCAGAAAATGGAAGATACCCCCTATCATCCCCGCTACTCCCTGACCCTCTACACCGACGATTGGACTTATGGCTGTTCCTTCGATCAAGACAGCCTGTACTTCTACCACGGGGACAGCGTGGTCCAATACACCGGGGAAGAGGGCTGCCTTCAGGAGCTGGTAGACCTGACTTGTGAGGAGTGGCACACCCTGTTTTCCATCGACCCGGAGGACGTGAGCTGCATTTCCGTGGCGGGCTTTGATTTCACCCTGGATGACCGTGAAACTATCGAGGGTGTTGTTTCCGCCTTGAACAGTTTCACTTACCGGGAAGTGACCACCAGCGAACCGGCGGACACAGGCTCGTTCTTCACCATGGGGCTGCTGGGACCGGAGGGAGGATCTGCCCAGGCTATGGGTTTTGCCATGGGGAGCTACTACATCCGTATCCAGGAGGAGGATCAATACGTCTACTATCTGGGAGAGGCCAACCATTTCCTGGAAGCTCAGCAGCTGCTGCAAAACGCACCCGCCCCTACAAAAGCCCCCTCTGTGGAAAACAACCTGAACCCCCAACCCACTGCCACCTCGGAACCCACCAAGAAGAATCCTCTCTACCAGTTTGAAACAGACCAAGTGAAGGCGCTGCGTATTGAGAAAGATCATCCCCAGTCTGAAGAAGTGGAAATCACCAGCAAAGAGGAACTGGCACCTTTGCTGGAACTTCTCAACGGGTTCACCTATAAAACCATCCAGGATGACGCCCTCCCTGATGGATACACCTACGCTCTGGAAGTAGAGGAGGCAGACGGCACCCTCACCCAAATTACCCTCACGGAAGACGGAGTAATAGAGGATGTAAACGCCGTCACGTACCTTTACACCGGTAAAGAGGGGTATTTCCGCCCTCTGCTGGAGCTGGCAGACCAGTCTCTTCCCCCGAAAACTGATCCCCTGTTCCAACTGGACAGCAGCAATGTGGAATTCATTGAGTTCAGCCTGGTGAAGGGACGGGGCACCATCACCTTGACTGATCCCCAAGCCATCGATCAGGTGGTCCAATGTCTCAATGAATTTGACTACACCAGCGCTCAATACATTCCCAATTATGTGGACCCAAGCGTTGAGCCCGTCGCGTCCTTGGGGGAGGATCATTTCCTCAATTTGGAATGCAAAGATGGAAATTCCTGCTATCTCACACTGTATTCCGATGGAGTATTGCTCTCCAACCGGGGCTCCGGGCACACCCTCTTTTTAGGGGAATCGGGATGTTTCCAGGAGATCTTAGACTGGGAGGATCTGGTGCCTTCCGCTCCTCCCTTCGACTTTGATCTGGACCAGGTGACCTCTGTCACTTGCTGGGCTTCCACAGAAGACGGGAGCATTTTGGACGTTACAACAGATCTGCCCCAGGAAGTAAAAAAGACCGCCGATCTGCTCAACACCTTCTCTCCCGGGGAGCCTCAGGTGCTGACAGAAGATGAGATCTCCCCCCAAGCTCGGCTGTCCCTATCCTTCACCCTGGACGTGGGCGAAATGACGCTCTCCTTGAGCATTGACCAGGACCGACTCTACCTCCCCACCAAAACCATTGACTATCAAGTGTATCAGGGACAAGAGGGCCACTTCGCTCCCCTGATCGATCTGGTGAAGTATAAAACTCCTCTGTCCTATCCATAACATTCAGAAGGCGCAACGTTCTCTGACCGCCCCGTCATTTCTCACTTGACCCTTTTTCGCAGACTTCAAATTTCCATCGAAAAGGGGTGGAGCATTTTCCTAGTTTTTCAGAAATCCCCAAGGAATGATTGTATTTTTGAATGTTTTGTGTTAAACTAGTTAAAAACTATGACATCGACCTCGTGAAGGATGTGTTACCCGTGATTTTAGGTTCTCAACTGAAAAACGCGATCATCTCCGGTTCAAACAATATTTCTAAGTATAAAAAACAAGTCAACGAGCTGAATATTTTCCCCGTACCCGACGGCGATACTGGCACCAATATGTCCATGACCATCGGCGCTGCGTCGGAGGAAATGAAGCGTCTGGACGATTCGGCGAACGCCGCTCAGGTGGCCAAAAAGGCTGCCTCTTCTATGCTGCGGGGCGCCCGTGGCAACTCTGGCGTAATTCTGTCCCTGCTGTTCCGGGGCATCTCCAAGGGTCTGGAAGGCAAGGAGGAGATCTCCGCCGAGGATCTGGTGACCGCGTTGGAACTGGGTGTGGATGAAGCCTACAAGGCCGTAATGAAACCCACTGAGGGTACCATCCTCACCGTGGCCCGTGTGGGCGCGGAGCGAGGCCGTGAAGCCCTGGAGCTGGGCAGCGATCCTGTACAGGTATGGGACGCTGTCTGCATGGGCGCTGCCGATGCTTTGGAGGACACGCCCAACCTGCTGCCCGTATTGAAGAAGGCTGGCGTAGTAGACGCTGGCGGCCAGGGCCTCTGCCTGATTTTCGAGGGCATGCTCAGCGTATTCCGCAGCGGCATCGTGCTGGAATGTGGTCTCACCGAAGAGGAAAAGGCTGAGGAGACTGCGGAATTCTTCCGGAATGTGGCAGCAGAATTTGACAGCGAGATCAACTTCACCTACTGCACTGAGTTTATCGTGGGCCGGGATCCCGAAGTCCAGAAAGATCCTCTGGAGCTGCGCCTGTTCCTGGAGACCATCGGTGACTGCGTAGTGGTGGTGGACGATGACGAGATCATCAAAACCCACGTGCATACAGAAAACCCCGGCGATGCATTGCAGGCCGCTCTCCAGTACGGCCAGCTGCTCACCGTGAAGATCGAGAACATGAAGGAACAGCATCGCAAGGCCGCCGAGGAAAACGAGGCAGCCAAAGCTGCCCAGCAGCCTGCCAAAGAGGAGCGCAAGCCTCTGGAGCCTCAGGAACCCACCGAGGAAGTTGGCTTCATCTCCGTGGCAGCAGGCAAGGGATTGCAGGAACTGTTCCAGGATCTGGGCTGTGCCAATGTAGTCAGCGGCGGCCAGACCATGAACCCCAGCACCGAAGACCTGCTGGAAGCCGTACTGGCCACTCCGGCGAAGAAGGTGTTCGTGCTGCCCAACAACAAGAACATTCTTATGGCCGCAGAGCAGACCGTGCCTTTGGCTACCGACCGGGAAGTGATTGTCATCCCCACTCGGACGATTCCCCAGGGCCTCTCAGCCATGCTGGCTTTTGATCCCGATTCCGATGCCGACGCCAACAAGGAAGCTATGCTGGAAGCCGCTTCCAACGTGGACACCGGCCTGGTGACCTTCGCTGCCCGTGATTCCGAGTACGATGGCCACACCATCCGCCACGGGGACATTCTGGGCCTGAAGAACGGCAAGCTGGAATACATTGAGAAAGATCCTGTTGCTGCCTGCGTACGCGTGACACGGTCCTTCGCTTCCAAGCATACCTCCTTCGTCACCCTGATCTACGGTGAGGGCGTATCCCAGGAGCAGGCTGAGGAAGCTAAGCGGATCTTGGAGAACAAGCTCCATTCTGACGTGGAGATCACTCTGGTCAACGGCGGCCAGCCCGTGTACTACTTCATCATCTCCGTCGAATAACCAGCGTGACGCTGGATTCATATCGCGCCTTGGGCGTCGGGCTTTTGGCCCGTGCGGTCCTTGAGAAACGAAAGAAACCATAGAATAGAACTACCCAGGAACCTTTCTCTCGGGAAAGGTTCCTTTTCGTAGGGGGATGTATATGAAAGTGTATATTGTGGGGCCTGTGGCAAGTGGGAAATCCACATTGGCCCGGCAGCTTTCCCAGCTTACCGGGACGCCTTGCTTTCACCTGGACGAGATCGTCCACGCCAAAGACCCCACCAACCCACAGGGAAACCGAAAACGTTCGGTTCAGGAGCGGGACGAGCTGTTTCACGCCATCTTGGCAAAAGACAGCTACATCATGGAGGACACAGGCCGCTCCTGTTTTTTGGAGGGTATGGAGCAAGCGGATCAAGTGGTGCTGCTGGACGTCTCCCCTGTCCTGCGGCGAAAACGAGTGATAACCCGATGGCTGCGGCAGCGTTTGGGGATGGAGCCATGCTCCTACCGCCCCAGCTTTTCCATGCTGCGGGACATGTTCCTCTGGAGCAGAAACTATGAGACTGGCGCAGACGGCACCCGGGCACGAGCAGAACAATTCCCCCAAAAGCTGACCATTCTCCGCACCCGCGGAGAAATAGCCGCGTTTCTGCGCACCTGCTCCCAGAGAGGAAAATGATTTTGCTCTGCACGATGGAGTCCTCCCCCTAAAGACCAGCGACATGGGGGAATTTCCTTCCACAGAGCAGATAACACGACGTAAAAGTTTTTTGGTTCTTTCTTTCAAGAAAGAACAGAAAGGAGGCACGCCATGGCATCCCTATTTGAACGGGACATCGAGACCTTAAAGGGCGTCGGCGAAAAACGAAAAAAGCTCTTTGAGAAGCTGGGCGTCCCCACAGTGGGGGATCTGCTGCGGCTGTACCCCCGTACCTATGAGGATTGGAGTCTTCACACTCTCATCCGGGAAACTACGCTCAACGAAGTGGCTGTGGTGAAAGCCCAGGTGCTCTACCGGCCCACGGAAACTCGAATCCGAGGCGGGAAGCTGTTATATAAAACCCTGGTCACCGACGGAGAATCGGATCTGGTCCTCACTTTCTTCAATAACAAATACATCCCCAGTCTGCTGAAGGAGGGAGAGACCTATCTGTTCCGGGGCAAGGTCACCGGCACTCTGCTGAAGCGGGAAATGATATCTCCTGAATTTCTCCCGGAAGCCAAGGAGTTGGCCATCCAACCTGTGTACCCTGCCACGGCGGGGCTTTCCTCCCGGCAGATCGCCGCAGCTGCACAAAATGCCCTGGCCTTGCTGCCAGAGCAGCTTCATGACCCTCTCCCGGACAAATTGCGGGAACAGTATCACCTGTGTACCCTGCGGTACGCCTTGGAGACCATTCATTTTCCCAAGACTCCGGAGGAGCTGGCCACTGCCCGGTTCCGGCTCACCTTTGAGGAATTCCTAGTCTTGCAGTTAGGGCTTTTGCAGATCAAAAGCGGGCGAAAGCAGGAGAACCTCCACCCTATTCCCAACCGGTTCCCGGAGGAATTCGCAGAACTGCTGCCCTTTTCCCTCACCGGGGCCCAGCGGCGGGCCATCACCGAGTCCATCCAGGACATGGCAGGCGAATCCCCCATGAACCGACTGATCCAGGGTGACGTGGGCAGCGGCAAGACTGCCGTAGCTGCCGCCCTGTGCTGGACCGTGATACAAAACGGGATGCAAGCGGCTCTCATGGCTCCCACAGAGATCCTGGCCGCTCAGCATTACCATTCCTTGAATGCCCTGCTGGAGCCGGCTCATATCACCTGCGCCCTGCTCACCGGTTCGGTGAAGCCGGCAGAAAAGAAAAAAATCTACCAAGCTCTCAGCGATGGCCGCATCCAACTGGTCATCGGCACACACGCTCTTATTGGGGATAAAGTGGAATTTCAAAATCTGGGTCTGGTCATTACCGACGAACAGCACCGGTTCGGAGTGGGCCAGCGCTCCGCTCTGGCGAAAAAAGGAGCTTCTCCCCATCTGTTGGTCATGAGCGCCACCCCCATCCCCCGCACCTTGGCCCTGATGGTTTACGGGGACCTGGACATCTCCGTGCTGGACGAGCTGCCCCCCGGCCGGCAGAAAATCGAGACCTACCTGATCGACTCCGCAAAACGGAAACGGGCATTTGGCTACGTGCAGAAGCATCTGGATCAGGGACGGCAGGGGTACCTCATCTGCCCTCTCATTGAGGAGGATGAAAGCGGCATGATGAGCGTCCTCCAATACGGGGAAACCGTGCGGGAAGCCTTCCCCAACGCTACGGTGGGAGTGCTCCACGGAAAGATGAAGCCCGCCGAAAAGGAGCAGGTCATGGAGGACTTCTCCCAGGGCAAGACCCAATTGCTGGTATCCACCACTGTGGTGGAGGTGGGCGTGGACGTACCCAACGCGGTGATCATGGTGATCGAGAACGCGGAACGCTACGGTCTTTCCCAGCTTCACCAGCTGCGGGGACGGATCGGACGAGGAAAGCATCTTTCCACCTGTATTCTCATCACCGACGCAGAAAACGAGGACACTCTCAAGCGGCTGAAGCTGTTCCGGGACACCAGCGACGGATTCAAGATTGCCGAGGCGGACTTGAAACTTCGAGGACCTGGCGACTTTTTCGGCCAGCGGCAGCATGGTCTTCCCCAGCTGAAGATCGCCGACATGACCACCGACATGGAGGTGCTTCGTCAAGCCCAACGCTGCGCTAAGGAATTGTTTTCCACAAAGTCCCTGGAAAATGAGGAATACCGGGGCTTGCGGGGTGAGATCCGCCGTTTGTTCGCTAAAACCGGCGGTGAAGGCGTGGTGCTTTAGTACAGAAAGCTATAATATAGAGAATTACACAGCCGATTTTTATATAGATTGACAAGCTCGGTAAAATGTGCTACTCTTAAGATGTAGAAGTGTCACATTTTTACCGGGCTTTCTTTCAAGATAGCCCTTTTGGTTGCGAAAGAAAGTCCCCTGCTGAGAGGAGGGAGATTTATGCCAGCCCTATGGCCTACCCCGTCTGACTGGACGACCCAATCACGTTTTTTGGACGTGAAACAACTGTTCTCCACCCGGCGCGTGTTTCTTGTGCTGGGGATCCTGGTGCTTATTTTGGCACTGGTATTCGCTGTTATTCTGGTCCCACCCTACCTTCAATCCCTGGGGCAGGGAACCGTGGATAACGCCCAGGTGAATATCCTGGTGGACAATCCGGCACAGCTGGACGCCTCCCAGGAGTACCCCAAAACATGGCAGGCAGAAATGGCCATGGAACAGGTGAAAAACAAATTCCAGGTGGAGTTCCGTCATTGCAACCTGGAATCTCTCACCTACGATAAGGCCTATTCCGACCAACTGCGGCCCCAGCTAGCGGAACTGTACAAGAATCAGCTTTACGGCGAGGACGTGTTTCTCATCACCGCTAGCTTCACCACCGGAGAAAAAGACGTACCTTCCGGATTAGAACCAAACACTACCTACGAGGATTATCAGTGGGTGGTTGGCGACGCCAAAAACGCTCACACCAACATTAGCGTTATGGATCATGGTTTCCTACTGTAACGCTTCCATCCAAAGTGAAAGTCTCCTGTTGAGAGAGGAGGAGCGTTTATGTATAGCCCTGGAATTCCTGCGTTCATTCCCAACCCCAAGTATCTGCGTCCCCTGTTTTCCGCCAAACGGGCACGAATCGTGCTGCCTGCACTGCTGGGAACAGCGCTTTTGGTATGCATGCTGGTGTTTCTGCCCGGATATATCGACTCCATGAGCTACGGGGACACGAAAAACGTTCAGACTCATCTTCTTATTGACGATCCAGAAGCCTTGGACAGCTCAGAGGAATTTCCTAGAACCTGGGAGGTAGAACGGGGCATGACTCTCATTGCTTCCCAGTTCAAAAGGGAGTTTCGCCACTGTGTGCTGGAAGAGCTTACCTATGACAAAGCTCTTTCCGATCAGTACCAGGAAGAGCTGACAGAACGGTACAGCCAGGAAACCCACGATACACCTGTTTATCTCATCACAGGCACGGTCTGCACGGGAGAACAAAACGTTCCCGCCGGACTGAAACCCAACACCACCTACGAAGATTATCAGTGGGTGGTCTCCCATTCCAACGTGGTGGACTGGGGAACCGATCTCATCTAACGCAAAAGGGACTGCCTACAGGCAGTCCCTTTTCTTTCCATGAAAAGAGGCCCCCTAGGGGGCCTCTTTTTTTACAGATCCCTGTGCTTGCGCACTCGCCGCAGCTGTTTCTGCTTCCGGCGGTACAGAAGAATCAAGATCACATAAATCAGCACTAAAGCCAGGATCACGCCCATGATGATGAGGAACCAGGGCGAAGTGAGCACCGAGCTTCCCTGGCTGAGGAAGGAGAGCATCTCACTGCGGGAAACAGATTCCGCGGCCACCAACGGCACCGTGGCAATGGCTTCACCCGCATAACTCATGGTGGCTGTTCCCACCTGTTCCCCACGCTCTATGGGCGCTTGAACACTTTCTGGCACATCCGTCTTCACGATAATGCTGGAAGCGTCCACGTTCTTGGGGAGCATCACAGACACATTCTCCCCGGCTACCAGCTGAAGGGTGTCCTGCTGCCAAGCGTATTCCAAGGGCACATCCGCTAGGATATCTCCCTGAGCCGCTACCGTGCGTATCTCCAGGTTCAGGAACGCCCATCGGAATAGGCTGGCGGCGTCCAGCATCTCTCCGTGAATATCATTGTCGATCATGGGACATCCCAGACACGCCACCACGTAGGTATACCCCTCATAAGTGGCCGATGCTACAATACAATAGCCAGCCTGGTCGTGGGAGCCAGTCTTGATACCAGTGGCGTAACGGTAATAATAGGAATATCCGTCAGCGGCATAGTTGGTCAGCATCTTATTGGTGGTGTTGGCAGTCTTTTCCTTTTCCGGATGGCCAATGGGATAATAGTTGTAAGCCGTCGTGCCGGTAACCTCCGTGAACAGAGGCAGGCTCATAGCGTACTTGGTGATGGTCACCATATCCCTGGCGGTGGAATAGTGATTGTCGTTGTGCAGACCGTGAGGATTGGTGAAGTGGGTGTTAGTGCATCCTAATTCCGCCGCCTTTTCATTCATCAGCTGGACAAAATAGCTCTTACCCGTATAGTCGGTAGGGTCGAATTCATCGCTGGTTTCGGTGGTATCCGTAGAACTATTTTGAGAAGATTCCCCATTGGAACTGCTGGCCTCACTAGAGGAAGTATCCGTGGTGCCGGACACCGCTTCCGGATCGTCATTGGCAGTGCCCTCCCCGGAAGAAGAACTTTCCTCCCCCGAAGAAGCATTTTCCTCTGTGGAGGAAGTCTCTTCCTGGCCGATCTGCCCGGATGCATAAAGCTCGTCCACATATTTGGCCAGGGTCAAGGCGGCGTTGTTGCCGGAAGGAACCATCATCAGGTAGAGCATCTGCTCCCCTGTGAAAGTGTCCCCCACATCGAAATCCGCCATGGAACTGCCCGTACCGGAAAGCTCATCGAACACGCTTTGGGGAATGGTGATCTCCGCGTTTTCAATGTCCGGAATGGTCTCGTAAGCCACAATATAGGTCATGATCTTGGTCAGAGACGCCATGGGCAGCTGCTCGTCGGCGTTCTCCGAATAGACCACCGTGTCGGTGTCAAGATTCAGCATAAGGTAGGCTTTGCAATGGGGCCCGTTGGGATTGTTGTCCTTGTCGTTGTCCCATCCATAGTCAAAGCCCTCCGCGGAGGCGCTCACACTACAGCTTACAGCCAGGCACACTACTGCCAGCAATGACGCGGCAATCCTTTTCAGTCGCTTCATAGATGATCCTTTCCGCCCTTTCCCTGGAAAAGGCCAAACTGATTTTCCCGTTTTTGATCCTCCGGGACCTGAGTCCCTATCCTTTTTCCCCTTTTTGTGTTACAATGTAAAAACAAATAAGGCCTTACCGTATGACTTTCGGCCTCTGCCGCGAAAGGACGCGGCACACCCATGGCAATTGCGCTGCCATGGGGAAACTATTCTTTCGTCGGTTTACCATAACAGTTATCCTGTTTATTTTACCTTATTTCACGGAAAAAGAAAAGCCTGTATTTCTGAATTAATTCTGACAAAGGAGACCATATATGAAGCTGCTGCACACCTCTGACTGGCATTTGGGAAGGATGCTCTATGGCCGCAGTCTGCTGGAAGATCAGCGGTGGTTTCTGGAACGGGTGTTCCTTCCTCAGGTGGAACGGGAACGCCCTGCCTGCGTGATCCTGGCCGGGGACGTGTACGACCGGCAGATCGCTCCCACCGAGGCTATCCGGTTATTTGACACGGTCCTCAACTCCTTGATGGACTTGGGAACCAAGGTGTGCGTCATCGCCGGAAACCATGACGGTGCCGACCGTATGGCCCTGCTCAAAACCGCTCTTCGCCGGGACGGGGTGTACTTCGCCACGGAGCTCTCCGACGCTCTGGACCCGGTAGTCCTGGAAGAGGACGGCCAAACCTTGCAGCTGTTTCTTCTCCCCTATTTTGACACCTCCCAAGCCAGGGATTTTCTGAAAGACGACTCTCTACGTGGAGAGGGCGCCTGTGCTCAGGCCATGATCGAGAAGCTGCTTCCCTTGTTTCTTCCAGGAGCGGGCCATGTGCTAGTATCCCATTGCTTCGCAGCAGGAAGCCAGACCTCCGACTCGGAAAGCGCTCTTTTCGTAGGGGGCAGCGGCCAAGTGTCCACCTCCCTGTTCGATCCCTTTGATTACGCGGCTTTAGGCCATCTCCACGGTCCGCAACGTGCAGGGGAAAAAGGTCGGTATTCCGGTTCCCCCTTAAAGTATTCCGTGGACGAGGAACACCAAAAAAAGGGAATGGTCCAGCTGGAATGGACCGGCACGGAAATGCTTTCGGAGTTCGTCCCCTGCACGCCCCTGCGAGACGTGCGAAGAGTGGAAGGACTCTTCGAGGACCTGCTGCGGGAGGGGCAAAATGCCCCCTGCCAAGATTACGTGGAACTGGTTCTCACAGATGATGCTCCGGTGATGCTGGCAGCAGAACGGCTGCGGCCCTTCTATCCCAACCTGCTTTCGGTGAGCAACCCCTGGATGGCACAGGGAGTCACCGGGGAGCGGGCAGCCCGGCTGAAAGGCCAGGACGAGATGACAGTATTCACCTCCTTTCTCAAGGAGGTGTGCCAGACGGAGGCTGCCCCTGAAGATCTGGAATTGTTCCGGGAAGTGCTGGAAAGCCTTCAGGCCCAGGGATGACCGGATCCCATTACACGGAGAAAGGAGGACGCCGGGATGCGACCCTTGCGTTTGCTGTTACAGGCCTTCGGGCCTTATCTGGAAAAAACGGAACTGGATCTTACCCAATTTGACGAAACGGGGCTGTTTCTCATCACCGGTCCCACGGGAGGAGGAAAGACCTCCCTGTTGGACGCCATGTGTTTCGCCCTGTATTGCAAGGCTACCGGCGGCAAACGGAGCTTCGGGGGCATGCGCTGCATGAGCGCGCCCCAAGAGCTGCCCACCCTGGTGGAATTTGACTTCTCCCTGCAAGGGGATACCTACCGCTTCCGCCGCAGCCAGTTTACCCACATCAACCGGAACACGAAAGCGCCGGAGCTGCGGGAGACCCATGAGTGCTTCCGTTTGGAGGAGGGAGAATTTCAGCTCATAGAGAGCGGCAGTGAAAGCGCTGTCCGCCGCCGGGCAGAGGAACTACTCCATCTCACCTGCGAGCAGTTCTCCCAAGTAATCGTCCTGCCCCAGGGGGAATTTCTCCGACTGCTGCGAGCCAACTCCAACGACAAAGGAGAAATGCTCAAGACCCTGTTTTCTGCCGGAGTTTGGCGGTCCGTGACCGATCGTTTCCACCAGCGAGAACGGGAATTGGAGGACAAGGCAAAGCAGTCCACAGCTCTGCGTGTCTCCCTTCTGCAAAAAGAGGGAGTGGAAACCACCCAAGCCTTGGAGGAAAAGGCAGAGGCACTTTCCCAGCGGGAAAAAGTCCTTCGGAAAGAAAGCGCCTCCGGAGCGGAAACTTTGGAAAAAGAGGAAGCCTTGCTCCAAGCCGCCGAGGAATACTTCCGTCGGGCCAAAATCCGGGAGGAGGCCGCCCAAGCCTTTCAGAAAGCTCAAATCGCCTGGACAGAACTTGAGCGGCTTGCCCCCCAACTGGAGGAGAAGCGGTCACAGGCTCAAGCGCTCCGGGAGCAGGCTGTGACTCTGGCTCAGGAAAGCGCCCAGCTGAAAGAGCGGCGAGAACAGCTGATCCAAGCAAAAAACGCTCAGGACCAAGCCGCCGCTGCCCGGAAACAAGCCTTGGAACAGCAGAGCGTCCTGGAAACACTAAAACAGCAGGAGGCCGTCCTTTCCCAACGAATGGAAAAGGGCAACGCCTTTTTAAAGACCTGCGAGGAAGCCTCAGCCCAGCTGCCTGCCCTGCTGGAACGACGGCAGGCCCTGGAAAAGCTGACTGCCGCCTGGGAGGAACTTTCCCGTCGAGAGAAGCGGCTCCACGAGGGGGAAGCGGCGGTATCTGCCAGCCGGAAAGCCGCCCGACAGAAACAGCTCCTCTTGGAGACCGTAACCCAGCGTCTGGAACGCCAGGAAGCCCTTCTGCGGCAAAACTCCGCCTTGGACTTGGCCCACACTTTGGAGGAGGGAAAACCCTGTCCGGTGTGCGGGTCACTGTCTCACCCCTCCCCAGCTCAGGGCCAGGAAACCCTGCTGGACCCTCAGCAGATCGACGCCCTCCGTGAGGAGGAAAAAGCCGCTCGCAAAGCCCACACAGACGCCGCCGCTCGGGCCGGCGCCCAAGAACGGGAAGCCGCTCAGGCAGCGGAAAGCGTCCGGGAGCAACAGGCTCTCTGCCAGGACACAGCCGCACCCTTAGGCAACCCCACTCGTGAAGAGGCCACCCGCCTCCTCCAAGAAACCGCCGCGGCAACAGACACCGCCAAAAGCGCTGTCGCCCGTCTGGAAGCTGCCAAAGAAAAGCTCCGGGCCCTGGGAGAAGAACGGGAAGCCTGCCAGAAAAAAGAAAGTGCACTGCGGGAACGGCTGTCCGCCATCACCGCCCAGGGAGAGGAATTGGAGCGGCGTGCCAAGGAAGCCCAAGCCGCCTGCGCCGGGCTGGACCTAAACGCTCTGGAAGGGGCCATTCTCCAGAAAAAGAGGGACTACGAGGCCCGCGAAAAAAACGCCACTCAGCTTTTGAGAGAAGCCCAGGAAGGAGATGCCCAGCGGGAACGAGCAAAAACCGCCCTGGCACTGTCCAAAGAAACCCTGGATAAGGCGGAAGCCCAGTGGAAAGCCTGTCCCGCTCCCTGGGAAACGCCCCCGGAGCTGGAACCTTTGCGGCAACGCTGTCAGGACCTCCGTCAGGAGAACCTGACCCGTCGGGAGGAACTGGGAAAAACCGCCAGCGCCCTTCAGACGCTGAAGACCACCCTGGAGGAGATCCGGCGGCTGGATGGAGAGCTGGGCTGTGTAGAAAGTCAGCTTTCCCGCGTAGCCCGACTGTCCAAATCTCTCTCCGGCTCCAACCCCTTGAAGATGCCCATCCTCCAGTACGTGCTCAGCGTTATGCTGGACGAGGTGCTGGTCAGCGCCAACCGGTTTTTCTCCACCCTTAGCCGAGGTCGTTACGCCCTACGCTTAAAAGAGGGCCCCGCCAGCCGAGGCTACGGGGGTCTGGATCTGGAAGTGCTGGATGGCAGTTCTATGCTGCCCCGCTCCATCGAGACCCTTTCCGGCGGAGAACAGTTCTTGGCCTCCCTGTCTTTGGCCTTCGGCCTTTCCGACGTGGTCCAGAACCACTCCGGAGCGGTGCGGCTAGACTCTCTATTCATTGACGAGGGCTTCGGCTCCCTGGATGGGGAGACTCTGGACACCGCTATGAAAGCTCTTGCCATGCTCCAAAACAGCGGCCGGCTCATCGGGATCATCTCCCACGTGTCGGAGCTGAAAAATCGCATTCCCTGCCGGGTGGAGGTCACCCGTGACGCCGCCGGGTTTTCCCACGCGGCCATCCGGCTGTAAATCTTCCATAGAAAGGACGGTTACCCATGAAAGTCACCTTTATTCTCCACAGCTCTTACTTTGTGGAGCTGGACCACTGCTGCCTGCTGTTCGACTATTACCAGGGAGAACTTCCTCCCATTGAAAAGCCTCTGTATGTATTCGCCAGTCACAGCCACGGAGACCACTTCTCCCCGGATATCTTCCAGCTGGCTCAGCCTGGGAAAGAAGTCCACTACCTGCTCTCCGACGACATCTCCCCCCGCCAGGTGCCCCAGGAACTGAAAGATCAGGTCACTTTTGTGGCGCCTCATCTGTTCTACCAGGTAGGTGATGTAAAGGTGGCTACCTTGCGTTCCACCGATATGGGCGTGGCGTTCCTGGTCCAATGCGAAGGCAAACGGATCTACCACGCCGGGGATCTGAACTGCTGGGTGTGGGACGGCGCTCCCCGGTTCCAAAACGACCAAATGACCGCCCAATACAAAAACGAGTTGAGTCTTCTCTCCGGCGGAAAGGCTATCGACGTGGCTTTCGTGCCCCTGGATCCCCGCCAGGAGGCGGATTTTGATCTGGGCATGAAGTACTTCTTCGAGGCCGCTGGGGCTGAGCATGTATTCCCCATGCACATGTGGGGAGATTACAGTGTGGTACCCCTGTTCAAATCCACCCCCACCTACCGGGAATACGCCAAGCACGTGATGGACGTTTCCAAGCCGGGCCAAGTATTTGAGATTTAAAAACAACTTGCTGCAATTTAAAAAGGCCGCTGCACACTGGCAGCGGCCTTTTATTTTTCTCTATCAACGCATATGACGGGGAGTGTATTTGCCTCCTCCACGGCGGCGTTCAACCACAGCGGGTACAGGCGCCTGTTCCTCCTGTTGGACAACAGCAGTAGCCTCTTCCTGGGGGAGTACCTCTTCTTCCACAAAGACGGGTTCCTCCGCCAACTGGGGAGCAGTTTCCCGGGCTTTCCGCGGAGGAGTCATATGGAGAAGCCGGGCCAGAGTCTGACCCTTGGGAAGCATTACCACATCGTCGTAACTCACCCCGTGGAACACCACCACGCACACCGCATACACCAAAATAGCCACAGCGATAGCGGGCAGAACCGCCACCTTGGGACTGATGATCAAGGTCAGGACCCAATACACACCATAGCTCACCCCGCCCATGACAACGGCGGAAAGGAGCAAAGGCAGAGCGGTTTTTACCACACTGTCCATCTGGGGAAGGCTGGTGCGGATGGCAATCAGGTTCAGCACCACCATCACCACGTAGGACACCACCGTGCTGATAGCGGAACCCATCGCAGCCACTTCAGGGATGCCGATCAAGATATAGGAAAGAACGATCTTGATAATACCGCCCACGGCCATATTCACCACCGGACGGGTGGCACGTCCAAAGGACTGCAAAATGGCGTTGGTGGTGAAGAGCATGCCGCTGAAAGCGATGGCAAGGCTCAGCATGGTCAGCAGAGGAGCGGCGCTTTGAGCCACTTCGGGCTGATTGTACAGCAGAAGCTGGCAGATAGGTTCCGCAAAAATGGCCATACCCACTGAGGAAGGGATGCCGATCAGCAGAGTCACCCGCAGAGCGGTAGAGGAGATCCGATCCACCTGATGCTTGTCCTTGGCGGCGATAGCGCCAGACAAAATAGGAAGCAAACTGGTGGAGATGGGCACCACGAAAGCCCCTGGCAGATCGAAGAATTTCCGAGCGTGGCCCAAAGTGCCGTTCCACCAGTCGGCCTGCTCCTGAGTAAACCTGGCGGCTTCCTGCAAACGATTCATCAGAATGGCTCCGTCCACAGTGTCTAACAGACTCAAAAAACAGGAGCCGATAGTGATGGGCACCGCGAAACGCACCAGATTGACGAGCATCTGCTGACGGGACGTGAGAGGCGGTTCGTCAGCCCAACGCTCAATCCGATCCCGGCGGCTCTGAAACAGCTTGAACAGCAGCAGGTAAATGGCTCCCAGCGCAGCACTGACAGACACGCCGATAATGGCTCCCACTGCCGCCCAACGGTCAGCGTCAACCTGGAAATTGCGGATGATATAGAAGGCCAGGCCCACGCCGATGATCACCTTGGTCACAGCCTCGATGGTCTGAGACGTGGCGGTAGGAATCATATTGGAGCGCCCCTGGAAATACCCTCTCAAAGAGGACTCAATTGAGATGAAGAACAGGGTGGGCGCCAGGGCCATGATGGCGAAATTCGCCTCAGGGCTGCCGTACCACTGAGCGATCTGGTCCGCGCCGAAGAACATGACCAGACAGCCGAACAATCCCAGGAAAAAGAACAGCCAGAAAGCCACGGAAAACACCTGATCCGCTTCCCGGCGGTGTCCCTGGGAAAAGGCGGTGCCTACCATGCGGGACACAGCGATAGGTAGTCCCGCCGTGGACAGCATGAGGAACAGCCCGAAGATATTGTAGGCGATGTAGAAGTGCGACATGCCTTCCGGATCGATGAAGTTTGCCAAGGGGATGGAGAAAAGCAACCCCAGCAGCTTGACGATCAAGGTGGAGGCGGAAAGAATGGCCGCCCCTTTCATAAAGCTCTGTTTTTTGTCCTGCGCCATAGATACTCCCTGGAAAGAAATGGCGCGCCTCTGGAAGGAAGCGCCGCCGTATTTTAAAAATTATATTTTTTCTATTTTACCCCAAAGATTGGAAAAGGTCAACGCTTTCCCGGTTTTTTCCCTTTTGCCGCCCACCCTGACGGTCAACCGGTGACAAGCTCCTCCACCAGAGGGAAGTACCCTTTAAAAGCGGAAGGCAGAGTGTAGGTCTCCCGCAGTTCCCTGGTCCCGGCCCAAGTAAACTCCGCCGATTCCTCTACGTCACGGACCACCCAGCAGTTCATGTGCCATTCCACATGGGAAAAGATATGCTTGGTTTTAGGGCCTTGTGTAATGTTTTCTGCCTTTACACCTTTGCTGTCTAAAAACGCCAACGCCTGCTCCTGGTTAAGTTTCCCCTCCACGCCAGGCAGTTCCCAAAGGCCCGCCAAAAGTCCCTGCTCCGGCCTTCTCCAAAGCCCCAGCCTTCCTTTTCTGGAAACCAGCAGAAAGAGGGTACGCTCCTCTTTCTTCCGGGGTTTGGGCTTTGTTTTTACCGGAAGTTCTAAAGCGACTCCTTCCTGATAGCCTCGGCATACCTGGTTCAGAGGACACAGCAAACACTTGGGCGGTCCGCCCGGCAGGCAGATGGTGGCTCCCAGCTCCATGAGGGATTGGTTGAAATCTCCCACCCGTTGAGGAAGGATCGCCCGGATCTCCCCCTCCATCCGGCTTTTCACCTTGGGATCCAGGATGTTGTCCCGGCGGCACAACACCCGGGAGATCACCCGAAGCACGTTGCCATCCACTGCGGGCACAGGCAATCCAAAGGCGATGGAGGCAATGGCACCGGCAGTGTAATCCCCCACACCGGGCAGGGAACGCAATTCCTCAAAAGATGCGGGCACCTGTCCCCCGAAGCGTTCCATCACCATCTGGGCGCCTTTCTGGAGATTCCTGGCCCGGTTGTAGTAGCCCAGGCCTTCCCACATCTTCAGCACCCGATCCGTGGGCGCGTTTGCCAAGGCCTCCACTGTGGGGAAGGCTTCCAGAAAACGCTCATAGTAGGGCTTCACCGCTTCCACCCTGGTCTGCTGGAGCATGATCTCCGACACCCACACCCGGTATGGCGTGGGATCCTCCCGCCAGGGCAGCACTCTTGCGCTGCGATCATACCATTCTAAAAGCAGCTCCGGCAGCAGGGCAAGCACTTCTTGATCTTTCAAAACAGGCCACTCCCCTTTCACTTTCACAAACGGCCCTGATTATAGCATACCCCAAAAAAGGGCGCAAGACCGTGCCCCACGAAAAAAGGGCGTACCCCAGAAGGAGCATGCCCCCGTTTCTTAATAATTACAGCGCCAACCATGCTTTCAGGAAGCGGATCACCAGATCGGTAACTTCCTCCGTCCACAGGAACAGGCCGTGACCAGCGCCTACCACCTTGTAAAATTCCACAGTGTGTTTGGTCTCCTGGAGCTTCTGCACCGTGAGCACACTTTGGTTGAAAGGCACCATAGGATCCTCATCCCCATGGACCACCAAGAAGGGAGGCAAAGGCTTTCCTTCCTGGATGTAGGTCAGGGGATTCCCCGGCTGAGCAATCTCCGGGTGATCGATGACACAACCCCCAAACAGAATGTCCTCCGGGATCTTAGACTTGTCCGCGGTGAAAGCCGGGTCACGGGGACCGTCGTTGATGCGGGTCACGTCGCTGGGGCCGTAGAAATCCACCACCGCCTGAACGCTGTCGGAAACCTCATGGTTATCGGAGGTCTTGAACTCCCCCATATCCCCGGTGACACCCACCATTTGGGCAGTGTGTCCGCCGGAGGAATCTCCCCAAATAGCCACCTGATCCGGGTCGATGAAATACTCCTCCGCGTGGGCCCGCAAAAACCGGATGGCGGATTTCACGTCCTGCAAAAAGGCGGGAAACTTAGCCTGAAACGCGGGCCGGTGCTTCACGCTGGCCACCACGAAGCCTGCTTTCGCCAGGGGGCAAAGCTGAGGAAGGTTCATGAACATATCCTGCTCCATCCAGGCGGCGCCCTGGACAAATACCACCAAGGGATACCGCAGGGTAGAAGTCATTCCCGGACGAAGGCCCGCGGGAAACAACATTTGCAGATGAAGAGCCTCCCCATCCCGCTGGACGTATTCCACGTTGGGCACATAGGTTACCTGGTTCGCCTGACTGCGATCCGCCAGCACAGTGTGCATCCCCGGCAGGATCGTGGGGTCTCCCGGCACCATTTTCTTGTATTGAAACATCACAGATTCCCCCTGATTTAAGTTTAATATTTGTTCAGTATACCACACACCGCCGTGATCCGCAACCCTGGCCCCTTAGGAAGAGTTTTCAACACAAACGATTGCCTAAATTTATGTTTTTGAGATCAGAATCCCAGTTTTAGTTGAATAAAACAAAAAGATATGGTATGATAACGTTGTACTATAAACAGTTTATTGGGAGGGCGCCATATGTCAATAGATGTATTACAAGCCATTACAAACGCTGTCAGCAACTGGCAGCCCCCGCAGGTCCCGGAGGATATTCCTCAAGGCGACATGCCCGGAGACAAGGTCTGGATCGGACCCATGTCCATCGAGAAAGCCAATGTGACTTTCCAGGCCATGCTGCCCATGCTGAAAGAGGCGCTGGAATCCAATCCCGCCCGCAAAGCCGTGATCACCGTCACCGGCGGCAGCGGCGTAGGCAAAACTTGTGTTTCTGCCCTGCTTACCTATTACCTGAACCAACTTGGCGTGGGAGCCTTCACCATGTCAGGCGACAACTATCCCCGGCGCTTTCCGGAACTCAACGACATGGAACGGATGCGCATCTTCCGGCTGGCAGGCGTGCGCGGTATGCTGGCCGAGGGCGTGTACTCTCCCGAACACGCAGCCACTCTCAAAGAGCTCCAGCTGAGCGACCTGGACCCCTCCCCGGAGCAATGTGAGAAACACCCCTGGCTGGCAGCTTACCAGAAAGCCGGCCGTGAAGAGCTTTCCAAGTATCTGGGCACCGAACTTGAGCAGGAATATGACCAGCTGGAAAACGTGCTGACCCAGTTCAAGAATGGCCAGGAGAAGATCCTTCTCAAGCGCATGGGCCGGGACGACACCGCCCTGTGGTACGAGGAAAAGGATTTCAGCAACATCTCCGTGATCGTGCTGGAATGGACCCACGGCAACTCCGGTTACTTCCAGGGAGTGGACATTCCCATTCTGCTGGCCAGCACTCCCGCCGAAACCCGGGAGTATCGTCTCTCCAGAGGACGGGACTCCAACGCGGATACCGCCTTCATCACCATGGTCATTGAGCTGGAGCAGCTGAAGCTGGAGGCCAGAGCAAGCGCCGCCAAGCTGATCGTTTCCAAGTCCTGTGAGCTTTTAAGCTATGACGAATACAAGCAGCGTATGGCTGCGGGCAGGTGAATCTTATGAATACTGTCAATTATGGACCCATGCTCAACGCTTACCCCGACAGCCTGGGCGGCACCCTGGGCGACGCGGTGGACTTTCTGAAAGATGAACGGGTGAAGGGGGCTTTCTCCTCCTTCTATATTCTGCCCAGCATGTTCCACACTGACCTGGACCGGGGTTTCTCCGTTATTGACTACGGCATCAACGGGGAGAACGCCACAAAAGAGGACCTGGAAGCCCTCCAAAAGCTGGGCGTGGACTTAAAGCTGGACTTCATCCTCAACCATCTGTCGGTCCAATCTCCTCAGTTCCAGGATCTGCTGGAAAAAGGCGACGCATCCCAGTACCGTGATTTCTTCATCGACTGGAACAAGTTCTGGGAAGGCTGCGGCGACCTTGACCAGGATGGGGTGCTGGTGCCCCGTCAGGAGTATATCAAAGACATGTTCTTCCGCAAGCCCGGCCTGCCCGTGTTGGTAGTGGAATTCGCCGATGGCACCCGTCGCCCCTACTGGAACACCTTTTACCAGCAGGTGGACGTGGACGAAAACGGCAAAAAGCACTATCTGGGCCAGATGGACCTGAACATCAAGTCCCCCCTGGTGCTGGACTTCTATCGGCAGACCCTGGCGGATCTGGCAGGCTATGGCGCCAGCATCGTTCGGCTGGACGCCTTTGCCTACGCCCCCAAGGAAGTGGGCTCCAAAAACTTCCTGAACGACCCCGGCACCTGGGACTTCCTCCAGCAGATCACCGATATGGCAAAGCCCTACGGGGTGTCCCTGCTGCCAGAGATCCACGCCAGCTATGAGGAAGGCACCTACCGAATCATTGCCGACAAGGGCTACATGGTGTACGACTTCTTCCTACCCGGCCTGTTGCTGGACGCTTTCGAGCAGAAGTCCGGCGAGAAACTGGCCGCTTGGGCCAATGAGATCCTGGACAGCGGCATGGCCACTGTAAACATGCTGGGCTGTCATGACGGCATCCCCCTGCTGGATTTGAAAGGCCTGCTGTCCGAGGAACGGATCCAGGGGCTGATCGATACTCTGGTGAAGCGTGGCGGTTTCGTAAAGGACCTTCACGGCGCCAAGAACGTGTACTACCAGGTGAACGCCACCTATTACAGCGCTCTGGGCGAGGACGACCGGCGTATGCTGCTGGCCAGAGCCATCCAGTTGTTCATGCCCGGAAAGCCCCAGGTGTGGTACCTGGATCTGTTCGCCGGAAAGAACGACTATGCCGCCATGGAGCGGGCAGGCGCCGGCGGGCACAAGGAGATCAACCGCACCAACTTGACCAAGGAAGCCATGGCCGCTGGGCTGGAAAAGCCTGTGGTACAGAAACAGCTGGAGCTTTTGAAAATGCGGGCTTTCTATCCCGTGTTCAGCCAGGACTCTCGTATTTCCGTGAAAACCGAGGGCAGCAAGCTGAGCTTCACCTGGGAAGGCCATGGCCAAAAGGCTGTTCTGGACGCAGACCTGGCCACCGACAGCTTTGTTATCTTCATCACCGACGATTCCGGCAAAGAACTTTACCGGATGGAGCAGTAATTTATCCGCAACAAAAAAAGGACGGCATCCCGCCTGGGAGCCGTCCTCTTTTTTATTGTCAGCCGCCGATGCGGTAAACCTTCGTCTCGTAGCTTCCCAAGACCACCGGTCCTTCCACGGGGCAGCGGTCGTCCAGATCCACCACGGGCCGCTTCAGCAGAATCTCCTGGGGTTCTTTCCCGTAATTCAGCACAATCAGGTATTCCTGCTCTCCCTTCCGCCGCAGGGCGATCTCGCAAGCGGCGGGTACCTGGACCAGATCCCCAAAGGGCTCCAGCACACCCAAGTATTCCAGGAACGCCGTCACATTTTCTCGGGTAAGAGTGCCGCCGAAGTGGAGCACTCGGCCCTTCCCCGCCTGGGTCTCCAAAAGGGCGGGCTCCCCGGCATACCAAGCGTCGCCGCCGTACCGGGCCAGAACCTTGGCGTCCTCTCCCGTAGCGGTCAGAACGTCGTTGAACAGGCCTGTGTCTAAGGTGCGGCCGTCCCAATCCATGGGCACCGGGTCATCCCCCGGGCCGATCCAGGTGAATTCCTTCACCC
>HF972659.1:23114-24890 GCA_000432995.1 Clostridium sp. CAG:1013
GGTCTGGGTGAGGGGAGCCAGCAAGCCAGGCATGGGCTTCATGACGCAATGGCCGTCCACGTCCTTCTGGCCGGTACGGGCAGCCAGGATCAGACAGCCTCCCTGACGGACGTAGGCCTCCAACAGCTGGGCCTGGGCTTCCGTGAGGATCACCTGATGGGGGCAGAACAGCACTCGATACTGTTTCAGGTCCTCCACAGTGACCCCTTCCTGAAGGTAAACAGCGTCCATAGGCGCGTGGGCCAGCTGAGCCCCCACAAACAGCTCCATCTCGCTGGAACGGGTCAGCTTGCCGTGCCAGGCATCCAGGTTGGAATCGAACACGTTGTCATAGTCTTTCACCAGGCCCACAGGCGCCAGGTAATCGGCCCCTGCCAGTTCCTGAATGGCTTCCACGCGGGCGTGAAGTTTTTGCAGCTCCGCCAGTTTCCGGTTGGGGAGATTGTCATAGTCCAGCAGGCCGTGCCAATAGATCTCCGTCCCAAAGGTTGCGGTGCGCCACCGGAAGAAGCTGACATAATCCGCCCCATGAGCGATGCTCTGCATGGCCCACAGCATCATCTGGCCGGGCTTGGGGGCCGGCGCGTCGGAACCGATGCTGCCGCCCGCTCCCGCCTGTTGCTCCATGATTCCGAAATGGGGGCACACAGACCGGACTTCCATCAGGCTCCGGCTCCACTTCCGGTCCAGCAGGGTGTTGTTGTGCCGGGGATCCTCACGCATGGCAAAGGCAAAGTTGGGATAGCTGTCATAGGTGTACACGTCCAGGCAATCCTTGGTCATGCGGTGGTTGTCCAGGGTGCCGAACAGACCGTTGGTAGTGATGAAATCACCGGGCTTCACATACTTCCGGAGGATGTCGCTCTGCATTTTGCAGAAACGGATGGCACTCTCCGACACGAACCGCATGTAATCCAGCTTCTGGTGAGGATTAGTGCCGTCTCCATAAGTGGTGCGGGGCACGTAGATCTGCTCCCATGCGGTGTAGGTCTGGTTCCAGAAGGCATTGCCCCAAGCACGATTCAGCTCGTCCAGGGTGCCGTACTTTTCCCGAAGGAACTCCCGGAATGCCAAGGTATCACTTTCGGAGTAGAACTCCTGGGTCTCGCAGTTGAACTCATTGTCGATCTGCCAGCCCACGATGCAGGGCCGCTTCCCGTAATGCTCCCCCAGCTTCTCCACCACCCGGGCGGAAAGCTCCTGGTATTTTGGGGAATTGTAGTTATAGTGGCGGCGCATGCCGTGACGGTACAGCACTCCGTCCCGGCGGGCGTTGAGCACCTCCGGGTATTTGTCGGTCAGCCAAGCGGGGGGCGTGGCTGTGGGGGTGCCGAAAATAACCTTCATACCCACGCGCTCCGCCAAATCCAGGAATTCATCCCAGAAATCGTAGGTGAACACCCCCTCTTCCGGTTCGGTAAGGCTCCAGGCAAATTCAGCGATGCGAATGGTGGTGACGCCGTGATCCAGCATCCGGCGCAGATCCTGCTCCCACAGGGATTTATCCCAGTGCTCAGGGTAATAGCACGTCCCCAGCTCCAGTTTCTCCCAGGGGGATCTCCGTTTATTTTCCATAATCGTTTCCTCCCTAAAGGGGCTTCCGAAAGGCCCCGTTCTTTGCCTTTATCTTAGCGGACTTTGCTCCCGATTTCAATGACTAATTTATTAATTTCTAAACGTTTCTCTTTTATCTGTTACTGCCTTTCGGAGAAAACTTTTGGGATTTCTTTTTCGCAATACCATCCACATGAAAAAACACCCTCAGCTGGTCTGCTG
>HF972660.1:0-5739 GCA_000432995.1 Clostridium sp. CAG:1013
GGATGCCCTTTGTCTGGCTTTTCTGATCTATGGAGGTAGCCTATGGGAAATGAAAAGACAATGACTTGCAGTAAGAAGTGTTTGGATATTCCGGTCTGGCGGCGCTATACCCTGACCATTGAGGAAGCCGCCGGATATTATCATATCGGAGAGGGGAAGCTGCGAATGCTGATTGACGAGCATCCCAACGAGGAGTTTTATGTAATGAATGGAAACCGTGCTTTGATCAAGCGGGAGAAATTTGAGAGGTATCTGGATCAGGCTACTGCTGTATAATAGCCTTTCAAAAAATTGATGGCAGATTGCCATTCTTTCATGGCAAAGCTATACGGAGAGCCAAACTTGTGCTATGATAAGAGTGCAAGTCTGGCTCTCCTTTCTTTTAGAGGAGAGATTTCAATGAGTGAAAAAAGACGAGACAATCGCAATCGGATTTTGCGAGAAGGCGAGTATCAGCGTAAGGATGGGAGGTATCGGTTCCGCTATCTGGACGAGGATGGCAAAGAGCAAAATGTGTACAGTTGGCGGCTGGATAAAAATGATCCTATGCCCAAGGGAAAAAAGCGAGAGCCTTCCCTGAGAGAAAAGGAAAAGCAGATTGAAGCTGATCTGTTCGATCACATCGTAACCAACGGTGGAAAGCTCACGGTTTTGGAACTGGTGGAAAAGTATGTGTCCTTGAAAACCGGCGTTCGCCATAATACGGTCGCAGGATACAAGACGGTAATCAACATCTTGAAAAAAGAGCAGTTCGGTAGGCAGCGCATTGACAAGGTGCGCTTGTCGGATGCCAAAGCATGGCTCATCAAGCTTCAGAAGGTGGATGGCAGAGGGTATAGCTCGATTCATTCGATTCGAGGCATTCTCAGACCGGCATTCCAGATGGCGGTGGATGATGACCTAATCCGCAAGAATCCGTTCGGTTTTGAGCTGGCATCGGTAGTTGTCAATGACTCAGTGACAAGAGAAGCCATCAGCCGGAAACAGGAACGGGATCTTCTGAAGTTCATCAAAGAGGACAAGCATTTCAGCAGATACTACGACGGGATCTATATTCTCTTTCACACAGGGCTTCGTATCTCGGAATTCTGTGGACTTACGATCCAGGATGTTGAGTTTGAGGAAATGCGTATCAAAGTAGATCACCAGTTGCAGAGAACATCACAGATGGAGTATGTGATCCAGCAGCCAAAGACAGAAAGCGGCATCCGCTATGTTCCGATGACTGAGGAGGTAGCATCCTGTTTTCGCCGGATCATCGCCAACCGTGCGGTCCCCAAAACGGAACCCATGGTAGATGGATACGTTGGTTTTCTGTTTCTGGACAAGAACGATATGCCTATGGTGGCACTTCATTGGGAAAAGTACATGGAGCATATTGTCCAGAAGTATAACAAGATTTACCGCATCCAGATGCCGAAAGTAACCCCTCATGTGTGCAGACACACCTTCTGTTCCAATATGGCAAAATCCGGGATGAACCCCAAGACATTGCAGTACATCATGGGTCATGCAGACATCAGCGTAACGCTGAATACCTACACCCATGTGAAGTTCGATGACGCCAAAGATGAACTGCTGCGTGTGGCGAACGCTTAAAATTTCCCGTTGGTAAAGCGGCTTTCTTTACCAACGTCTTTACCAATATTGCAGGAAAAAACATGAGAAATCCTAAGAAGATTCGAGAAGATATCTTCAAAACAGATGGAAGCTCAGGCTGCACGAAAAGTGCGAAAAATCCTGTAATATCAAGCATTTGAGAAGAAATACAGGACTTATGAGGAGTTATAAAAAGATGATAAAAATACTTTTTGTGTGCCACGGCAATATTTGCAGGAGCCCCATGGCGGAGTTCATTATGAAAGATCTGGTGAAAAAAGCAGGTCTGGAACAGGAATTCCTAATTGAATCCGCCGCCACCAGCACGGAGGAAATCGGCAATCCGGTCTATCCTCCCGCCCGGCGCAAACTGACCCAGCACGGCATTGACTGCTCCGGCAAAAGAGCACGCCAGCTCCGCAGCAGCGACTATGAAAAGTACGACCTGCTCATTGGGATGGATAGAGCCAACCTGCGGAACATGACTCGGATGTGCGGGGGTGATCCCTCTCACAAAATCCATCTGTTAATGGACTACACCAGCCGGCCCGGCGAAGTGGCGGATCCGTGGTACACCGACGATTTCGACACCGCCTGGCAGGATATTGAAGAAGGCTGTCAGGGACTTCTCCAGCAGATCAAGGGACATTCCCGCGGCTGAAAGAATTACCAGCTGCTTACCGGATAAAATTGGTCCGCTGGAACGGCTCCCGCTCCGGCAAGCCGTAGTGCTCTTTTCCGAGGGCCACAGCTTTTATCAGGAACGCCATATTTCGCGCCAAGGTCCGCATGGTCTGCATGCCCTCTTGGTCCTCCAGAGCTTCTCCTTTGGCCTGGCCGTACACCGCGTTCCAATACTGACCAGTGGCAATGGGCATCCCGGAGATAGCGAAATATTTGTTCAGTTCATCATACGTGGCGGAAACGCCTCCCCGGCGGGCCACGGCCACCGACGCACCTACCTTCATGGTCTTGTCAAACGACGTGCTGTAAAACAACCTGTCCAGGAAGGAAACCAGGGTGCCATTGGCGGAAGCGTAATACACAGGGGTCGCCACCACCAGGCCCTGGGCGGCCTCAAACTTGGGCGCTGTTTCATTGACCAGATCGTCAAAGACACAGCGTCCTTTTTCATTGCAATTTCCGCAGGCGATACACCCCCGGATGTCCTTTCCGCCTATCTGAAGCGTTTCTGTCTCCAGTCCCTCTGCCAGAAAAACTTTTTCCATCTCTTTAAGGGCAATGGCAGTATTGCCTCCCTGACGGGGACTTCCGTTGAGCATCAATACTTTCATGAGTGATCCCTCCTTTTTCTCCATTGTAGAGGAATGACCACAAGGAGTCAAGAAAGAGAAGGACCTTTCAAAAACAAACTGTTTGTGTTTTTATTTCAAAAGCCGGATAAACAGCCCGCCCTGAACGGTCCGGTTTTGAAACTCCCGAGGCTTCGCCTGCCATGCGTCATCTGTCTGATACCAGTCTCCCATAGGGATCCGGTTGGGCATGTTGTCATACGCGGCCCACAGGGTGGAAATCATCTTCTCAAAGTCTGATTTGTCCATCATGGACGCCACCCACACCAGCCAATCCGATTTCGTATAGCCCGCTCGATTATCTAAAGGCATTCCATAAGGATTTAGACGAGCGATATAGGATTTCAACTCCTTATCCCAAGTACCCTGGGGGAATATCTCCAGCCCCAACAGCTTATCCCACACAGCATTGTACTTCATGCTGAATGTCCCAGGCTGATCGAAGGCCAAACGGTAGGTTCCGTCTCCATTATCCGCTTTTTCTACCCAGCGTTTCGCCATATCCCGTGCTTCTTGCAACCAAATTTCCCCAGCGTTATCTCCCCGCTTCACGAGCAGCCAACCATAGGCTGCTATGCCTAAGATCGCTTTGATGGACAGGTTGCAGTTGTGGGCCAGATGACCTGCGAAGTCGTCCGTGCACAGCTGGTTCTCCGGATCCATTCCATTTTCCCGAAGATAGTTGGCCCAGGTGGTGAGCAAGTCCCAATGTTCCCTAGCAAAGCCTATATCTCCGCCGAATGCGACAGCCGCTGCCGTCATCAGCAGCAGATTTCCACATTCCTCCACCGGCATTTGATCTTTAGGGTCCGTTCCCCCAGAATAGACCTGCCCGTTCAAAAGAGGGAACTGACCTGCGTCGTGAGGTGCAAAATCGAAAGGCCATGCCGGACTCTTAGCATACCGCATCAAGGGACGCATCATGGCAAAAACAAGTTCCGGACTATACCGCAGGAACAGGGGGATGGAAGGATAACTTACATCGGCAGTGGCTGCACAGCCGTTGGAGAAACACTCCTTGGAAATAAACAGCAGGCGCCCCTCCGGGTCTTGGCAGAGTGTATGGGCACCGATCACCTGACGGTACGCCAACTGTAAAAGTTGGGCGTATTGCTGTCCACCAGCCTCCGCGGCTTCTTGTTCAAGCTGCTTGGCAAATTTCCCACACCGCCGGGCAATCTCCTTGTATTCCGCAAACGCCAATTCCAGCAGACCGGGCATGGTATCACGTTCCCGTTTCCACAACGGCGCCAGATTTTCCCCAAAATACTGTATGGCGTACAACTCATCGTAAGATACGGCAAAAAGTGCCGTTTTGCCCTCTTCCAAAGTCCGCTCCGCCTGGACCGTTACACCGTCCTCGTTTTTCACACAGGACACGGAACCGCCTTCTTCTACCGCCAGATAGAAGGTTCCCCAGTCGATGCGCACGTCGTCCCCCGAACGATTCAACGGGTTCTGAATGGTGTTGGCCAATGACGCTGCGGCAAATCCCGGTCCTTGGATCTCACCTGTCTCCACCGGGCTTTCCCCGGGATGATCCAGACACAGAGCTTCCTGGGCGGTCAGGACTACACTAGAGGGAGGCAGCGGTCTGCCGTTTCGACCCTTGGCTTCCACGGTGATGTAAGTAACAGGCCGGGCCAAGATCTTCAGATCGTCCAAAAGAAGCGGAGAGGTGAAGGTCACTGTCAGCAGCGCCTCTGGGCTTTTCAGCTGGTAGACAGTGGAGCAAGCCGTCACGTCCACCGACACAGTTCCCATGGGAAGAGCCTGAGTGCTGCCTAAAAATCCGTATTCTCGACCACCTACTCGGATCACGCCGGTAAGGGGCTGTGGGCTACCGGTCCAGTGACAGGTGTGGGACCGGTTGGGCACGTCGTCCATAGACCAAAGATTGAAATAGGGGGTATGATTGACCAAGGGCACTGCGGGATAACGCAAATTCATGAGAGAACACCTCAATTTCCATTCTGATTTTCCCCTAACTCTCTGCCCCACACTTCAAATTGGGTAAGGGCCGGGAAGGGGGATGGGTCGTCCGCTTTGATCAAGTCGTGGAAGGTGATGGATCGCACCTGCCGGGGGGAGACCAGGAATTCTTGCGGAAGAGCCGTTTTTGTAAAGGCCAGTACCTGGCTGAAACCGTCGGAAAAAGTGACGGTTCCCTGGGTCCACCAAGCGTCGTGAGGGAAATCTGCCCGAAGGGTGATCCTCAACTTTTCCACCAGAACTGTCCTGCCAAAATCAATGGTCCACGCCGCCTGAGGATCCCGGTTGATCCCCCAGCTGGTATAGGGCCAACCTCCATGAGAACTGTTCTCATACAGGCCGTCGATAGCGTTCCGGGCCGCAAAAACCGCTTCTCCCCTGGTTTCCACATTGGCAAAAGCGTGAGGGAACATGTCCTTGTTCTCATGGCTGTCATAAGGATTGAGGGCCAGGTTCCTAAGGCCTTCCACCTCAGAGGGCTGGGCCAGTCTGGCCCGCACCACGCTTGTCCCCGGGGAAAACGCCCGGGGAGAGAACCCCTGCCGTTCTTCCCCCTGTGGGAGAGACCCCCTGCCGTTCTTCCCCCTGTGGCAGCTGGTAAACAGCCTTCCCTTGGGGCAGGTACACCAGGGCGGGAGCCAAGGTGTCCTCCAGTTGGATCACACAATAGGACCCCGGCTTTCCGCATTTCAGCACCACTGAACGCCCTCCACAAGGCAGGATCAGGGATGCCGCTCCTCCTTGCCCTGATTGTGCCAGAACCTGTCCCTTTTCGTCAAGTATTTCGCATAAGATCCAATTCATTTTTTCTCTCCTAAAAAAGGGCGGCTGCCGG
>HF972660.1:5847-21118 GCA_000432995.1 Clostridium sp. CAG:1013
TTCGCTTTCCAACCGCCTTCTGCCACTTTAGCGTCGAACAGTTCTTGATCCAGTTTCAGGCCGAAACCGTCCTCGTCGGGGACCTGGATAGTACCTTCCCGCACCTGGTAAAGAGTCGTATCGATGCCCTGAGCATCTGCCACGTCCCACTCCGCAATGGCAAAATTGCTGGCGGAAGCGGCAAAATGCAGCTGGGCGAAATTCCCGTAAAAACCGCCGTAATTGTGGGGCGCTGCCAAAACTCCAAAGGGCTCCAGTTCGGCAGCCAGCTTCATCCAGCGGAAGAACCCGTAACCCCGCAGATCATATTGCAGCACGTCAATTAAGCCTTTTTGGGCCCACTCCTCAATAGCCTCCGAAGCATACCCCTCACCGTCGGCGATCTTGGTCTCGATGCCCTGCCCCTTCATCCACTGGCGCAGCCGCCCGTAAAGCTGGTCGTCCTCATGGAACGCCTCTTCCATCCAGTACAGGTTTGCACTGGCGGTCCGGGACAGGAATTCTTTGGTCAAGTTCAGGTTATAGCCATTGTTGGCGTCTGCCATCAGCTTGCCTTCCTTGCCCATAGTCTCCCGAATGGCGAGAATGGCATCCACATCCCGTTTCAGGCCGCTTTCGATCCCCATCCACATACCGGGACGGCCCACTTTCACCTTAAAGTTCTTATGTCCCCGGTCCAGGCCTTCCTTAACTTCATTGCAGAGGAACTCCACCGCTTTCTTGTCGTCCTGGATATCCAGCTCATCGAAATAGATGGTGGTATCGTAGACCGGGACCGTAAACCCTGTCTGGGGAATCCCGTCTCTGGCCAACAGTTTGTACACCGGCTGATGGAACTGGTTTCCCAGCCAGTCCAGGATGGCAAAGTCGATCCCGTAATACTCAGGACGAAGCATACCCTCCTCATCGAACATAGCCCGTACCGGGACCCCTACCATCCACTGGGCCTGATCGTGAGTCAGGGTGCACCAGCCGAAACCGTAGGTCCCCGCGATCTTGATCCGTGCGATAGGCACCTCGCCACCCCAGCCGTGGACGCCCAGACGGGCATTGCAACCGGCGATGCGGGGACGCTTGTAGGGCAGCTGAGCCCAGGCAATCTCTTCCACTCTCCACGCAGGAGACATTTTTTCACACAATTCTTTCAGCAGCATAAGAAACACTCTCCCCTTTTTCGGCTTTTAGCCTTTGATAGCGCCCACCATGACGCCTTTGACAAAATATTTTTGAATAAACGGATACAGGATCACTACCGGCAAGCTGGACACTACGATTACAGCGTACTTGACAGTCAAACTGATCTGAGCCATTTCGGTGAAACCTCCTGTGCTCCCGCTGGAGACCTGATTTGCCATGAGAATGTTCCGCAGGGCCAGCTGGAGGGAGATCTTCTCACTGGAACGCAGGTAGATCAAGGCGTTGAAATACTGGTTCCAATGGCCCACCGCGTAGTAGAGCACCAACACGGCAAGGATAGGCGTGGACAAAGGCAGCAGCACGTGGAACATGAACCGAAAATGGTCGCATCCGTCCAAGGAAGCCGCCTCCGCCAGTTCCTCCGGGATGGAGTTTTCAAAATAGGTCCGCATGATGATCAGGTTAAAGGTAGAAATAGCCGTGGGCATCACCAAGCCCCAAATAGAGTCCACCATGTGGAGTTTGTCTACCACCAGGAAGGTGGGAATCAAACCGCCGTTGAAGTACATGGTAAAGACAATCAAAAACATAAGGATCTTTCTGCCCCGGAACTGCTTTCTGGACAGAGGATACGCCAGCAGCGTGGTCAGAATCATATTGATGGCGGTGCCCACCACCGTGTAGATCACCGTATTTTTAAACCCCACTACAATGTCTTCATTTTGAAAAACTTCCATGTATCCGTCCAGGGAAAGCCCCACCGGCAGGAAATACACTTCGCCGTTCATGACGGCCTCACTGGAACTGAAAGACGCACTTACCACATAGATCAACGGGTAGAGGGTGGCGCACAGAATCAAAAAGGTCAGGGCCAATACGCACCCCATGAATACACGATCCCCAAAAGAATCTTTGATTTTTTTCGTCGCGATCTGTTTCATCCTACAACTCCCCCTTCCCTCAGAACAGACTGGTTTTTCCAAAATGCTTGGCGGCCCAGTTGGCGCACACCAGCAAAACAAAGTTGCACAGGGAGTTGAACAGCCCGATGGCCGAACCGAATGAGTACTCCGCTCCCAAAATACCGCTGCGGTACACATAAGTGGAGATTACATCGCTGCTGTCCATGTTCAGGCTATTCTGCATCAGCAGGATCTTTTCGTAGCCGATGTTCATGATGGAACCGCACCGGAGCAGCAGCATGATGATGATGGTTCCCATGATGCAGGGAATAGACACGTGGCGGATCTTTTGCCACCGGGACGCTCCATCGATGGTGGCTGCTTCATAAAGACCCGGATCCACGCCGGAAAGGGCTGCGATGTACATGATGGCATCCCATCCCATGCTCTCCCAAATGCCGGACCACACATAGATGTGCTGGAAATATTCCGGCTTGGCCAAGAAGTCCACTGTCTCAAACCCCAGCCGCGCCAAGACCATATTAATCACGCCGTTGGTGGGAGAGAGCAGAAGCTGCAAAATGCTCACGATAACCACTGCCGACAGGAAGTGGGGCAGATACGTCACGTTCTGCACGATCTTCTTATAGCGGACGCTTCTCAGCTCATTGAGCATGAGGGCGAAAATAATGGGGATGGGGAACCCGATGAGCAGAGAATAGAAATTGATGCTCAGGGTGTTCCGAATGACACGCCCGCAGTAATAGGAATTGAAAAATCGATCGAAATGCTTCAGACCAACCCACTCACTGCCCAAAAAGCCTTTGGAAGGCATATAGTCACGAAATGCGATCTGAAGTCCGTACATGGGTACATACATAAAAATGATGTACCAGGCTACCGGAAGCAGAACCATGGCATATAATTGCCAGTTCTGCCGAAAATTCTTGGCAAGAGCCGCCCTCTTGGAAGTCTTTGGCAGCTGTATTGTATGTTCCATAATTCACCTTCCTCACCGGATTCACGAAAACAAATCCATCACTGATCCTGTTCCGAATGAAATAGGGAAGGCCGTTTTACGGCCTTCCCCCGTTCAAACACATCTGTTGGAGAACTAGCCTTTTACAGCGTTTGGTACTTAGGCAGACTCCTTCATACGGTCATACGCAGCCTGGAAGATCTCTTCCAGCTCGTGGATCCGCATCTGCTCGCAAGTAGCAACATACTCATCCCACTGGTCAAAACTCATCTCGCCGGTGATAAACTTGGCCTCGCACTCTTTTAGGTAAGTATCCAGGTCACGGCGGATATCATTGACCACTTCTGCGTCCTCCACGCTGAACACGGGATAGGCGTAAGCGGGATCGGTCTGATAGTAGGGCTCGTACACAGGCACAGATTCCTGCACCTTCTTGGAATAGATGAAGTCAGAGTTGTTTTCGTTTCTCCAGTAGGGGAATCCGCCGCCGGGGAGGGGGCAAACCTCGCCAACTGCCATAGAAACGCCCTTGTCACTGTTCAGGATCTCATCGGAATAATCGTAGGAACCATCCTCCATCTTCTGGCAGGTGATGCCTTCCAGATCGGGGCTGAGAGCGCCGATGAAGTTGGCGCCTTCCTCGGTGAAGAAGTAGTCGATCCAGCGCAGGGTGATCTCGGGAGACTCATCGGAACGGGTGATGACCATGGCCGCGCCGCCGTAAGCGGAGTTAAGGCCGATCACAGGGGTATCACCGTTGCTGTTGGTAGGAGGCGCCAAGGGAGAATAATCCTCGCTGTAAGCACTCCACAGGTCATCGGAGGAAAGGGCGAAGCTACCGGACACATCGCTGTTGAACTTGGACAGCGCCACATCGTTGGTCTGAGTGTACAGAGAGTTGTCCAGCAGGCCTTCGGTCCACATGGTGTTCATGAACTGAAGCACTTCCTTGTACGTATCGTCGATCACGTACATATTGACCTTATCGTCCTGGATGGTGAGGAACTCATAGCCCAGGTTGTCGTGGATTCCCCAGGACCCCAGGAAGATGTTCACTCTGGCCCGATGATCGCCGCCGCTGTATTCCACAACGTAAGGGATCTCGTCGCTGGGATCGCCGTTGCCGTTGGCATCTTCATCTCGGAAGGCCCGGAGCACATCCAGATACTCGTCCAGGGTCTCAGGAGTTTCCAATCCCAGGTTGTCCAGCCATGTCTGGTTGATCCACAGGTTTCTGTGGTTGGTCCGGTTGGGAACCAGCGTGTTGATGTTGGGCACAGCATAAATGCCGCCGTCAGGAGACTTGGAAGCCTCGTACACTTCGGGGTACTGGTCATACAGCGACTTGATGCCCACAGAATACTCATCGATCAGTCCGGAAATGTCGATGATGGAGCCGTCAGCGGAAGTCTTTGTGATATCCGGCACGCCTTTGAGAATGGCGTCGGGCATGCTGTCGGAGGCCATCACCAGGTTCACTCGTTCGGAGAAACCGTCGGAGGAGACCACTTCCCACTCCACGTCCACGTTGGTCATCTCCTCATACTTTTGCAGGGTGACCATGTCGTCGGGATTCCCGATGTGAGCAGGTTTGTTGATCATGAAATGCTTCGTGACCTTTTCGTTCACAATGGGGAACCCTTCGGCGTTAAAGTTGCCGTCGGTCTGGGACACGGTAGCGGAACTCTCCCCTCCCTCTTGGGATGTTCCTGATCCGGAATCCGAAGAACCGGTACAGCCTGTCAGAAGTGATGTTCCCATCAGCACTGCTAACAGGAGGGCAATTGGCTTTCTAAACTTTTTCATATTTACCACCTCTTCTGCTTAGTGTGTGAAATTATTGTAGCATTTCACCATTCTTCATGAAATTCTCTGTCTTTGGAATAAGATGATCGTTTTTTAGAAGAGGTGATGATCATTTTTTAGGTGTATTTTTTCCGGGGATCAACTCAAACTCCGAAATCCACTTGGCTGTGGCGTATTTGCGGAATTGGGTGGGAGTCATACCTGTCACGGTCTGGAACAAGTTAAAAAAGTTGTTGTAATTCCGAAATCCCACCCTTTCAAACAAATGGGTGGGCAGGGCACCTTCCGTGAGCATCAGTTTTCCTGCGGCGTACACCCGCACCCTGTTTATAAAGTGGATCACCCCGATCCCCGTCTCCTTTTTGAACAGCGTGCTCAGATAGGATTGGTTCAAAGAGCAGTATTCCGCCACCTCCGCCAGACCAATGGGTTCCGCGTAATGCTTCTGGACATAACCGATCACCTGCTGTACCGGATCTGAATACTGCCGGCTCTGTTCCACATTGTCGATCAGGTCCAAAAACAGCTTTTCAAAATACTGCCGGGCTTCCTTGGGATCGTTCCCCCGAACGGCGTGCTGGTCCAGGTTGGGCACCGGCACCTGATTCTCCCGATAGAGCCGAACCGCCAACGAAAACAGATCCCCCACCAAAAGGGACAGCTCCACGGTATTTTTTGGCTCCTTCACGATGGGCGCGAACACGGAGGCCAGCACTTTTCGCACATCTCCCCTATCTTTGGAGGCCACATCCACAATCAGCTGCTGCTCCTGCTGGATGAGCAAATGTCCGCCACTATCCCCTGCCTTGTGATAAACGTTCTCCTCCATGTCCTCTTTTTCCTGGGCGCAAAAACCGGGAAGCTCATGAAGATCCTCACAGCGGCTGCCGGTTTTCCAAACGATGTGGGTGCTGTGGTATTTCAGGACAGCATCATGAACAATATTCATGGTGTGGGTAACTCGTTCCAGCTGAGAATCCTCACTTTCGCTGGCCCGAGCCGAGAACAGAAACAACAGAAGAAAATCGGACAAGTCGATGATACGAGTCCCCTGTTCCTGGCTGCACACCTGAACACAGGTGGAGATCAGGGAATCCAGCATACTTTCCGAATGGGATTTTCCCCCTTGCCAATCCAGAGTCTCAAGCATAGAGGCCTTGATTTTTACGATCACCGGTACGGGACGGCGAAGAGAGAGCAGTGCGCTGGGGATCGTCTTGCTGGTGCCTCGCAAAAATGCCACGGTCTGAGAATCCCGCAGAATGCCATCGGGCTTTTCCACCGGCGGGGGAAGGGGCTTTTCCTGACTGGCGGCAGGGAATTCCAGCTCTTGAAGGGTTTTTATCAGCTCCTCTGGGGTGAGCTGATGCTTTAGAAGGTAATCCGAAGCCCCATACCGCATGGCTTCTCGCACATACTCAAAATCCGAGTAGCTGCTGAGCATTACCACCCGGCAATTGGGATAACGCTTATTCAGCTGGCGGATCACCTCAATTCCGTCCATATCCGGCATACTTACATCCAAAAACACCAGATCGGGCTGGCATTCCTCCATTTTCCGCAAAGCCGCTTTGCCATTTTCCGCTTGGCCTGCCACCGTAAAGCCGTACTGTTCCCAAGGGATCAGTCCTTTCATAAAGCTGCACACCAAAAACTCATCATCCACCAGAAGAACTCTCTTCATTTCTGCCCCCCTTTGTTGTTTCCCGTTTCCTTCTCTTCGATCACCGGCAAAGAGATCTCCACTGTGGTGAACACTCCCTCCTGAGAGAAAATGGAAATCCCATACTGTTTCCCAAACTGCATTTTGATTCTGGCGTCTACGTTGCCGATTCCGATACCGCTGAACCGCATCTTGTTTTCATTGTTCTTTTGTCGCATCACCTGCTGGATGCGCTCCTCGCTCATACCTACGCCGTTGTCCGTCACCGTGCAGATCAATTCCTTCTGATCCAGGGAATAGGCGCAGATTCGCAACCGCTTTTCCTTTTGGGTATCCGCCAGCCCATGGATCAACGCATTCTCTACGATGGGCTGCAAGATCATTTTCGGAACCTTCCAGCGCAGTGTTTCCGGGGAGATCTGATACTCCACCTGGATCTCCTGGGGGAAACGGTATCGCTGGATATTTAAATAGCTCTTGCTGTATTTTAGCTCGTCATCCAGAGGGATCAGCTGGTCGTCCACGTTCACGGCCCCTTGGAGCAGGTCGATCAGCGACATGGTGAGTACCCGGATGTTGTCCACGTTTTGCAACACCGCCAAATAGTTGATGGTGTTTAAGCTGTTGTAGAGAAAATGGGGGCTGATCTGGGCACGTAGCACTTGGATCTCCATTTTCCGCTTTTGCTCCTCCCGAAGCCGGATGTCATCCATCAGCCAATGGATTTGATCCGTCATCCTCAAAAACGCCCTGTTCAGCTCTCCTATCTCATCGGAGGAATCGATCTTGGCGAAATGGACCGTCTCCCCCGGCAGGATCTCTGTTCCGAACTGTCTCATATTTTCGGAAAGCCGCTTCAAGCTGAACGTGATCTTGTTGGTCACCACGGAGGAGATCACTGCCACGATCAACACCATCACCAAGATAATAACCGTTGTTTGCAGATAGGTAGTGGCGTTGATCTGGGAGATATACTGATTAGGAATGGCCAAGATCCCCCGAAATCCTGAAACTGACGAGGTGTGGGATAGAGTCATATATTGTGTCTCGTCTCCGTCTCGGGCAATGAGGGCGCTTTTCACTTCTTGCAGCTCCCCCGGAGAGCTGTCGTAGACCAGATTTCCTTGGCTGTCCAGCAGCAGGATAAAACCTCCGGGATAAGCAGTTTGTTCAAACACCCGCTCAAAGATGGCGTCGTTCATCCTGGTGATGATCACCGCCTGCTCTTGGTCATTTTCCGTAATTACTCTTCCCACAAACAGATACCGCATCACTTCGCTGGACCGTTCTCCCCGGTCTTTCTCTAGGGAAAACACCACACTTTCATTGGGATTTTCCCTGATCTCCTTGGAAAGGTGAGTATCTTTGGGAAGGGAGGTGGTGCCAATGGTACAGGTCTCCCCATTAGCCTTGAATATCCCTGTGCCCAACACAGTTCTAGACAAGTTCACCGTCATGAGCCGTATCGAGGAATAAACCTGGTTGTACTTTTCAAACCAGTCCTTGTTAGGCGCCCGCAGGTCCTGATCAAATAGATAATCCGTGGCGGTGGTCTCGTAAATCAGGGTGGTGTGCATTTTCCGCACGTCCTCCACCGCGTTCTCCACCTGAGCCAATGAACTGTCCAGACTCTTTTCCATACTATCCACCAGAGCGGAGGTGGTGGAGTTTATGGTGAACTGGGACCAATACAGAGAAATGAGGGTGGCGATCACGATGGTCAGGCAGGAAAAAGAGACAAAGATCTTTGCCTTGATGCTTTTGTGAACCTGAAAAAAACTTCCCACGTTTTTTTGCAGCCATTGGACGACTCGTTTCATAATCCTTCCCCTCCTTCTCGTCACCGGTTAGACATCTTCCCGTATTTCTTAGGGGTGATCCCCACCATTTTGGTAAACGCCTGGACAAAATTGGTGTAATCGTTAAAGCCGCTTTGTTCGCAGGCGTCACTGACCGAACAGCCTGCCGTCAGCTTTGCCTTGGCGATACTGATCCTCCGCGCTGTAAGATATTTGTTTATGGTGGTACCTGTCTCCGACTTGAACAGACGGCTGAGATACCCTTCGCTCAAATAAAAGTGAGACGCCACCTCTCCGATGGTGAGCTTTTCCGTGATACGGCTGTTCATATAGTCGATCACTTTGGCCACCACTTCATTGTGCTGGTAGCTTTCCTGCTTTTCCAAGCCACCCTCCTGGCTGAGATACTTCCTGTTTACCAACACCATCAACTCCAAAAAGGCAGATCCCTCGATTACATCGGCCCCGAACCCTTGAGAGCTGGTGATCTTATGGGTAAGATACAGCAGCTGATCCCGTTCTTCCTGTGTCAGCCGCAGCCGGTGAGAATACTTGGGAGACCGCAGAGTGAAACACCCTTTCAGATCCGTAGTCTCTGTAGAACAGGTGGACAGGTATTCCGGAGCGATGGAGATCACAATGCGCTCGTGGCGGCTCTCCACCCAGGACAGGTAATGGCTCTCATAATTGTTGATGACGAACAGATCACCGGGAGCCACGTCATAACACTGGTCCCCAATCAAAAACTGCCGGCCTCCCGAAATGGAATAGTAGATCTCAAAGCAGTCGTGTATGTGGATATCCATGGTCTTTTCCTCGCTGCACAGATATGCCACGGTAAATTTTTGACTGCGCAGACACTCTTGGATGGCCTCACTGCAAGAAGAAAATGATTTCACGCTTCCACCTCCGATTATAGCTGTTAATATATCATTAATATTTGGTAAGGTCAAACGGCTTAGATTTTCCGCGGATCTGGAAGAAAAAGTGAGCAAAACAGGCAAAAATCCTGTGTTTCTCCACCCGCTTTTCCCCAAAACACATCAGGATATCCAATATATTAAAAGGGATTTCCCTATTTTTTCAAAATACAAACAGATATAATGAAGTTACTTAAAACCCAAAGGAGGCACTGCTCTATGGACATCCGCTATTCCGCAAACCCTCAGGATATCAAGCGGTATACAACCGAAGAACTTCGAAAGGAATTTCTGGTGGAGAACCTCTACCAGCCCGATACATTGACCGCCGTATACAGCCATGTGGACCGGATGGTGGTCCTGGGATGTATGCCTGTAACAAAATCTGTATCCATCGATCAAGGGTTGGACATCTGGAAAAATTTCGGCACCAAAACGTTCCTGGAACGCCGGGAAGTTGGTATCTTCAACATCGGCGGCAGCGGCGTGATCACCGCCGATCAGGAGGAATATCCTCTCTCCTACAAAGACTGCCTGTACATCACCCAAGGGACCAAGGAAGTCTATTTCCGAAGCGACAACCCCCAAAACCCCGCTAAATTCTATATGGTTTCCGCTCCCGCTCACCGCGCCTACCAAACCAGGCTGATCACTATCCAGGACGCAGCTAAGAAGCCTTTAGGCGCTCTGGAGACCAGCAACAAGCGGACCATCAATCAGTTCATCCACCCCGACGTGCTGCAAACCTGCCAGCTTTCCATGGGCATGACCGAACTGGAGCCGGGAAGCGTGTGGAACACCATGCCCGCCCACACCCATGAACGTCGGATGGAGATCTACACCTATTTCGAGATCCCGGAAAACGGCGTGGTATTCCACTTTATGGGACAACCCCATGAGACTCGCCACATCGTGATGCAAAATGAGCAGGCGGTCATCAGTCCCTCCTGGAGCATCCACAGTGGCGCTGGAACGGGAAACTATACCTTTATCTGGGCCATGGGCGGAGAAAACCAAGCCTTCGACGACATGGACGAGATTAAAACCACCGATTTGAAATAAGGGAGGAACACCATGGATCAATTTTCTTTGAAAGGCAAAGTTGCTTTGGTGACCGGCGCTTCCTACGGCATCGGCTTCGCCATCGCGTCCGGTTTCGCTAAGGCCGGCGCCCAGATCGTCTTTAACGATATCAGCCAGGAGCTGGTGGAAAAAGGGCTGAAAGCCTATGAGGAAGCCGGCATCTCCGCCTATGGCGCTGTCTGCGATGTCACTGATGAGGATCAGGTTGTCGCCTTTGTGGCGGACATACAAGAGCGGTTCGGCGGTATCGATATCCTGGTGAACAACGCCGGAATCATCAAGCGCATCCCTATGTGCGACATGTCCGCTGAGGACTTCCGCAAAGTCATCGACGTGGACCTGAACGCCCCCTTCATCGTCTCCAAAGCTGTGATCCCCGGGATGATTCAAAAAGGTCACGGTAAGATCATCAACATTTGCTCCATGATGAGCGAGCTGGGTCGGGAAACAGTCTCCGCTTACGCGGCGGCAAAGGGCGGTTTGAAAATGCTCACCCGAAACATCGCTTCGGAATACGGAGCGTACAACATCCAGTGCAACGGCATTGGCCCCGGCTACATTGCCACACCTCAGACAGCCCCCCTTCGGGTAGAGGGGAATCCCTTTAACGACTTCATCATTGCCAAAACCCCGGCCGCTCGCTGGGGCACTCCAGAGGACTTGATCGGTCCCGCTGTGTTTCTGGCCAGCGACGCCAGCAATTTTGTGAACGGACACATCCTATACGTGGACGGAGGTATCCTGGCCTATATCGGCAAACAGCCCTGATAACACTCCGCCATGAAAACTTCTATGCCATCAAGGGATCTCTCTTGGTGGCATTTTTTTATCTCTTTCCTGTCCACTCAAAATTTTCCTTTTTTCTTCAGAAAACAGTTGACAAATCCGTAAGGACCTGCTATATTAGAACTAGAATAATTCTAATTACTATTTTTGGCGGTAAAGACATGAGATACGGCACTTTTATCCTAGATATTATCAACGGTTCGGACAACCACATGACGGCGGAACAGATCTTTCTCGCTCTAAAACAGACCCATCCTTCTGTGGCTCTGGCCACGGTGTACAACAACCTGAACAGCTTACATCAGGAGGGCAAGATCCGGAAGATCAGTGTGGAGGGCTACCCTGACCGCTATGACAAAACCGTCCGTCACGATCATCTGGTATGCCGCTGCTGCGGGAAACTCTCGGACGTATACCTGGCGGATATCACCGCCCAGCTGGAACAGCAGACAGGTATCTCCATTGACGGCTACGACTTGAAGATCCAGTATCTCTGCCCCCAATGCCGCGCCAAGCAGAATCCCTGACCCAGCCTGTACAAGCCTTACGGCTTGCAAAAATATTACATTTTATAAGGAGGTTTACAGTATGAGAAGCATCACCACATTGGATTTACAGTACGCCCACAGATTTTACGGTTTTAAGGGAGAAGCCCAGTATCTCCACGGCCACACCGGAGTTTTGACCATTGAAGTGGAGGACACCATCGAGCCCGGCGTCAACATGGTATTCCCCTGCAACGAGATTCAGAAAACCGCTTGGGCGGTGCTGAAAAACTTCGACCACGCTTTGATCCTCCGCGAGGACGACCCTCTCCTGCCCGCTGTGCTGAAAGTCTACGAAGAACAGGGCATCCGGGACGGCGCCCCTCAGAACCAGATGAAGGGCCCCGCTTTCAAAACGGAACTGGCCACTGCTTACCCTGAGTGCCGTCTTGTAGTCACCAAGGAGACCCTGACGGTGGAAGGCATGATCAAGATCGTCTACGATCTGCTGAAAGACAAGCTGAACATCGCCAAGATCACCTTCACCAGCGGTGTAAACGCTGCTTCCGCGGATTTCACCACCAACAACAAGATCGACCGGTGTCCTCTGTGCGGCATTGCCTTGAACGAAAACGGCGTGTGCCCCAAGTGCGGCTACAAGAAGGGCTGATCACTCCAGCAAAGAACACATAAAAAAGGGAACCCTTCGGGGCTCCCTTTTTTCATTCTTCAATGGACATGGTCTCCATCTGAGCTCTTGTAATGCCGTTTTTCTTTCCGTACTCTTCCCAATAGGCACTGGAAGCTTTGAGGAACAGCCTTTTAGGCAGGGGCATGGTCACTTTCATGGAACAGGGCTTTCCTTGGGCTATGGCCTTGGCCAACTTTTTCAGCTTTCTTTCCACCAAAAACCGAAACGGTGTGGAAAGGATAGCCTCTCCGCTGCCGATCTCCAAAGCGGACCCGAAGGGATATCCCGTCTGTTTGGCGAACACCCTCACCATCTCCACCGCCACGTCATTCTGCTCCGGTTCCAGAAAGCCGCAGTTGATCAACACAGACAAGGTTGGCTTCTTCTGAGGCGGGTTCTCTTCCAGCGTCTTGAGAAAATTCAGCAGTGTCACCGGGATGCCGTCTGCGTACAGGGGAAAAACAAACAGCACATCCGTAAACCCCTCCAGCTTTTGACACAGCTCCAAATGATTCTTTTTCGTGATATCACAATACTCTGTTTCCATGGAACACTGTTGGGCAAACAGCCGGGCGTATTCCTTGGAGTTGGAACGAGGTGCTCTGGGGCTTCCGTTGAGGATCAGGATCTTTCCCATGCCAACAGCTCCTTTCTCACCGTTTCTTCCACTTCCACCTGGGAAGTAAACACCACTCGGTAGTTTTCAAAACACATGTTGCGGGCGTTACGGTCTACAAGCCGCCGGAACAGCGTCTGCTCCTCTGGGGAAATGTCCCCATAACCCACGATCACCGCCTGCTTGGGGATCACGTTCCGCTGAACGTGATGGGTCTCCCTCTGGTGGAGCCGGATAAATGCCTGCTGCACTGGGATGGCTCGCTCCAGCATGGTTTTCATAGGCGTGTCGTAGCCACCGTACCGGACCCGACTGACATACATCAATTTCTCACTTGCCGCGATTCGAGGGTACACCTTTACCCCATCGTCCCGGATCACACATTTCCCAGGAGTTTTGGTCCAGCAGCCAAAACAGCCCACACAGTTGGCGATCTGCAATTTGGACAGATCGATCCACTCCAAATCCTTCCCCGCATTTTCCGGCAGGGATAGGGTCCGGTCGCTGACAATTAGTTTCATGGGGATCTCCTTTTCCAATGTTGTTAGTTGTAACTTATTATAGCGTATTTTCCTTACTTTTTACAGGGGTATTTTTTCCCAAACGACCCCGATACAAACAAAGAGCCAGGAGAATCTCTTCTCCTGGCCCATTTTGTGTATTATTTCAGTTTACAGCTGGATAGAGGTGGTGATCAGATCTTCGTTGGCGGAGCTGCTACCGGTATAGATGGTATACTCCATATTTTCCAGCTTCCACTCACGGCATACGGGATCGTACCACTTCAACTTCTCCAGGGACACAGGGATCTCCACCTGCTTCTCTTCCCCGGCCTTCAGGCTCACCCGCTTGAAGCCACGAAGCTGCTTCACAGGACGGTCCACCGCGGAATTCTCAAAGCCCACATACACCTGGACCACTTCATCGCCGTCCCGGTCGCCGGTGTTCTTCACCTTGACGCTGACCAGCACCTGGTCCTCCTGCTTCTGAGCAGAAACGTCAGAGAAAGCGAAGTTGGTGTAGCTCAGGCCGAAACCGTAGGGCAGCAGAGGTTTGATCCCCTTCTTTTCCAGACGGGTATAGCCATGATAGTACTCGTAATACTGATCCGTGGCTTCCCAATCCACCTGGGGCAGGTCCTTTTCAGACACAGGCACCACATAGGGCAGCTTGCCGGAGGGGTTCACGTCGCCGTAGAGGATCTCCGCCAGAGCGGTGCCGCCCTCCATGCCGGGATAGTAGGCCATGATGACGGAATTGACGCTGTCGTACCAGGGGGTCATCATGATGGTATTGCCGCCAATGAGCACCGCTGTGGACTTGGGATTCACAGGGCCCACTTCCTTCAGCAGCTGGATCTCATCCTCGTGGAGGCCCAGGCTGAATTTCCGGTCGCCGCCCACAGAGCCGGTGTAGTTGGTGTTCTCCTCGGCGGAGACGTACTCGCCCTCGTCGTCGTGGGTGTAGCCCACCACGAACACCACCGCGTCGGCTTCTGCCGCCAGCTTTTTGGCGCTCTCCAGATCGGAACCGTCGTTCCACTCCACCTGGCAGTTCTGGTTGTACTTCTCCAGGCCCTCCTTGGGAGTCACCACATAGGGCGGGCGCACCCAGCTGGAGCCGTGATCGCCGATGACCGCCTCATTGGCCAGCTTGCCGATGAGGGCCAGCTTCTTGGTCTTTTCCTTGCACAGGGGCAGCACGCCTTCATTTTTCAGCAGGGTGATGCTCTTTTCCGCTGCTTCCTTGGCCACGGCGATGTGCTCCGGGCAGGCCACCACGGACATATCGTACTCCTTGTGGTCCTTATCAAAGGCCAAAATGGTACGGATGATCCGCAGAGCCGCCTCGTCGATGTACTCCATAGGCACGAAGCCGTCCTCCACAGCCTTCACCAGCTTGGGTCCGAAGTGCTGAGTCCACAGCATTTCCATGTCCTGGCCGCCGTTGGCAGCTTCCACCGTATCCTTCACGCCCCAGCAGAAGTCGGACATGACAAAGCCGTCGAAATCCCACTCGTCTTTCAGCACCTGGCGGAGCAGGTACCGGTTATGGCCGCAGTGGACGCCGTTATACCGGTTATAGGAGCTCATCACGCTGGCGGCACCCGCGTCCAGGCAGTCCTTGAAGTGAGGCAGGAACACTTCCTTTTCCGTCCGCTGGTCACAGGTGACGCTCACCTTGAATCGGGCATTCTCCATCTGGTTGAAGGCGAAGTGCTTCACGCAGGCCATCACGTCCTCGTCCTGGACGCCCCGCACCAGAGCAGCACCCATTTGGCCGATCTGGTAGGTCTCTTCGCCGTAGGTCTCCTGGCTCCGGCCCCAGCCCGGGTTATAAGGCAGGTTGATGCACACGCCGGCAAACAAGTTGCCGCCAAAGGCCCGCACTTCCCGGCCGATGC
>HF972660.1:21153-26716 GCA_000432995.1 Clostridium sp. CAG:1013
CCAGGTCCGTATCGAAGGAAGCGCCCCGGGCCATGGAAACAGGGAAGCAGGTGGAAAGCCAGTTGCCGCAGACCACTCCTCGAGGTCCGTCCACAAACAACATGGGAGGCACACCCTCTTCTTCCAGGCCGCCGGCGGCGTAAGGAGTGATGTTGTAGTGGTTCTCCCCCTCCAGGATGGTCATCATGAACTCGCCCAGCTGTTCGATGGTCTTTTGGGTGACGTCGATGTTGCCGCACATCAGCCACACCTTTTGCTCCAGGGTCAATTTCTCCACGATCTTTTTCGCTTCCTCGGTAAAGGAAAGGCGATACTCTTTGTTCGCTCTCATTGCGAAACCTCCTTTGATTTTTATGATCGCCTATATGACTCCGGTCAATGTTCAGGGTCTGGACGCAGCCCTGAACCGCGGACAACCATTGTCCTTTCCTTTTTATCTCCTCCCTTTGCCATGCCGTTTTTGGCATAGACAGTTTTAAACAAAACAACCCGCACGGGTTTCCGCGCGGGCTGTCATTGCCGGTATGTTATCCCTTCACGGCGCCCGCCATCATGCCTTTCACCAGCTTATCCTGGAAGATAATGAACAGGATCAGCATGGGAAGCACCGACAGCACCAGCACCGTCAGAATCAGAGGAATGTCCATGGAGTGCTCGCCCTTGAACTGGCCCAGCGCCAAAGGCAGGGTCTTGTTGGAGGGGCTCTGGATCAGGGTGTTAGCGAAAGCAAACTCGTTCCACATAGAGACGCCATTGTAAATCGCCAACGTGGACAGACCCGACTTGGACAGGGGAAGAATCATGGTGAAGAAGGTACGATACTTGCCGCAGCCGTCGATTTCAGCGGATTCCTCGATCTCTTTCGGGATCGTGGACATGAACGCCGTCAGAATGAACACCGACATAGGCAGAGCAAAGGTCACGTACGGACCAATCAAAGACCAAAGAGTGTCGTACAACCCCATATCCGTGGTCATCTTGAAGATGGGGATCAAGGTCACGTGCATGGGGATGGACATCATAGCCACAATGCCTGCATACAAGAACCCACGCAGTTTAAACTTCATTCTGGACAGAGGATATGCCGCGCAAGAAGCGATGGCAAGCATCAGAATCATGGACACTGCCACCACGATCACGCTGCGCAGGAAGTATCCGAAGAACCCGTTGGCCACCACGTTTACGTAGTTTTCAAAATACCAGGGGTCAGGCATATGGAACACGCCTTGGCTCAACATGTCGAACTGCTTACGGAAGGAGTTCATCACCATGAAGAAGAAGGGCACCAGGGCGATCACCAGCCATACGCAGGCGAAGAAGATGGCAAATCCCCACGCTACATGGCTTTTTCTCCGTTCTTTGCGGTAATCGATTTCTTTCTTTACTGCCATATCAGTAGTCCTCCTTTACCACAAAGATCTTCTGGAACAGCAGCGCGATGGCCGTGATCAGAATGAACATGCCTGCCGCCACGCAAGAGCCGTAGCCCATGTTGAACTGGTTGAACGACAGCTTATACATATAAGTTGCCATCAGTTCCGTGCCTCCGTTGGGGCCGCCTCCAGTCAGGTTCCAGATCAGGTCGAAGTACTTCAGAGAACCGATCAGGGACATGGTGCATGCAGTCTTGAAGATGGGCTTCAACAGCGGGATAGCGATCTTGAACAGATACTGCTTCCGAGTGGCGCCGTCGATCACTGCCGCCTCATAGATGGAAGTATCAATGTTGCCGTAGCCTGCGATGAAGTACACCATGTAGAAGGGCGTAAACTGCCACGCCATAACTCCAATCACCGTGTACAGTGCCTGGGGATTACTACCCAGCAGGTCCACGGTAGTTTTCTTGCCAGAGAAAATAGTGGCCAGAGCGGAAACCATACCGCCGTTAGTAGCCAGAGCATAAGTGAACAGGAACGCGATAGCCACAGAGCTCATCAAATAGGGGAAGAACCACACAATCTTGAAGAAGTTGGTCTTTTTCCCGGTGGCGTCCAGGAACGTGGCCAGCAGCATGCCAATGGGGATCTGCAGAATGATGGAACATACCATCACGATCACGTTGTGTCCAAACGCGGTCCAGAACTGACTATCGGTTACCAGTGTTTTCCAGTTTTGCAGCCCAATAAAAATTCGATCAGAGGAAATGCCGTTCCACTTATAAGCGCTGATAACAAAGGTGTCGATAATGGGATACACCATGTACACGATGATCAGCAGAATGGTAGGCAGGAGAAATACGGTAGCTGCTATGGCTGTGCTTCTGGCTCGGACTTTCGCTAAACCATTTGTTTCTTTCATACCCATCACCTTTCCAGAAGGCCTCCCCGTTAGCCGTGGGCAGACCGCCGTTATTTTTGTCTTTCAAAAATCCTCCCGCAGGAAGGATCTCCCTGCGGGAAAATTTTCAAAGACCTAATTAATCAATTCCGGAATTACCAAATTAGCCGTTCAGGTACTCCTGCATTGCGGCGTCGTGGTTCTTGCCGATCTCCTCGGGAGTGGCTTCCAGAGCATACAGAGCGTTCATGCTGTCCTTATGAACCTCGGTAACGTTGGCGGGCAGATACTGGTCGTACCACAGCTGCACGTTGGAAGCGTTGAAGAACACTTCAGCAACAGTCTGCATGTTGGGATCTTCCAGAGCATCCTCATAACCTTCGATGGAGGGGATGGTCAGGTTGTCGACCTTCTGCTGGCACCAAGTCTCGTCGTTGAAGAACTGAGTGGCCAACACGTAGCAAGCGTCCAGCTTGGTCTGATCCACGGAACCGTCGTCGTTCCAGCAGTTGAAGGACCAGCCGTTGCCGATAGCGGTACCAACTTCCACGTCCTGAGGAACGCCGTTAGCAGCAGCCTCGGAATCCTCGGGGAAGCGGAAAGCGCCGATGTTCTCGGTGTACCACTCGGAGTTGTCAGTGTTCATGCTGGTGGTGACCCAAGAGCCATGGAGCATCATAGCGCAAGAGCCGTCATACATGAGAGCCAGATCCTGCTGATCGTCAGGAGACAGGGAGTTAACGCCATCGGGGAAGTAGCCCTTCTTGACCCAATCCTGGATCTTTTCGCCGGCCCAAATAAAGGCGTCGGAAGTGAAGGAACCTTCCTGAGTGTAAGCAGCGTCAAATTCCTCGTTGCCGGAGTGACGGGCCACCAGATACATGTAGTACATGGAGCCGGTCCAGCCAGGAGAGTTAGCCAGGGAGAAGGGGATGTAGCCAGCTTCCTTCACCTTATCGCAAACAGCTTCCAGCTCGTCGATAGTGGTGGGAACTTCCACGCCAACTTCTTCAAAGATAGCCTTGTTGTAGAAGATATCGCAGCCGCTCAAGCCGTTGAAGGGGATGGCCAGGATCTTGCCATCATAGGTGGACTGGGCCACAGCCGCCTCGATAAATGCGGGATGATCATATGTATTGAACATCTCGGTGATATCGTTGACAAAGCCGGACTCATAGTACTCGGCCATGGGGCCGCCACCCCAGTGCTGATACATATCGGGGCACTGGCCAGAGCTCATTGCCACGATCAGCTGCTGCTTGTAGTTGTCGTTCTGCTGGTTGACCAGCTCGATGGAGATGTTGGGATAGGCTTCCTTAAAACGAGAAACCGCACCATCATACTGGCTCTTGCTGGGCTCCTCAGTCGCAGTACCCCAAACCAGAATGGACAGGGGCTCGCTGGTCAGCTCAGGGATGTTCTTGTCGCTGGTTTCGCTGGTCTCGGCCTCGGTAGAGGACTCAGACTCTTCAGCAACAGACTCCTCCGTAGTGGAACTAGACGGTTTGTCAGCTGTAGAGGAAGTCTTGCCCGAATCGCCGGTGCAGCCCGCAAACGCGCCGGCCACCATCGACATAGCCAAAATCATGGCTAAAATTTTCCGTTTCATACAATTTTACCTCCTTAAAAGAATATGCCGTTCACTCCGGGTACCACTTGCCGGAGAAAAAGCCAAAATAAAACACCGGCGACCTCTCATCCAGGAACTTCCTCTCCCCAGGAACTCCTGTCATCCAGTGGCAAGCCATTGTGCAAAAGACACACCACCATGTTCAAGTTTTTATCAGCCGCCTGTGTAAAATGATGAGCTCGCGGTTATCGCCGCGCCTCTGAAATCTAGTGACTTCATTCTAAGTCATTTATATAAATTTGTCAACATCTTTTTCTTTTGTTTTTATTTTCTGTTGTATTTGCATATAGTTTTTGACGTATACTAAGTTGCGCACAGAAAGCAAGTTTCGGCGATATTCTCTCATCCGGAAGATCCTGTTTAGATTACAGTAGAATTCACCCCTTTTTTATGCATTTTCACAACTTCCATATCATTTATCAATATCTACTGCCCATGAGATATACAACATGAATAAAAACTATCCAATTTTCCCCAGGATAAAATCTTACAGTTTTGATAGCTTTGTCCACCCCATTTCCATAAAAATAGCATAAAAAAGGAAGCCTATTTTTCAAGGCTTCCCCTTTTAAAGAAAAATTATTTCACCCAGGATCTCACTGTTTTACTTTGTCATGTCGCTTTTTTATAAGCCCCACGGCTTTCGCCAATTCCATCACTACCAAGGGCACTAAGACCAATCCCAGGCCTGCCAGATACAGCCAGACAGGAAGAAGAGTCAATTCAAAGGCAATCCGCAAGGGAGTGAACAGCACCAGCGCAACCAGCGCCAAAGAGGCTAAAGCCGCCAAATTCAGCCGTTTATTCCCAAAAGGTCCTATGGCGAACAGGGAATGTTCCGAACGCATATTGTACGCCTGAACAATCTGAGTGAGAGCCAGCACCAGGAACGCCATGGTCTGTCCACCCATTAGTGTACCGGTAAACCTCTCCCCCAGTGCAAAAGCTGCCAGGGTCAGCAGAGCGAACATACACCCTTGGAGAACCACCTGGATCCCCAGCCCATGGGCGAAGATTCCCTCATTTTTAGGCTTGGGTTTGTGGTCCATCACATCCGGCTCCACCGCTTCCATGCCCAGAGAAATAGCGGGCAGGGAATCGGTCACCAGGTTGATCCACAACAGCTGCATGGAAAGCAGAGGCGTTTTGTGCCAGAGGATCATGGCGAAGAACACGGTAAGCACTTCGCCGATGTTGGTGCCCAACAGGAACCCAACCACCTTGCGGATGTTCTGGTAGATGCCCCGGCCTTCCCGCACAGCGTCCACGATGGTGGCGAAGTTATCGTCAGTGAGGGTCATGTCCGCGGCGCCCTTTGCCACGTCCGTGCCGGTGATGCCCATAGCGCAGCCAATATCCGCCGCTTTCAGGGCAGGAGCGTCGTTGACGCCGTCGCCGGTCATGGACACCACCTGGCCCTGGCGCTGCCACGCTTTCACGATACGGATCTTATTCTCCGGAGACACCCGGGCGTACACGGCAATGTGGGACACTGCTTTGTCCAGTTCCCCATCGCTCATGGCGTCCAGCTCCACTCCGGTAATGGCTTTGTCTCCCGGCTGGAGGATCCCCAGCTCCCGGGCAATGGCGGAAGCCGTCTCCACATGGTCTCCGGTGATCATCACCGGCTTGATCCCCGCCTTGCGGCAGGTCTCC
>HF972660.1:26824-31162 GCA_000432995.1 Clostridium sp. CAG:1013
TAAGCTCCTCCGGCAGGGCATCCAGCTCCTTATACCCTACCGCCAGCACCCGCAGAGCCTGGCTGCTCATTTCCCGGTTTTTCTCCCTGGCCCCTTCCAGGTCGCCTTTCACACAGCGGCTGGCCATCATGTCCACAGCGCCCTTGACGATGGCCACCAGTTTACCGTCCATCTGGTGGATGGTGGTCATCAGTTTCCGGTCGGAGTCGAAGGGCAGTTCACCTACCCGGGGATACTGCCGGTTCAGCTCCTCCTGCTCCAACCCGTTTTTATGGGCTGCCGCCAGAATCGCCGTCTCCGTAGGATCGCCGATGTGCTCCTCCCGGCCGTCCTTCCCGTAGGTAATGGAGCCGTCACAGCACAGTGCGGCACACCGCAGCAGCTGCCGGGCTTTTTCCGAATTCTCCCCGGACACTGGCTCCAAACTGGATTCTCCCCCCACCCACAGTTGGGTCAGAGTCATCCGGTTCTGGGTGAGGGTGCCGGTCTTGTCGGAACAGATCACCGAGGCGCTGCCCAGTGTTTCCACCGCGGGCAGACTGCGGATGAGAGCATTGCGCTTCACCATCCGCTGGACACCGATGGCCAGCACGATGGTGACGATGGCAGGCAGGCCCTCAGGAATGGCGGACACCGCCAAGGAAACAGCCGTCATGAAGATGTCAAGAGGCGGAATGCCGTTTAAGAGCCCCACCACAAAGATGACGGCGCAGGCGCCCAGGGCTACAAATCCCAGATAGGTGCCCAGCTTGGCCAACTTTCTCTGCAAGGGTGTCTGAGTGTCCTCTGCACCTTCCAGCAGCCCGGCGATCTTGCCCATTTCCGTGCCGGTACCTGTGGCGGTGACCACTGCCAGGGCGGTACCATAGGTAATGCTGCACCCGGAGAACACCATGTTGGCCCTATCACCCAAAGGAGCCTCCTGGGAGATCTGAGCATCGGCGTCCTTTTCCGAAGGCACGCTCTCTCCGGTAAGGGCCGACTCCTCGCTCTTCAGGCTGACGCTCTTCAACAACCGGGCATCAGCGGGGATAAAGTCCCCGGCTTCCAGACGGAGCACATCCCCAGGCACCAACTGGGCGGCGTCAATGACCTGCTCTTTCCCCTCCCGGATCACCCGAGCGTGAGGAGCGGACAAGTCTTTCAAAGCGTCCAGGGCCTTCTCCGCCCGGCTCTCCTGAGCCACTCCCAGCACCGCGTTGAGGACCACGATCACCAGGATCAGCAGTGGTTCAAAGAATTCCAGAGGATCGTGACCGAAGCAGGCCACTCCAAAGGACACCGCCGCGGCCGCTAAGAGGATGAGGATCATCACGTCCTGGAACTGCTCCAAAAACCTCCGGAGCATGGTCTTTTTCTTTCCCTGAGGCAGTTTATTCTCACCGTACCGCTCCAAACGTTTTTGGACTTCCCCCGCGGACAGGCCCGTCTGTGGGGAAACCTCCAACTCTCGGAGCAGCTCTTCCTGGGAAACGCTGTAAGGCAACATAATGATGCCCCCCTTTCTTTCTATTTGTATTATAGCAGGTTTCTTACCAACATACAGAGACGGATAAAAAGTTTCCGAAAAACTTTGGAGGCTCCGTCTCTTGCGCCGGTGATCCCCAGGTTTTATACTAATAAATAAAGAAGGGACGGGGCTTTCCGTCTCACCAAGGAACAGGAGAGTACACCATGCGCTTTCAGCGGAACGGATCCATTGTGACGGCAGACCTCCACGGGGTCTATGAACGGGATGCCCGAGATATCCTCGCCGGCTGGCTGAACAACGCCCCCGCCGACGTGACCGAACTGCGGGTGATCCACGGCTACACCCGGGGCACCACCCTGCGGGACATGATCCGGGGAGACTTTTCCCATCCTCGGGTGAAATCGGTGCTTCCCAGTTTGAATCCCGGGGAAACAAGGCTGATCCTGGGAAAGAAATAAAGGGGGCGGTGAAATGACAGTCAACGAATACCAGAGACTGGCCATGGCTACCCTGAACCCAGCCCTGAGCCAAAAAGAGATTCTCATCAACGGGGTGATGGGTCTGTGCGGCGAGGCGGGCGAAGCCATCGACGTGGTGAAAAAGCACCTGGCCCAAAACCATGAGCTGGATCGTGACAAGCTGATCAAAGAGCTGGGGGATGTGGCCTGGTATCTGGCGGAGACCGCCACTGCTCTGGATGTTTCTCTGGAAGAAGTGCTGGAAAGGAACCTGGAAAAGCTGCGGGCCCGCTATCCGGAGGGCTTTGACGCCCAGCGCTCTATCCACCGGAAAGAAGCAGACGACGAATAACAAAAACGCCTGTGTGAAATGCTCACACAGGCGCTTTTTATATGGATAGAATTCAGTTATGGTCAAACTGGCTGTTGTACAGTTCCGCGTAGAAGCCGCCTTTTTCCAGCAAGGTCTCGTGGTTGCCCTGCTCGATGATGTGTCCGTCCCGCATCACCAGGATCACATCCGCGTCCTGGATGGTGGACAGCCGGTGGGCCACGATAAAACTGGTGCGGCCCTTCATCATCTTCTGGAAAGCCTTCTGGATGCGGATCTCCGTGCGGGTATCGATGGAGGAGGTTGCCTCGTCCAGAATCAGCATGGGCGGCAGACACAGCATCACTCTGGCAATGCACAGCAGCTGCTTCTGGCCCTGGGAGATGGAGCCTCCGTCCTCCCCGATGACCGTATCATACCCCTGGGGCAGCCGCTTGATGAAGCTGTGGGCGTGGGCGGCTTTGGCGGCCTCCACGATCTCCTCCAGGGTGGCGTCGGGCTTGCCGTAGGCGATGTTCTCCCGGATGGTACCACGCTTCAGCCAAGTCTCTTGCAGCACCATGCCATAGTTCCGGCGCAAGCTCTTCCGGGTAATGTTTCGAATATCTGTGCCTTCCACCTGGATGGAGCCCATATTTACGTCGTAAAAGCGCATCAGCAGGTTGATGACCGTGGTCTTGCCGCAGCCGGTAGGTCCAACCAAGGCCACACGCTGTCCCGGTTCCACCTTCAGGTTGAAATTCTCAATGAGGGACTGGCCCTTGTGGTAGGAGAAGGCCACGTCCTCTACGGACACTCTGCCCTCCACGTCGCCCAGCACCAAGGTGTCCTTGGCATCAGGGGTCTGGGCAGGCTCCTCGATCAGCTCGAATACACGGCCGGCGCAGGCCAGAGCATTCTGCAATTCGGTGACCACGCCGGAGATCTCGTTAAAAGGCTTGGTGTACTGGTTGGCGTAGCTCAAAAAAGCGGAGAGCTGGCCCACGGACAGGTTGCCGTTCACCACGCTCAAGGCACCCACAATGCCCACGCCGGTGTACACCAGGGAGTTGACGAACCGGGTGGAGGGGTTGGTGATGGAGGAGAAGAAAATAGCCCGCAAGCTGCACTTGCGCAGCCGCTCGTTGATCTCGTCGAACTGTTCCAGGGAGGCTTTCTCCCGGCCGAAGGCCTGGACCACCTTCTGGCTGCCCACCATTTCCTCCACGAATCCGGTCTGCTCCCCCCGGACCTGGGACTGGAGCCGGAACATATCATAGGTGCGCTTGGCGATGAAAGCCGCCACCAGCAGGGACACCGGCGTGATGACCACCACCACCGCAGTGATGACCACATTGACGCTGAGCATGAAGCACAGGGTGCCCAGGATGGTGATGACCCCGGAAAACAGCTGGGCAAAGCCCATCAAGAGGCCGTCGGCAAACTGGTCCACGTCGGCGATAACACGGCTGACCACCTCGCCAGTGGGACGGCCCACCTCGCCAGTGGGACGGCCGTCAATGTATTTCAGGGGAAGGATCTGGATCTTCCGGAAGGCCTCGTTGCGGATGTCCCGCACCACCCGGTAGGTGATCCGGTTGTTAATCAGGCTCATCACCCACTGGGACAGGGCCGCAATGCCGATGATGACCCCGATGCGAACCAGGATCTTCACGATCCCGGCAAACTCCACGTTCCCGGGACCCACGATCAAGTCCACCGCGTCACCGGTGAGGATGGGAATATACAGGGAAGCCGCCACAGTCACCGCGGCCAGCAGGATGGAGAGCCCCACGAAAAACCAATAGGGCCGGATATATTGAAGCACTTTCTTCAAGGTGCCCTTCTTCGCTTTCTGGCCTTTCACGCGGATTCCCCCTTTCTTTCGGTCTGCTGGAACTGAGACTCAAAAATCTCTTTATACACCTGGCAAGACTCCAACAGCTCTTCGTGAGTGCCTACGCCCACGGCCTCGCCGTCGTCCAGGACGATGATCTTATCCGCGTACCGGATGGAGGAAGCCCGCTGGCTGACGATAAACACCGTGGGGCCGCCCTCCATCTCCCGGATGGCTTTCCGCAGCCGGGCGTCGGTGGCAA
>HF972660.1:31276-33410 GCA_000432995.1 Clostridium sp. CAG:1013
CGGAGAAGTTTTTGCCTCCCTGGGCCACGGGCTCGTCCAGTTTGCCGGGCTTTTCCTCCACAAAATCCTTGGCCTGGGCAGTCTCCAACGCCTGCCACAGCTCCTCCTCGGTGGCATCAGGCTTGCCCCATTTCAGGTTCTCCCGGATGGTTCCGGTGAAGAGCATGGCCTTCTGGGGCACCACACCCACCTTTTCCCGCAGATCAGAAATGGGGTAGTCCCGCACGTCTCGGCCGTCTACCAGCACGGAGCCCTGGGTGGCGTCGTAGAACCGGGGGATCATGTTCACCAGCGAGGACTTGCCGCTGCCTGTGCCCCCGATGACGCCCACGGTCTCCCCAGGCTTCACGGAAAAGCTGAGCCCGGACAGGGAAGCGTCACCAGCGCCCTTGTAGGTGAGGCCTACATTCTGGAAGGTGACCCGGTCCTCATTTTCCACAGAGCCGGTCAACGCCTGGGGAGAAGAGAGAGAGGATTCCGTATCCAGCACCGCCTGGACCCGGTTGGCGCAGGCCAGCGCCTTGGTGATGTTGATGATCAGGTTTGCCAGCTTGATCAGCTCCACCAGGATCTGGGACATGTAGTTGAGCAGAGCAACCACAGCGCCCTGGGTGATGATGCCCGTATCCACCCGGACAGCGCCCACCCAGATCAGGGCCACGGCGGCCAGGTTGATGATCACATAGGTGACGGGGTTCATCAGGGCAGAGACGCGGCCCACATGCTCTTGAAGCCGGGTGAGAGCGTTGTTTTCATTCTGGAAGGTTTCGGTTTCCGCTTCCTCCCGGCCAAATGCCCGGATGACCCGGACGCCGGTCAGGTTCTCCCGGGTGGTGCCCAGCACCTTGTCCAAACCCGCCTGGACCTTCTTATACCGGGGCATGGTCCACAGCATCACGCCGAACACCACCACCGCCAGCAGGGGAATGGTGACCACGAAGATCAGCGCCGCGGGCACGTCGATGGTGAATGCCATCACCATGGCTCCAAACACCACGAAGGGGGACCGCAGCAGCAACCGCAGGGCCAAGTTTAAGCCGTTCTGCACCTGGTTGATGTCGCTGGTCATCCGGGTGATGAGGGTGGAGGTGCCAGCGGTATCCATTTCCGTGAAGCTCAGCTCCTGGATATGGGCAAACAGGTTGTGCCGCAGCTTGGTGGCGATACCCACCGAAGCCTTGGCGGCAAAGTACTGGGCGGTGATGGAGCACACCAGGCCGATAACGCCCAGGGCCGCCATAACCACACACATGCGGCCGATGTAGCCCCGGTCGCCATTGGCGATACCCACGTCGATGACGGCGGCCATCACCAGGGGCACCAGCAGCTCGAAGGAGGCCTCCAGCAGTTTGAACAGGGGCCCCAGGATGCATTCCTTTTTATAGGCCCCCATGAGCGCGAACATTTTCTTCACAGGGATCGTCCTTTCACGATGACAGAAATAACCTATTAATTATACCACAAGACGCCACGAGGTAAAAGAGTGGGATTGTTCCGGACCGAACCTTTTTCTATGGGAGCGCGCCCTCATTTGGAACACTTTTTTGTGCGCTTTGCAAAAATGAAAAATATTCTTAATTTTCCCTGTTGCTTTTTTCAGAGGATTCTGGTATCATAGCCTCACAAGGCCCCTGCGACTGACGGGCTGATGTGGACTTACCACAGGGGAGCAGGGAATTGGCCTTTTTTGCCGACCGTCTGGGCAGTGTCGCCGTGCGATGCTGCCCTTTTTTTGCGGGCAGCCGCCACGGCTTTTGGTTCGCCCTTACACCTGTTTTTGTTGGAAAGGATGGTGCCCTTATGAAGCGGCAGGAATGGAATGGATTTATCGGTGGCCTTTGGGAAGACGAGATCGACGTGCGGAATTTCATCCAGAAAAACTACACCCCCTACGGCGGTGACGGAAGTTTTCTCTGCGGCCCTACCCAGCGCACCCAGGACGTGCGGAAAAAGTTTGAGGAGCTGCTGCTGGAAGAACACAAAAACGGCGGCGCTTTGAAAGTGGACACCGACACGGTGATCACCGTCACCTCCTTCGGCCCCGGCTATCTGGACAAGGAAAAAGATATCATCGTGGGCTTGCAGACCGACGAGCCCTTGAAGCGGGCCTGCAACCCCTTCGGCGGCATGCGCA
>HF972661.1:0-826 GCA_000432995.1 Clostridium sp. CAG:1013
TGCCCATGCTCAGAAGGGGCTGCCCGCCTTCTCCATCTATGGTCATGATGTCCAGGAGGCTTCCGACACCTCCGTTCCCGCCGACGCCGCGGAAAAGATCCTTCGCTTCGCCCGGTGCGCCGTTGCCGTGGGCTGGATGAAGAACAAGTCCTACGTGAACCTGGGCGGAGTCGCCATGGGTATCGCCGGCAGCTACTGTGATGCCAATATGTTCCAGAAATACTTCGGCATCCGCCCAGAGTGGGTGGACATGACCGAGATCATCCGCCGGATCACTTTGGAAATCTATGATCCGGAAGAGTACCAGAAGGCTCTGGCCTGGGTAAAGCAGAACTGCCATGAGGGCTTTGACTGCAACGCTGGAAAAAACCTGCCGGAGATCATCCGGAAGTCCAAGGTGGTGCCCGCCGACAAGGATTGGGAATTCGTCACCAAGATGACCATCATCATCCGGGATATCCTCTACGGCAATCCCAAGCTGGACGAGCTGGGCTGGCATGAGGAAGCTCTGGGCAAAAACGCAGTGGCAGGCGGCTTCCAGGGCCAGCGTCAGTGGACCGACTGGCTGCCCAACGGCGACTTCCCCGAGGCCATTCTGGCTTCCACCTTCGACTGGAACGGTCCCAAGCGTCCCACTCCCTTTGCCACAGAAAACGATACCCTCAACGGTGTCTCTATGATGCTGGGCACCCTGGTTACCGGCACAGCTCCCTGCTTCCATGACGTGCGCACCTACTGGAGCCCGGAGGCGTGTGAGCGTGTCACCGGATACAAGCCGGAAGGCGTAGCCAAGGACGGTTTCATCCACCTGATCAACTCCGGCGCC
>HF972661.1:853-27152 GCA_000432995.1 Clostridium sp. CAG:1013
CTCTGGATGGCAACGGAGCCGCCACCGACGAAAATGGCGAGCATGTGATGAAGCCCTTCTGGGAGATGAGCGACAAAGACATCGACGCCTGCCTGTCCGCTACCGACTGGTGCCGGGCAAACTACGAATATTTCCGGGGCGGCGGTTTCTCCAGCCACTTCCGGTGCACTGCTGAGATGCCTGTCACCATGCTGCGTGTGAACATCGTGGAAGGCGTGGGCCCCGTGCTGCAGATCGCTGAGGGCTGGACTGCCAACCTGCCGGATGACATCCACACCACCATCGACCGCCGTACCGATCCCACTTGGCCCACCACCTGGTTTGTGCCCCGGCTCACCGGCGAGGGCGCGTTCAAGGACGTGTACAGCGTTATGGCCAACTGGGGTGCCAACCACGGCGTAACCGTGTACGGTCACGTAGGCGCAGATCTGATCACCCTGGCTTCCATGCTGCGGATCCCTGTGGCCCTGCACAACGTGCCCCAGGAGCAGATCTACCGTCCTCACGCTTGGGCCGCTTTCGGCACCAAGGACACTGAGGCCGCTGACTTTGCTGCCTGCAAGCACTACGGACCTCTGTATCGCTGAGTTTTCCATCACTTTCATATACTGGAGGGGACCGGTCTTAGACCGGTCCTCTTCTTTATGGGGCACAAAAAATTCAAAGATCAGAAGCTCAAAAGGCAAACGTTTACTTAAAAATGTTCGGTCCCTTGCAAAGGTAGGGAATCCTGTGGTATCATGGTTACAAACGAAGGCCAAAAATCGCGGTACTGTGCCGGCAAATTGGCTCCGCAGCCCACTATTATAAGGAGGAAAAATCCCATGATCCAATACGCCAAGACAAAGTACGGCACGCTGGAAAGCGTGAAAAGCAATGCTGGTTTCGCCCTGTTTCGGGGCGTGCGCTACGCCAAGCCTCCTGTGGGCAACCTGCGGTTTGCCCCTCCCCAAGAGCCTGACTCCTGGGAAGGCGTAATTAAGTGCGACACCTTCGGCCCCATTGCCCCTCAGGGCCCTCTGGATCTCCACGACGAGACCGGCACCCTGAAAAAAGTGATGCCCGGCTATCCCTATCCCCCCAAGATCGATGAGGACTGCTTGTTCCTGAATGTATACACCCCCGCCGAAAACCAGGACGCCAATCTGCCTGTCATGTTCTACATCCACGGAGGCGGCTTCCAAAACTGGTTTGGTTCCTGCTATGAGTACTGCGGTGACGGTCTGGCCAGTCACGGAGTGGTGGTGGTCACTTTGAACTACCGGATGAACGTGTTTGGATTCTTCGCCCACCCGGACCTGAAACAGGAAAGCGAGACCGGCTGCTGCGGCAACTACGGCATCCTGGACCAGATCCAGGCCCTGCGCTGGGTGCGGGAAAACATTAAGGCGTTCGGCGGCGATCCGGAAAATATCACCATCTTCGGCCAGTCCGCGGGAGCCATGTCGGTGCAGACCATCTGCTGCTCTCCCCTGGCCCAGGGCTGGTTCAAGCACGCGGCCATGCACTCCGGCGGTGGGCTGTACGCCTTTGCGGGCAGGCCCCAGCAGCCCGACATGGAGGAAAAAAGCCTGGCGTTCATGGAGTTCTGCGGATGCAAGACCCTGGAGGAGCTTCGGGCCATGCCCTGGGAGACTTTGGAGCAGCACAGCCTGGAATTCCAGCGGTTCAAGGGCCAGACCTTCAGCCTGACCACTGACGGCTGGGTGCTGCCCCAATCCGCGGAGGACACTTTAAAAGCCGGCGCTATGGCTCATGTGGACTACCTGTTCGGCTGTACCGTGGACGAAGGCATCCGAGAGATGCCCCAGTATTTCGCCTCCAATCTGGCCCCCGCTGTGCGGGCTTTGGGACACACCCTGGTGGAAAAGGGCTACAAAGCGCCCTATGTCTACTGCTTCGACCGTCCCCAGCCCGGGGATGACATCGGTACCCCTCATTCCTGTGACAACCGGTACGTGTTCTGCTCGTTGGCGGAATCTTGGCGTCCCTACGACGAAAGCGACTACGCTTTGTCGGAACAGATGATGACCTACTGGACCAACTTCGCCAAGACCGGTGACCCCAACGGGGAAGGCCTGGCCTGCTGGGAACCCTATGACAGCCGGGAGCTGGTGATGCGCCTGGCCGTGGAAGGCTGCGCCATGGCGGATCTGGACACCGATGGCAGCCTGGGGCAAAGAGAACAGAAGCTGCTGGATCTGCTGGGAAAATAAAATTTGAATCTATCTTCATACAAAAAAAGGGAGGGCTGAAACACGCCTTCCCTTTTTCTGTTTAGTTTTCCTTTGCCAAAATACTGGCGGTCTCTTGGGGAGAGAGATCGTCCACCCACAGCTTTTCCGTGTCCAGGTCCTGGTACAGAGGGAGCCGTTCCAGGCTGCGGTCCAGCACGTCCCAAGTCCGCAGGCCACGCTCCACGTCTCCGCCAATGTGCTGTTTCAGGGTTTCGGGTTTTGCCAGCAGAGACACTTTCCGCACCTCCACCCCTTCCAAGGGCAGCGCGCCCAGCAGGGAATCCAGGATCTCCTGCTGGTGCATCACCCAGCAGAAAATCACCGTTTCATAGGCGGAACACCGCAGGAACTGCCCCAGCAGAAACGCGATATTCTCCTGGACCATCCGCTTGGTTTCCTCCGTCACCTGGAATGGCTCCATATCCCAGCACCAGTCTCCGTCCAAGAACACGCTGGGGGCCGTCAGACGCTTCAGCTCCCGGCAGACGGTAGTCTTGCCCACGCCCATGGGCCCGCCAATCAGATACAGTCGTTTCATGGTCGTTCCCTCACCGGACCAGCTGGGGAAGATACATGATATTCCCAAACCGGCCGTCCTTTCGGTCGAAGGTGCCGGGAATCCGCTCTTTGGCAAGGTATCCTGTGCGTCCAAGGAACTCCACCGGCACATGGTCGTCCGTGCCCGCCAGGATCTCCCGGCAGCACTGAATATTGTCGTCAATACAGGACTTGTCCTGGAGGCTGGGCCCGTGGAACAGGTAGAACCGGCTTATCTCCCCCTGGCGATCCTTCAGCGCCAGCAGCGCTTCCAGGTACTGGCTGATGGTGGCGGAAACGTCCATCATCACCAGGGTGTTGTTGTTGCAGGCGTCCCCGGCGAAAAAGTCCCCGGTGGCAGGGTCAAGGAAGCACAGGGATCCTCTGGTATGGCCCGGCACGTGGATCACTTCCAGCACCCGGTCTCCCAGATCCAGCTTGTCCCCGCCCAAAAGTGGCGTGCACTCCACCGGGGTGTCTATGAGGAACTCCTCCTGAGGCAGAGGCTGAGCGCCCAGGGCTTCCAGCTGGCCGTTCATGTACCCTATCCGGGAAGGCAGAGTCTTTCCGTCCAGCATGGGCATATCCTCCGGGTGGATCCGGCAGGAGCCAAACTCAAACACGCCCCCGGCATGATCCATATGCCCGTGAGTGAGGACCACCTCCACCGGCAGTTCCGTCAAGGTGTTCACCAGATCTTTCAGCCCACGCAGTCCCACCATGGTGTCGATGAGCACCGCCTTCTCCCGACCTTCCACCAAGAAGCAGTGAACTCCGGAAGGATCGGTGATCTCCGTGACACGGTCAGGCAGCTGGCGGACGGTGAATCGTTGTTCCATAAACGGTCTCCCCTCTCTTTTCATTTCTTTCATTATAGGAGCTTTGGAAAACCAGCGCAAGAGATTTTCCTGAAAGACTGCCCTCCTCTCTCTTGACAGCGTTTCAATATGATATTATAATGATATCAAATCAAAAGCTTGAAAAGGAGTTGTTATTTATGGAGGTAAATGAAAAGATCGTCAACCGGTACACGGAGAAGCCGGTCAAGACCCTCAACGGCTTTGCCATGCTGGCGTTGATCTTGGTGCTGTTCTTCGGCAGTATCGCCGTGGCCATCTGCGGACCGCTGATGCTTTGGGACACCAACGTTCCTCTGTCCATCACCCTGATTGTGGTCGCTTCCCTGGTGTTTCTGCTGGATCTGTTCCTCATGGCGGGGCTGAAGATCTTAAACCCCAACGAAGCCCTGGTATTCACCCTCTTCGGCAAGTATCACGGCACCTTGAAAAAGGACGGCTACTACTGGGTAAACCCCTTCTGCGAGGGAATCAACCCCGGCGCTCAGCGAGCCTCCATGACCACGGTCAATGGCAACACCAGCGTCACCTTCGGGGGAAGCCGGAAGATCTCCCTGAAAACCATGACCCTGAACAACGAAAAGCAGACCGTCAATGACGAGCGGGGCAACCCCATCATCATCGGGACCATCGTCATCTGGCGGATCGTGGACACCACCAAGGCGGTGTTCAACGTACAGAACTACCGCACCTTCCTCTCCACCCAGTGCGATTCCGCCACTCGGAACATCGCCCGGATGTACCCCTACGACTTGCTGGAAGAAAACAGCAGCAACGAAAAAACTCTGCGGGGCAGCAGCCAGGAAATCGCCGAGATGATGAAGCAGGATCTTCAGGAGCGGGTGGCCATGGCCGGTCTGGAGATCTTGGAAGTGCGCATCACCCACCTGTCCTACGCCCCGGAGATCGCCGCAGCCATGCTCCAGCGGCAGCAGGCGGAAGCCGTGGTGGCCGCCCGGAAGAAGATCGTGGAAGGCGCCGTTGGCATGGTGGAAATGGCTTTGGCCCAGCTCAACGACGACGATATCGTCAACCTGGACGAGGAGCGGAAAGCCGCCATGGTCAGCAATCTGCTGGTGGTGCTCTGCGGCAACAAGGACGCCCAGCCCATCGTCAACAGCGGCTCCATCTATTGACCGTGAGCTGGTTTGGATGTAACATAGAAGTAGAAAGGGGGGACCGTATTGGAGGAAAAGGAAAAAGCGAAAAAACAGATCCTCCTGCGGATCTCCCCCACTCTTTGGAAGGAGCTTTCCGCCTGGGCGGAGGATGATTTCCGGTCCATCAACGGGCAGATCGAGTATCTGCTGACGGAGTGCGTGCGGAAACGGAAAAAGAGCCATCGAGATGAATAAACCAAAAAAGGACAGTGAGAACCAACCGGTTCCCCTGTCCTTTTTCTCTATCCCCACAGCTTTTACTGACCGTCGTTCACGATTTCGATCTGGCAGGCCTTCATGGCTTCCAGGGCCCGGTAATGGCTCTCCGGGGTGACGCCCGCACAACAGGCGGCGTCCACCGTCAGCTTTACCTCGGGCATGTAGGCTTTCAGCAGCAGGGCATTGGAGATGACACAAATGTCCGTACATACACCGATCAGCTGGATCTCCTCCAAGGGTCCTTCGTAGGTATTCCGAGCCTTGAGCACATCGGCCAAGCCCTTGCTGCCAAAGGTATTCTTCTCAATGGGGGTACTTTGCCGCACCTGTTCGATCTGGGGATCCAGTTCCCAGCCCCAGGTGCCTTTGATACAGTGCTCCACCGGCAGGTTGCGTCCCTCCTGGGTGGAAAGGTAATCCTTCCCGTGGGTGTCCATGGTGAAGTACACCGAACCGTCAAAGCTCTGGATCTTCTCCCGCACCTTGGGCACGATGGCTTGGGCTTCTTTCGTGCCCAGGGCCCCGGAGATGAAATCGTTCTGCACGTCCACTACCACCAGGACTTTTTTGCTTGCCTTCTCCATGTTTATCCTTCCTTTCTTGTTTCGCTCAACCCTAAACAGAGCTCTTTCAGTGCTTCTACCGTAGGAACAATCCACCGGGCGCCGGCTTCTTCCAATTCTCCCGGAGGAGCGAAACCGTACTCCACCCCGATGGCGTCCAGTCCCACTGCGGCAGCCCCTTGGATGTCGTGCTTCCGGTCACCCACCATCACAACCTGGTCTTTGGGCGGGCGGCCCAACTGTTCCAGCACAGCTTCGATAACCTCCGCTTTGTCGGTGCGGGAACCGTCCAGTTCCGAGCCTACCACCACCTGGAAACAGGGCAGCACTCCCCCCATCTCCAAAATAGTCTTGGCGAACACCCCCGGCTTAGAGGTTGCAAGGCACACCGCCGCCCTTTGAGAAAGATCCTCCAGCAATTCCTTCATACCGGGATAGAGCTTGTTCTCGTACACGCCCTTTACCCGGTAGCGCTCCCGGTATTTCTCCACAGCAGCGAAAGCCTGCTCCCGGGAAAAGCCGTAAAACTCCATAAAGGACTCATGAAGGGGTGGTCCCACAAACCGCCGCAGCTTCTCTTCCGGTTCCCCGTGGATGCCAAAGGCGTCCAGGGCATACTGGGCGGATTTCAAGATGCCCTCCCCGTTGTCCGCCACGGTGCCGTCCAAATCAAACAGAAAATACTTTTTGATACCCATCGCCCCCATTTCTCCTTCCGCCCTACAAGGGCGCCTACAAAAGAAGGGCATGCCGCCACTGGCCGCAAGCCCTTCTTACCGCTGAACTGCGGTTTTATATTTCCTTATCTGCCGGCTCCGCCGCCACGGCTGCCGCCTCCACCATGGAAGCCACCGCCGCCTCCGCGGAATCCTCCGCCGCCGAAGCCGCCGCCTCCACCACCGTGGAAACCGCCAAACCCGCCGAATCCTCCTCCGCCTCTAGGAGGACGAGGACCGAATCCACCAGGTGGGGGTGGGGGTGGACGCCAACCGCCTCTTCTCCGGCTGTTCCCCAGAAGATTGCCCAGGAACAAACCGGTCCAGAAGCCGCCGCCACCGCCTCCGCCGCCGGAACGGGGACCGCCGCCACCTCCGCCTATGCCTCGGATGATGGACACCAGCACCAGGAAGATCACCACGACCACTACGATCCGGATCACAACGCTCAGCACGTTTCCAAACATCCAGCTCAGTCTCTCGCCGAAGCTGGGCTCGTACTCGTAGGAATAGTCATAGTCGGGCGTGATATTCCCCGAGTTGTACTCGTCGGAATAGTTGGCATAGTAACTTTCCATCTCGAAAAGAGCTGCGTCAAAAAATTTTTTTGCCCCGGCGTCGTAATCCTTGGCGGCAAAGTCAGGCTCCAAATACTCGTTGAGCATGTCTTTCAGCTTTGCTCCGTCAAAATAATCCTCGATGCCGTAGCCGGGCATGGCATAATAGTTGTCCTCGGCAATGGCCATCAGCAACAGCAGGCCATTATTGCGCTCCACCGAACCAATGCCCCAGGAATTGAACAGGGAGTAGGCGTAGTCGTCAATCTCTTCCCCATCCAGGAAATCCACCGCCACCACCACGATCTGGGCGCCGGTCTCCTCAAACAGCTTCTGGTTCTGTGAGATGATCTCCTGCTCCGTCTCGTCCGAGAGCACCCCGGCCTCGTCCAGCACATACTGGTTCTCCGGCCGGTCAGGCACCACCGCCAGAGCGGGAATGGTCAAAACCACAGCCAAGGCCGCTGCCACAGCCAGGGTAAAGACACGTTTCCAGGCGTTCTTCATGGGACGCCTCCTCTCATTCATAGTCAAAGGTGGCCAAGGGACTTACCCCCGCCAGGCCCCGCAGCAGGTTCACCGGGAATTTCTCCAGACGGGCGTTGAATTCCCGGGCGTCGTCGTTGTAGCTGGAACGGTTGATCTTGTCCTGCTCCGACTCCATCTGAGCAATGAGCTGATCCGGATACTTCTGGTCCGTTTCCTCCAGCTCTGTTTTTTTCAGCTCCTCATACAGTGCCTGAGCCGCGTCGCCCATGGCTTGGTTGACCTGGGCCTCTTCTTCAAAATTACCGTAGCTGTTCTGGGAAAGCCGCACGTTATAGTCCAGCTCGTCGATCAGCCCCACCAGATTGGTGTTGACGTCCGTGTACTTCCGAGCCAGGGTAATCAAGTTGTTGGCCGTAGCTTCCCGAACATCGATCCCATCGTAAATAGCGTAGCCGGTATTGTCGTAATAATAGGAGCCTTCCGCATACTCCCTTAGTTTGGTGAGGGAATTATGCACACCCCAGGGCACTGCCACCAGGATCATCACGACCATGACGCAGGCTCCTACTAGATTCTTCTTTTTCACTTTTTTCACAAGCCTCCCTCACTTCGTTGTGGGACGGTATTCCTCTCAGGTGTGAATGTCCAGCAGCTTCTGCTTCAGCTCTCCCTCCAGCCGGCCGATCTCCGCTTCCGCGGCGCGGCGGCGGGCTCTGCCCTCGTCCTGGATCTTTACCACTTCGTCCAGGGTCTGGATCAGGGACTGGTTGGTCTGACGCAGGGTCTCCATATCCACCACGCCCCGCTCGCTCTCCCGGGCGGTCTCGATGGTGCTCATCTTCAGCCGCTCGGCGTTCTTGCGCAGCAGCTCGTTGGTCATGTCGGAGACCTCCCGCTGGGCCTTCACCGCCTGCTCGGAATGGGCCAGACCCAAAGCCAGCACCATCTGGCTCTTCCACAAGGGAATGGTGTTCACCAGAGTGGACTGGATCTTGTCCGCCATCAGCTTGTCGTTGTTTTGCACCAGGCGGATCTGGGGAGACATCTGCACACTGACCATCCGGGTCAGTTCCAGGTCGTGGAGCTTCTTCTCAAAGCTGTCGCACATCTGAGCATAGTCGTTAGCGGCCTGGGCATCCTCCGCCAGACCGGTCTGTTTTGCCTTGTTCTGCATCTCTACCAGGGTGGTGGCCCGCTCCTTCTGGAGCTTCTTCTTCCCGGCGATGATGTACATGGAAAGCTCTTTGTGATAGGAAAGGTTCATCTCGTAGAGCTTATCCAGCATGACGATATCTTTCAAAAGCTGCACCTGGTGGGATTCCAGGGCGCCGGCGATCTTATTCACGTTGTGCTCGGCGCTGTCGTACCGGGCCTTCATGGCGGTGATCTTATTCCCCGTGTTCTTGAAGAACCCGAAGAAACCCTTTTTCTCCTCTTCCTGGATGTCAAAGCCCTTCAGCTCCACCACCAGGCTGGAGATCTGATCGCCCACCTCGCCCAAGTCTTTGGTGCGCACGTTGTTCAAAGTGGTATCGGAGAAGGAAGCGATCTTCTTCTGGGCCGCGGAACCGTATTGCAGCACCAGGGTGGAATTGGTCAGGTCAATCTTATCGGCGAAATCGTCCACCACTTTCCGCTCCTCCGGGGAAAGGACACTTTCATCCAACGCGGAGATGTCGTCCGGTTCTACCTGCTTGGGTGCTTCCGGCTCCTGTCCCAGGGTGAGAGAGGGAGTCTCCACACCCTCAAGCGTCAGGGACGGCGCCTGGGGCGCCTGCTGTTCCAGGGTCAATTTGATCTCATCTGCCATATACCTTCATCCTTTCCTCAATAAAAGCTCTCGCTTCATTCATTTTAGTATGGCCGTTTTTTCTCAGCGGCCCGCCCTTTTCAGAGCTTATTTTCCACTTTCCTTTTTCTCCTCTTCCACAAAACCTTCCTGCTTCAAGAGGGTCTCAAACACGGTGATATCCGCGGAGATGTCCATGGCCTCCTCGGAGAACAAAGAGTCCAGCTGTTTTTCAAAGGCGTCGGCCACGGTGTGCATCATGCCGGCGATATTGAACATGGTGGAGGTGATGTTCTCACCCTTCACCGACTGGCTGGAAAGCCGCTGGTAACTGTTCAGCAGCTTCAGGGTGGTGGGCAGGTAATAATTCATGAACTTGCGGATCTGAGGCGCTTTCTCCGGATGATCGGCGATGTAACGGAAAATGTCCGCCGACGCCCGCTCCATCCGGGTGATATCCTCCGAAAGGGCTTCGTCGGGGATGGCGTCATCCGCCGCCCGGAGCTTTTTCAAATACTCCCGGCCCTCGTCGATGATCTTGTCCACCTCCGGGTTGCCGGTCTGGGATTTCTCCACTTTTTCCGGCTGGGGCTTGGGTTCTTCCTTGGGCTTTTCCGGCTCCACGGGGACAAACATCTTCTTGCCCTTGAACAGTGCGCTGGAACCCAAAAACACCAACACCAGCACCACCAAAAAGATCAAAAAATGCTGAGGCTCATACATGGGAGCAACCATGGCATAGAACAGAGCCACTGCTCCGGTAATGTAAAACTTTGCCGGACTGCCCGCGCGGACCATCTTCATAGGCACCTGAGGCTGGTTGGGAACAGTCTGCTTGCCTGCATTTCCGCGGGGAGGCTGATAGACCGGCGCTTGGGGAGGCCGAGTCTGCCGCCCCTGAGGAGGAACGGCCCGCCCTGTCTGTCCTGCTCGGGGAGCCTGCTGGGGCTGCTGAGGTCTCGCCGTCTGCTGCGCCCGTTGTCCCTGTTGGGGCTGTCCCCCCTGAGCGTAACTGTAATAGTAACCGCTGCCGGTTTTCCCTCCCACATTGGATGGGCCGGTCTGAGGGGGCCGGTAACCGGTATTTTGAGGGGCTGTCCGCTGCTGAGGCGGCGTCTGGCTGGGAGCCTGCCATGCCGGCGGAGGCGCCTGGTAGGGATGCCCCCCTCTGTTGCCGCCGCTGGGTCTGGTACCCGTGGAAAAACCTTCCACCACCTGATCCAGCCCTTGAGCGGCTCTATCCAAGCCCTGAGCGATCTTCCCCGCCACAGGGATGTTAGAGCCTTTTAAAACATGATAAACCTGGGAGGAACGCAGTTCCTCCCGAAGGGGATCGTTTCCTTTTGTTGCCATGGATCTTCCTCCATATCCCGGAAAAATGCCCAAATTTGCTGGGGCTCCGATTATTATCATTGTACTTTGGATCCCCTGCCGGTGTCAACTGGATTCTGGCGGAGAGACCCGGCTTTGCCCCCGAATTTACAAATCCTTTATAAAATGTGGGGATTGCCTACTGCCGGGAATCTGGCCTTCACCTGTTCACCTGTGGCCAGGTCCTCCTGGAATGCGGTGGTGGCCCCAGCGGCCACACCCCATTTCAGTGCGCCCTCCATGGTGCCGTGGAGCTCCAATCCATACAGGAATCCAGCCACCAGGGAATCTCCCGCTCCCACAGTGGAGACCGCTCTTCCCCGCACGCCGTGGCAGAACATGCACCGGCCGCTCTCCTCCCGGAGCAGCGCGCCCTTGGCCCCCAGAGAGACCACCACGTTTTTGGCACCCATGCGCTGAAGCTGCCCGGCGTACTCTTTCACGTCCTGGGCGGTGAGAGGTCCTTCCAGAGAGAAGATCTCCCGCAGTTCCTGGTCATTAGGCTTGATGAGATAGGGATGATAGGGCAGTGTTGCCAGCAGAGAATCCCCTGCCATGTCCACTACCAACCGAACTCCTGCCCGGCGAGCCGCTTCCAGGATGCGGGGGAACGCCGTCTCCGGCAAACCTTCCGGCAAGCTACCGGACAGCACCACTACGTCCTCTGACGTGAGCCCGGTCAGCTTTTCCAGCAGCTGGTCCACCGCTTCCTCCGGGATCCGGGGACCAGTGCCGTTGAGGGCGGTCTCCTCTCCTCCAGCGGTGCGCAGTTTTACGTTGATTCGGGAATTTCCTTCCTCCAGCAGGACGAAATCGGTCTTACACCCTTCTTTTTCCAGCAGTCGAAGGATCTCCCGTCCGGTAAATCCGGCGGCAATGCCCAGAGCCTTATTCTCCATTCCCAGGGAAGAGAGAAGCCGGGACACATTCACCCCTTTACCTCCGGGCAGAAAGATCCCCTGGGAATACCATTGGATGGTCCCGGGGGCAAAACTGTCCAGCATGATCTGTTGGTCCAAAGCAGGATTGAGCGTCACTGTAATTATCATCATAGGTTCACACCCTTACAAGATTCTTAAGGTATTCTATCATTTTCAAAAAAGTTTTTCAATCGCCGGAAAGAGCCTTTCCCGGCTCATTTGGCGCATAGTTTTCCCATTCCGGGCAAATACTACAAAAAGCCTTCGCCGGAAATTTTGCAGCGGCGGACGGCTGAAACTTTCAGGAAAGGAACCTTGCAACATGCTGAAAAACAAGATGATCGCCTTCGCCCTCTGCGCCTCTTTGGGGATCCTTCTCGCCGGCTGCGGGGACGAAGTAAAAAATGACGTATCCAGCACCGTTTCCCGTATCGAGAGCGGCATGGAGGAAGCCGGAAGCAAAGTGGGCTCCGCTATGGAATCCATGATGGAACCCGACTCCTCCCGCGACATGGAAGAGTCTTCCCGAAAAGAGTCCTCCCGAGAGGAATCCATCCGGGATGAAGAAGCTAGTCCCAATCCCTCTCCCGAAGCCCGCTGAGTCCAGACCCCTCCTATCCTCAAACCCCGAAAAAAAGGAACTCCCTGTTTGGGAAGAGCGCCGCAGAGCTTTGTTTTGCGGCGCTTTTTTTACGGCGCTCTTTTGTGCCTTCCCCGTCCTTGCGTCCAGAAAAGGTTTCTGTTATACTGATTTTTAAAAGGAGGAGGGTTTATGATCCGCTGCTGCATTTTTGACGCCGACGGCACCCTGTTGGATTCCATGCCCATGTGGCAGGCCATCACCTATGAATACGCCGCCCAAAAGGGTTTGCAGGTTCCGGAAGGTATTCACCGCACGCTGAACCGTATGAGCCTGGAACAGTGCGCTCAGTATTACCAGTCTTTGGGAGCGGCGGGCACTGTGGAAGAGATCGCTGGAGAGATCGCCCACTGTGCCTTGGAAAGCTACCGGGACCGGGTAGAGGAAAAACCTCACGCCAAGGCGTTTTTAGAACTGCTGAAAGAAAACCGTGTGCCCATTGCTGTGGCCACCGCTTCCAACCGGGAAGGAGTCAGGCTGGCTTTGGAGCGTCTGGGGATGCTGTCCTTGGTAGACTGCTTCGCCACCTGCGGAGAAGTGGGCAAAAGCAAGGAGTATCCCGACATTTTTCTCCACTGCGCCAAAGAACTGGGCGCGGCTCCGGAGGAGAGCGTGGTGTTTGAGGACTCCGCCTACGCTATCCGCACTGCCAAAGCCGCAGGTTTTCCCGTGGTGGCCGTGGAGGACGCTGTCTCCACTGACGGGGACGGTGCCGGCGAGACCAAAGAAGGGATCTCTGCCTTGGCGAACCTGTACTTAAAAGATTACGGAGAGCTGATAGAGCAGCTTTCTCCGGAAGAGGACCTGCCCCAGGGATTGGGAGCCCTGCTGGGATAAAAGACATTTCTTTTTTTGGGAAGTAAGGAGAATCGAAACATATGAACAGCTTGAGGAAGAAACTCATCGGCAGCCGGGCGTTCTACGCCGCCGTGCTGGCCCTTTTGGTGCCCATGATTGTCCAGCAGGGCATCACTCAATTCGTCAACCTTCTGGACAACGTGATGGTGGGCCGCCTGGGCACCTCCCCCATGTCCGGCGTGGCTATCGTCAACCAGATCGTGTTTATCTACAACCTGACCATCTTTGGCGGCCTGGGAGGGGCCTCCATTTTCGGCGCACAGTTCTTCGGCAAAAAAGACTACGACGGAGTGCGCCACACCCTTCGGTTCCGGCTGTTGTTCAGCGTGGCAATCTTTATTATAGGTGTGCTTGTCTTTCTGCTGTTTGGGCAGCAGTTGTTCCAGCTGTACTTAAGCGAGGAAGCCTCCACCCCGGAGGAAATCGCCACTACCTTGGCCCACGCCAAGGACTACATGAACATCATCCTGTGGGGCCTGCTGCCCTTTGCTTTGGTGCAGTGCTTTTCCAGCACACTCCGGGACGTGGGCGAGACTTTCTCCCCCATGGTGGCCAGTGTCATCGCCATCTGCGTCAACTTGGTGGGCAACTACCTGCTGATCTTCGGCAGCTTCGGCTTCCCCAAAATGGGCGTGGCCGGTGCCGCTTTGGCTACGGTAATCTCCCGTTACGTGGAAATGGCCTACCTGCTGCTGCGTACTTACCGTCATCGGAAGCAGTTCCCCTTTGTTCAGGGATTGTTCCGGGATTTCCGCATCCCTCTGTCCTTGGTCAAGCAGATCGCCATCACCGGCACGCCCCTGCTGCTGAACGAGACCCTTTGGTCCATCGGCACCGCAGCGGTGAACATGTGCTACGCCACCCGGGGATTGCAGGCTGTGGCCGCCACCAACATCAACTCCACGGTGTGGAACCTGTTCGCCATCGTGATGATGGCCCTAGGCAACGCTATCGGCATCCTCTCCGGTCAGCTGCTGGGCGCCAACGACATCCCCGGCGCCAAAGACACGGTGCGCAAGCTGCTGTTTTTCAGCGTCTGCGTCAACTTGGTTATCGGCGGGGGTATTATCGCCAGCTCCCCCTTTATCCCCCACATCTATAACACCGAGCCTGCGGTTCGTGAGACAGCCACCCAGCTTTTGATTGTCTCGGGTGCGTTTCTGCCCCTCACTTCCTACGTCCACGGCACCTATTTTACCATCCGCTCGGGAGGAAAGACCTTTATTACCTTCCTATTCGACTGCGTGTTCACCTGGGTGGTGAATCTGCCTGTGGCCTACTGCCTGTGCCAGTTTACCGGACTTTCGGTGGTGTGGGTGTTCTTCTTCGTCTCCTGCGCGGACATCCTCAAAGCGGTGATCGGCACCATCATGCTGGTCTCCGGTATCTGGGCCAACAATGTGGTCAGCGACGAAAAGAAATTGGCAAAATAACCTTTTGGAAAGGAAATGAAAGCCTCCATGACACAAGGACCTTTGGAAAAGGAATTCCCCTACCGCTATGAGACTCACTGCCACTGCTGCTGGTGCAGCGCCTGCGCTATGAGTGAACCTCAGGAAATGGCCCAGGCCTACCGGGATCGTGGTTATGCCGGCATGGTGCTGACGGACCACTTCTTGCTGGGAAACACCGCGGTGGACCGCCACCTCCCCTGGGAGGAAAAAATGCTTCGTTACTGGGAGGCCTATCAAGCCGCCAAAGCCTGGGGCGACGCCCACGACTTTTCCGTGTTTTTCGGCTTAGAGCACCAGTACGGCGGTGGAAAAGAAGTGCTCACTTATGGTGTGGATCTGGAGTTTCTCCTTTCCCATCCTGACCTGCACCGGCTGCCTCTTTCGGAGTACGCCGCCCTGGTCCACCAGGCGGGAGGCTTTCTTTCCATGGCTCACCCCTTCCGAGACAGACCCTACATCGACATGACCATTCAACCTCAGCCGGAATTTCTGGACGGCGCTGAGGTGTTCAACTACTTTAACCATGATCCGGAAAACCAGCAGGCTTCCCGATTTGCAAAGGAACACCACCTGCTGCCCACCTCCGGCGGAGACGTACACCGTGCGGAGGATCCGGCTATTGGCATGGCGGGAGTGGCTCTTCGCCATCCCGCGAAGTCCATTCAAGATCTGATAGATGCCTGGGAAGCCAGAGACTACTGTCTCATCGTCCAGGGAGAGCTTAAAGAAGTGTAAACAAAAAAATCCCCGGTAAACCCGGGGATTTTTTCTTTTGCGATTTCGTTTTCTATATTATGCCAGGGCAGACAGCACGGCGCTGACTACAGAACCGGCGCTCTCAATGCCGCCCGCACCGTCCTCCACCACTACGGCGAAGGCATAGGGATAAGTGGTAGAATCACAGAAACCAACCATCCAGCAGTTGGGGCCTTTGTCATCCCCTACCTCGCCGGTACCGGTTTTCGCGCAAACGTTCATCCCCTCAGGGAACAAGTAGTCACCATAGTAGTATTCCACGTCACTGCGCATCAACTCTTTCAGCTGGGAGGCCTCCTGACTGGAAACCAGCTGGCGGCTGCCGGTTGAGAGACCTTCCAGCAGATCGGTCCCCTGAACCAGACGGGGCTGGACGTACTCCCCGCCGTTGGCGATGGCCCCCATAAGGACCATCATGTGGTAAGGATTGGTAAGCACTGTATACTGGCCCACGCCTGCCCAACCCAGCTGGTTGGAATTGACGCCTGTCAAGTCAATGGTGCTTTCCGCGGTAGAAACTCCTTCCAGGTCGAAGGAAACGCCAAAGCCCATCTCTTTGGCTTTGGCCTGGAGTGCTTCCGCTCCCAGCTCGTTGGCCAACTGGGCAAAGTACACGTTGCAGGAATTTCCCAGCGCGGCGGACATATCCTGAGTGCCATGGGCGTTGCCGTGGAGACAGGTGATATCGCTGCCGTCCATCTCTACCGCCCCATTACAGGTGTAAGTGATGGTATTCCAGCTGTCGGGCCACCGTTCCATGGCTGCGGCTGCGGTAACGATCTTGAAAATGGAGCCCGGGGTGAAGGAGCTGGACAAGGTGTTGTCCAGGTAAACGCCGTTATAGGCCTCGTTGGACTCCAGATCTTCCGGGACGTTTTGGGGATCGAAGGTGGGCGCGCTCACCTTGCAGAGGATCTCCCCTGTTTTGTAATTGTAGACCAGCACCGCGCCGTTTTTGCCCCCCAGGGCGTTGTAAGCGGCGGTGCAAGCGCCTTGGTCTACCGTCAGGGCAATATCACTGCCCAAGCGGTTGAAAATGGTATCGTTGAGCCCAGTGACCATATTGTAGCCGGAAAGTTTGCTGCTCATGGTAGACTGGATGCTGGTGCTGATATAGCCGTAGGGATCCCCCACCGTGTGGAGCAGAGCCCGGCGGGCGGACTCATCCTCGCTGTACAGGCGGACACCATCCTCGGTAGTGGCAAGCAGATTGCCGTTCCGGTCGGTGATGTCACCCAGCTTCACAGTGGAGTTCTCAGACTGGATGTGGCCGTTATAGGGCTGCATGGCCCACTTTCCTCCGTTGAGGGCGAAGTTCACCAGCAGATAGCCCAGTCCGCCCAAAAAGGCGGCCAGAAGAATATAGAGGACCATGGAACGAAATCCTGTGGTGCGCATGGGTCAAGCCTCCTTTCGCGCGTGGCGGCCGCTTCCTCCATAGGTGGGCGACTGAGCCCTTTTCCGGGAGGGAGCCGGTCTGGCGGGAGCCTGTGGGGGCGGAGCTGCCCTGCCTCTGGAAGGAGGCGGGGAATAGTCCTCCCGCAGACTTTTTCGGGAAGCCCGACGGGCGGCGTAGGTGCGCTCGTCGGAAGCCTTCAAGAAGGCCATCATGCCCCAGACAGAGATCATACTGGATCCACCGGAACTGATAAAGGGCAGGGTGACGCCGGTAAGGGGCAGCACGTCCGTGGCACCGTAAACATTCAGCGCCGTCTGGAACAGCAGCATCCCCGCCGCGGCACAGGCCGCGATAGAGAAGAAGGTGGACCGGCTGCGGGTCACGTCACTGCGGGCATAGAAGATAAACAGCACGAAGGCGGACAGCACCACTAGACCCAGCAACAATCCCTGCTCCTCGCAGAGCAGGCCAAACACCAGATCGCTGTCGGCAGCAGGTACGCTTCCCAAGTAATTGGATCCCAGACCCAGGCCGAAAAATCCGCCGCTTGCCAGATAGGTCAAAGTGCGGGTCTGTTGATAGCCCACACCATTTACGTCTTCCCAAATATGCCCCCAGCCAGCGAAACGCTCTAAAATATAGGGTTTGACGCTGAGCACCAGCAGGCCCGCCAAAGCGGCGCCCGCCACCACCAAAGCGATGGTGCGGATGCTGCCGGAACGCATGAAAGCGATGATAAGGAAGGTGGCAAACAGGATCAGCGCCATGCCGAAGTCAGGCATCAGGGCAAGCAGGCCGATACAGGCGCCGGTAAAGATCAGGAATTCGCCGATGTTCTTCTTTGTCTGCAAGCGGTCCAGAGTGGAAGTGCCCACAAAGATAAAGGCGATCTTTACAAATTCCGAAGGCTGAACGCTCAGGGGCCCGATGCGGATCCAGTTGGTAGAACCGCCCACATTGGTGCCCACAAGCAGGGTCAAGGCCAGCAGTCCCACCGCGCCGATGCCGATCCACAGGCGGCACTTGGCCACCCGGTCCATGTCCCCCATGAACCACAGCAAAAAGCTGAACAGCAGGATTCCCAGCAGCATGGCGGCGATCTGCGTGGTGACACCGTCGATGTCAAAGGCGGCCAAAAGCTGGATGCCGATCCCCGACAGGAGAAATGCCACGGTCTCGATCTCAAAGCTGACCCGATGGAGCACTCCCACAGAGAAAATGTACAGGCCCCAGCCCATCACCAGCACAGCGGCAAAGGGGATCATCTGCTCCGGGTGGAGCTCCCCGTTCATGCAAAGTCCTTGAACTGCCACCAGCAGCAAGGTGAAGGTGGCCACCATCATCAGCTTCAAGGGAGAGGCGGCCTCCCGGGAAAAACCGGTGAAGAACCGCCGGCGTTCCCGAGGCTGGGCGTCGGTGTTCCACAGGGTGAGGGTGGTGGAACCCATAGTCACCCGGTCTCCGATATTCACCAGCTTCTTGCCATCCACCTTTCGGCCGTTCACCTGCACCCCAGCCTTGGAACCGGTGTCACAGATGAACCAACCCTCGTCACGGCGCATGAGCACTGCGTGGTCGCGACTGATGGTAGCGTCAGGCACGTAAATGTCACAGCTCTTGCTGCGGCCGATGGAGTTTTCCCAGTACAGCACCGGGAACCTGGTCCCTGAAGCCTCATCCCACAGCATGATCACGGGATCGCGGCGGCGCTGACCCTTTTTAAAGGAGGTGTAGCACCGCCATATCACGTAAAAGGCCAGCAGCGGCACCAGGATCCGCAGGATCAGCAGCACCGTGGGCAGCACCCCGGACTGGAGAAACTCCAAAATGGTATCCATTATTTCCAAGGGCTCATCCCCTTTCCCAAAACCGGGTGGACCCGGCTCATTTCCGTTCTTGCAGGGGCACAGTCTCCCCGCTTGTCTTGTGGATCATCCCGCTGGGCAGGAAACCCCGCATCATGGAGAGAGGATACACGTGAGAGCCTCTGCCCACCACAGTGCCGGGATTCAACACACTGTTGCATCCCACCTCTACATGGTCTCCCAGCATGGCGCCGAACTTCTTCAGGCCGGTATCCAGCTTGCGGAAGCCCAGGCTCACCGCCACAGGGGTCTTGTCCTGCTTCACGTTGGAGGTCACCGCCCCGGCGCCCATGTGGGATTTATACCCCAGGATGGAGTCCCCCACGTAGTTGTAGTGGGGCACCTGGACGTTGTCGAACAGGATCACGTTTTTCAGTTCCGTGGAATTTCCCACCACGCAGTGGGCACCCACCAGGGCGTTGCCCCGGATAAAGGCTCCCGGACGCACTTCCGTTTCCGGCCCAATGATGCAGGGCCCGGCGATATAATTGTTGGGGTAGATCTTGGCGGTCTTGTGGATCCACACATTTTCCCCACGCTGTTCGTACTCCTCCGAGGACAGGGCCGCACCCAGCTCCAGAATAAAGGCGCCGATCTTGGGCAGGGCCTCCCAGGGATACTGGGTGCCTTCCAGCAGAGCAGCGGCAGCGGTGTGGGTCAGGTCGTAGAGCTCTTTCGTCAACAGCTTGTCTTCTTCCTTCATAGCGGTTCTCCTTTCCCGGAACGGGATTCCTCCCGCTCCTTTTGAAAAGAGGGCGGACAGCGCCGCCCCCTGGTCTTGTGTGTTTAGCTCTGGAATTGCAGCACGGTCCGGTCAATGGTGTCCAGCTGATTGGTATCCAGCTGAAGCTCGCCCTTCTCCGTCTGGACAATGTCCAGGGAGATGGTCACCGGTGTGTCAGCATAACGGATGGTGGTCACCAGCTCCTGGCAGTACTCCACCACCTTGTTCACGAACAGGTCATTGGCGCTGACAGGCTGAGTGTCCTGGTCCGATTCTTCCTGAGAACTCTCCTGGTCGCTGGAAGTATCGTCATAATCGTCGTAACTGCTGTCCTCGTAACCGTAGTCGTCCTCACTGCCATAACCGTCATCATAGCCGTAGTCGTCGTAGCCATCACTATCGTCATAGCTATCGCTGTTTTCCTCTTCTTCCTCGGCCTCTTTCTGGGCCTGGCTGGCCTCATCCTGAGCCTCGTCCCGCAGCTTGTCGATCTCGCTCTCCAAGCCGCTGAAGTTGACGATGGGAACAATCTCCACTTCCAGGTAATAGCCGGTGTCCACCTTCTGCTCGTCCTTCACGGTGTAATCCGCCTGGAGCAGAGCCTGGCGCATCACTTCTTCCAGCTGAGTAAGCTGCTCGTCGCTGGGGGTGATGCCGTAGGTGTTGCAGAAGTTCACTGCCGCGTTTTGCACCGTGGCGGTATTGTTCTGCATGGCTTTTTCCTCAGTGGTAGCGGCGATGTCCACGTACTCCGTGTTCTGACCCTTATAGGAGCTGTCCAGCAGCGCCTGGAAGTACCCGGAAACATCGTAATCCGCAAAGCCCATCATGGGCAGAGAACACCCTGTCAGCAGCAGGGACATGGCCGCCGCTGCCACCACAGTGATCCATCGCATTCTTTTTCTCACGTGTCGCCCTCCTCTGCCTGACTTACTCATTGCGGCCGCAGCACTTCTTGTATTTCAGGCCGCTGCCACAGGGGCAAGGATCGTTCCGGCCGGGCTTCTTCTGCTTGCGCACGGGCTGCTTCTGAGCGGTGTCGTCCCCGGCGGTGGAAGCCGTGGTCTCCTGGGCCACCTGCTCCCGCTGAGGGGCTTCCTCCTTCTTCCGCAGACGCACGGTCAGGATCATCTTGGCAGTGTTCTCCCGAATGGCAGCGATCATGCTGTCAAACATGTCGAAGCCTTCCAGACGGTACTCCACCACGGGATCCTGATGGGCGTAGGCACGCAGCCGGATGCCGTCCTGGAGCTGTTCCATGGCGTCGATGTGATCCATCCACTCCTGGTCCACGTTCCGCAGCAGCACCACCCGCTCCACTTCACGCATGATGGGAGAGGTAAACTCCTGCTCCTTCCGCTCGTAGAGCTCGTCGGCTTTCTTTTGCAGCTCGTTCACTACATGCTCCGGTTCCAGGTCCTCAATTTCAGACTTGGTGAAATGCAGGTCCTCCGGCCCAATGAGCCAGCCCAGATAGTGCTCCCGCAGACCCATCAGATCCCAATCGTCGTGGGGCACATTCTCGGGCAGGAAGGTTTTTACATTGGCGGCGATGGCCTCGTGGATCATGTTCTGGATCTGGGGCTTCACGTTCTCTCCGTTGAGCACCTGATCGCGCTGGCCGTAGATGATCTGCCGCTGGCTGTTCATCACTTCGTCGTACTGGAGCACATTCTTACGGATGGCAAAGTTCCGGCTCTCCACCTTACGCTGGGCGCTCTCGATGGAGTTGGAAACCATTCCCGCCTCGATGGGCACGTCGTCCTCGATCTTCATCTTGTCCATCAGGCCCTGGAGACGCTCGCCGCCGAAGAGACGCATCAGGTCGTCCTCCAGGGAGATGTAGAACCGGCTCTTACCGGGGTCGCCCTGACGGCCGGCACGGCCTCGCAACTGGTTGTCGATCCGGCGGGACTCGTGGCGCTCGGTGCCGATGATATACAGACCGCCCAGCTCCCGGACCTCCTGGGCCTCGGGGGCGATCTCTTCCTTATATTTCTTGTTCAGTTCGGAGAAAGTCTTGCGGGCCTCCAGGATCTCCTCGTTGTCGGTGTGGCTGAAGGCGGTGGCCTCCACCAGCAGCTCCTCGGAGTAGCCCATCTTCCGCATCTCCGCCTTGGCCATGAACTCCGCGTTACCGCCCAGCAGGATGTCGGTACCACGGCCGGCCATGTTGGTAGCGATGGTCACGGCGCCCTTACGGCCTGCCTGGGCCACGATCTGAGCTTCCTTCTCGTGGAACTTGGCGTTCAAGACCTCGTGCTTCACGCCCCGAGCCTTCAACAGCTTGGAGAGCAGCTCGGACTTCTCAATGGTGATGGTGCCCACCAGCACGGGCTGGCCCTTCTGGTGATGCTCCACAATGTCGTCGATAACTGCCTGGAACTTGGCCTTCTCTGTCTTATAGACAACGTCGGGGCAGTCCTCACGGATCATGGGACGGTTGGTGGGGATCTCCACCACGTCCAGCTTGTAGATTTCGGAGAATTCCTCCTGCTCGGTCATAGCGGTACCGGTCATACCGGACAGCTTGCTGTACAGGCGGAAGTAGTTCTGGAAGGTGATGGTGGCCAGAGTCTTGCTTTCCCGGGCGACCTCCACGCCTTCCTTGGCTTCGATCGCCTGATGCAGACCCTCGTTGTAGCGGCGGCCATACATCAAACGGCCGGTGAACTCGTCAACGATGATGACTTCCCCGTCCTTCACCACGTAATCCTGGTCACGGTGCATGATGCCCCACGCCTTGATGGCCTGGTTCACATGGTGCTGGATGCGGATGTTGTCCGGATCGGTCAGGTTCTCCACGCCGAAGAACTCTTCCGCCTTCTTCACGCCCCGGCGGGTCAGGGAGCAGGTCTTCAGCTTCTCGTTGACAATGTAGTCGTAATCTTTGTAAAGCTCGTCGTTATCCTCTTTCTCGTCGGTCTCCTTCACCCGGATGGGGGTCAGGGAACGGGCGAAAGCGTTGGCCCGGCCGTACAGGTCGTCGGCCTTGGCGCCCCGGCCGGAGATGATCAGAGGAGTTCTAGCCTCGTCGATCAAGATGGAGTCCACCTCGTCCACGATGGCATAGTTGTGACCCCGCTGGACCTTGTTCTCCTTATAGGTGACCATGTTGTCACGCAGGTAGTCGAAGCCCATCTCGTTGTTGGTGCCGTAGGTGATATCGCAGGCGTAGGCGGCCTTTTTCTCCTTGGAGGACATGCCGTTCATGGCAAGGCCCACGGTCAAGCCCATGAAGTTGAACACACGGGCCATCATCTCGCCCTGGTATTTGGCCAGGTACTCGTTGACGGTGACGATGTGGACGCCCTTGCCAGTCAGGGCATTCAGGTAGGCGGGAAGAGCCAGGGTGAAGGTTTTGCCTTCACCGGTCTTCATCTCGCTGATGCGGCCCTGATGCAGGATGATGCCGCCCTGGATCTGCACGGGGAACAGCCGGATGGAAAGCACGCGGGCCATAGCCTCACGGCAGGCGGCGAAAGCCTCTGTCAAAATGCCGTCCAGAGTTTCCCCCTGTTCCAGGCGCTCCTTGAACGCTCCGGTCTGAGCTTTCAGCTCCTCGTCGCTCATGGCTTTATATTTGTCTTCCAGCTTCAACACCTGATCCACCAGGGGCTGGATGCGCTTTAATTCCCGTTTGCTGTAATTGCCAAACAGCTTTGTCAAAATGTTGTTTGCCATAAATGTATCATGCCTTTCTTCCAGGGGAGGCTTTCCCCTTTCCATGCCAAAAAAGGGTTTGGCCGCGGGTTCGCGGCGCATATTCGTTTGTTATTATACCATGTCCAGTGGTTCCTTTGCAAGAAAAGCCACAGTTTATTTACAAATTCAGTCCGGGGGACCTTTTCATCCTATGGGAAATTTGCTATAATAACATGTATTTTGTAATAATAGATAGGATGTGTGGTATGCAAGCGCAGGAATCTCGACAAAACAAGATGGGCACGGCCCCCGTTCTGCCTCTGATCTTCTCCATGTCACTGCCGGCCATGTTCTCCATGCTGGTACAGGCTCTTTACAACGTTGTGGACAGCTACTTCGTGGCTCAGGTCAGCGAAAAGGGACTGGCCGCCGTTTCTCTGGCCTTCCCCTTACAGAACCTGCTCATCTCCTTCGCAGTGGGCACCGCCGTTGGCGTCACCTCTCTGATCTCCCGCCGGCTGGGACAGGGACTTCAAGAGGAAGCTAACTCCGCCGCCGTTCACGGCATTCTCCTGGGGATCTGCACCTGGGTGCTGTTTGCCATTTACGGCGCCTTTTTCTCCGCCCCCTTCTTCCAGCTCTTTGAGACCGATCCGGAGATCATCCAGATGGGCAGCGCTTATATTTCTGTCTGCTATGTGTTCTCCTTTGGCGTGTTCGTGGAAGTCACTTTGGAGAAAATTCTCCAGGCGACCGGCAATATGATCTGGCCCATGATCTTCCAGCTCATCGGCGCTGTCACCAACATCATTTTGGATCCCATCCTGATCTTCGGCCTGCTGGGATTCCCCGCCATGGGCGTCACCGGCGCCGCTATCGCCACCGTGGCCGGACAGATTCTGGCTATGACCGTGGCCTCCCTGGTGATCGCTTTCCGGGAGCACGATGTGACCATCTCCTTCCGGGGCTTCAAACCCAACGGGAAGATCATCAAGGACATCTACATTGTAGGCGTGCCCTCCATCGTCATGCAGTCCATCGGCACTGTGATGACCATGGCCATCAACGGCATCCTGTCCTCCTTCTCCACCGCGGCCTACACCGTGTTCGGACTGTACTTCAAGCTGCAATCCTTCGTATTCATGCCTGTGTTCGGCTTGAACCAGGGCCTGCTTCCCATTCTGGGCTACAACTACGGCGCCCGCAACAAGCGCCGCATGATGTCCGCCTTCCGCTCCGGATGCGTCATCGCCCTGGTAATCATGGCAGTGGGCATGGCGGTCTTTCTGCTGTTCCCCCAGTGGCTGCTGGGTATCTTCAACGCTTCCGACGAGCTGCTGGAGATCGGCATCCCCGCACTGCGGATCATCTGCACCTGCTTCCTGTTCGCTGCGCTGGGCATTGTGTCCTCCACTTTGTTCCAGGCCGTTGGCCGGGGCGTGTACAGCCTGATCGTCTCCCTGATGCGTCAGCTGGTAGTGCTGGTGCCTGTGGCTTGGCTGCTGGCTCAGGTGACCCAGCAGGTGGGTTATGTGTGGTGGGCTTTCCCCATTGCCGAATGCTTCTCCCTGGCTGTGAGCATCATTCTTTTCCTGCGGCTGTACCGCAAAGAGATCCAGCATCTGGAGACTGTCAAGGAACGCTGAACTCTATCCTGAAAAGCCAAAAAGGGACCGCTGCTTTTTATGGCAGCGATCCCTTTTTTCATGCCTCTTCCTGGGCTGCTAGGGGCAATTCCGCCGTAAAGACGGAGCCCTCGCCCAAAGTGCTCTCCACGTGAATCTCCCCTCCGTGGGCCTGGACGATCCATTTCACCATGGACAGCCCCAGGCCGCTGCTGTCCCCGCTACGAGAGGGGTCCGCCTGATAGAACCTGTCCCAAATCTTGGGCAGGTCCTCCTGGGCGATGCCAATGCCATCGTCCCGCACCTGAAGCACCGCCCGGCCGTTTTCCGCTTTCAGGCTCATCCAGATGTGTCCCTTTTCACGGCCGTAAGTCACAGCGTTGCGCAGCAGGTTTTCCCACAGCCGCAGCAGCAGCGTCTGGTCGGCGGTGACGAAAAGCCCCGGCTGGATGTCCGCAGAAAGAGTGATGTCCTTTTGGGCCGCCACCTGGACGAATTCCTCCGCCTCCATTTGGCTCAGCTCCGAAAGATCCAAACGCTCCAGGGTCAGCCGTTCCCGTCCCTGGTCTGCCCGGGACAGGAGCAGCAGCTGGGAGACCATATCCGCCATGGAACGCACCTTCCGGAAGATCACTTCCGTCTCCCGACGAGATTCCGGGGAAAGGTCCTCCCGTTCCAGCAGTGACTCACACTGAGCCAGCGCCACGGTCAAAGGTGTGCGCAGTTCGTGAGCCACGTCGCTGGTGAACTGCTTTTCCCGCTCCAAGCTGGTCTGGACCGTATCCAGCAAGCTATCGAAAGTCTGGGCCAGAGTGTAGATCTCATCCCGGCCCTCCCCCAGCCGCACCCGCTTGGAAAGGTCACGCTCCTGCTGAATGTTCCGCACTGTCTGGGTAATCTGTGCCACGGGACGCAACGCCCAGCGGCTGAGCAGATACCCGCACAGCGCCGTCAGCAGAAGGATCAACGGGGACAGGAACAGGGCCAAACGCAGGGTGAATCGGAAATCTTTCTCAGCGTCGCTGATGGAAACGATCCCCCGCAGCACCAAATCCCCATAGCCTTCCACGGGGAATTCCAGATCCAGCACGTAAAAGTCCGTTTTTCCGGAGGTGACGGTGCGCAGTTCTCCGTCGGAAAAGGGCAAATCATAAGCAAAGCCGTAGGGCAGCTTCCCGTAGAGGAGCTGTCCGTCTCCGGGATCGTACACTGACAGGTACACTCCGTTTTCCAGTACCAGCAGTTCCGAGTCGAATTCCAGCCGGCCCTTCTCGTACTCCACTTCCTCTACCGACTGGGACACCCGTTCTTCCAAGGTGTTCTGCACGTTGGTGAGGATCTCCTGGGAGCTGACGGAAAACAGCACCCCCAGCAGGCCGCACACCACCAAGGTCATCAGGCCGGTGTGGAGCAGCACCAGCCTGGTTTTCAACGACAACCGCTTCATGGCTCTCCATCCTTCAGCACATAGCCATGGCCCCGTACCGTATGGATGTACTTTTTCTCATGGCCCTCGTCCAGTTTCTTCCGCAGGTAGCGGATGTACACGTCAATCACGTTGGAGCCCCCGGAGAAATCGTAATCCCACACGTGGCGCTCCAGCTTGTCACGGCTAAGCACCGTGCCGGCGTTCTGCATCATGTACCGCAGCAAGGAGAACTCCTTGGAAGACAGCTTGATCTCCTCCCCGCCTCGAAACACCTGCCGGGTGTTCAAGTGGAGTTCCAAGTCCCCCACTTTCAGCACGCTGGTCTTTTCCCCCTGGGGCTTGCGCAGAAGTACCCGCAGCCGGGCCAGGAGCTCCTCGAAGGCGAAGGGCTTCACCAGATAATCGTCCGCCCCGGCGTCCAGCCCTGCCACCCGGTCCTGGATGCTGTCCCGAGCGGTGAGCAGCAGTACCGGCACCTGGTTTCCTTCC
>HF972661.1:27196-30317 GCA_000432995.1 Clostridium sp. CAG:1013
TCCAAGCCGGAGAGCTTGGGCATCATGATGTCCAGCACCAAAGCGTCGTATTCCGCCCCCAGCAGATAATCGAACACCTCTTCCCCGTCGAAGCAGGAGTCCACACTGTAATCCGCCTCTTTCAACCGGCGCTTGATGAGCTGGTTCAGGTCCCGCTCATCCTCGGCGATCAAGATCCTCATACGCCTCTCCTTTCCATGGCGAAACGGCGCCGTTTCCCGGCGCCGCGCCTTTCATCAATCCTGATAATCCACGCTCCACTCGATGAAATTTCCAGTGGAAGCGTCGATCTCGAAATCATACTCGGTTCGGTCATAGTAGACCTCCCCTTCATAGATCTCCCGGCCGTCGTCCCGCTCGAACTGGATCCGCACGTCACTGGCCGACGCCCCGGGGATCCGGTCAAGCACCAGCTGAGTGGCCTGTTCCAAGGTGACGCTCCCCGCCGTCTGGCTGGAAGTTTGGTTCTCACCAGTGACAGGGGTCCAGCCCTCCACGTCCTGATCGTAGCTGATGACCTCACCCGTATCCTGAGAGATCTCATAGTCGTACTCGGTAGTGCCCACCGCGAATTCCACATCGTAGACAGCCCGTCCGTCATCGTAGTCGGCCTTCACCTTGTAAATGGTTGCCTCCTCTGCTGTAACCCCCGCATGCTCCAAAGCAATGGCTTTTGCTTCCTCTTCTGTGACAGCGGCATTTGTCTGGGTCTCAGCGGCGCTCTGCTGGGTCGAGGACTGATCCTTGGTATCGTCTGTCTTATCCTTGGTGGTAGTGCTTCCTGCTGTTTCCGCCGCGTCGTAAGAGTAGTTCACGATCTCGCCGGTTTTCCGGGACACGTCATAGTGGTAAGTGCGGTCGGAGGTGGTGAACTGGATGTCGTACACCTCCACCCCGTCCTCCTTATCCTGTTCTACCGAGAGAGCAGTGGTGTCCTCCTGGACCACGCCCGCATGTTCCAGGGCGATGTCCGTAGCCTGGGCCTGAGTGATGCTCTCAGAGGAGCACCCTGCCAGGGCCGCTGTCAACAGGACCGCTGCCGCCAATGCCCAAAGTTTTCCTTTTCCGTGATGTGTATGCTTCATGATGAAATCCTCCTTGTTCTTTTGTTCTGGCTTTAGTATACCGGAGGAACATGAGAATTCCATTAAAAGAAATCACTTTTGAAAAAATTTTTTCAGGGCATGAAAACACCCATCCTGACCCTTGGGAATAAGATGAAAAGAGGATCACAGAAAGGAGGCGGTTGGTTTGCCCATCCGTATTTTCATCGATCAGGGCCACAACCCCCAAGGGGTCAATGCCGGGGCGGAAGGCTTCGGTCTCCGGGAACAGGACGTCAACTACGCTGTGGGAATGGAGCTGGCAAGGCTTTTAAATGCCGATCCACGGTTCACTGCCAGGGTCTCCCGGACCACTCCCACCGAGACCCTGGGCACCAGCAATTCCACCAGCTTACAGCGCCGGGTTTACCTGGCCAATTCCTGGCCGTCGGACTACTTCATCAGCATCCACTGCAACGCCAACACCAACCCTGCTGTCAACGGCACCGAGGTCTACGTCTACAAGCAGAACACTCAGGCCTACTGGCTGGCCCAGCACGTGCTTAACGGCGTAGTAGACGCTGTTGGCACCCGGGACAACGGGGTGCGCCTGAACCCCAGTCTGTACGTACTGCGCCGCACCTCCATGCCGGCCATCCTGGTGGAGCTGGCCTATCTCACCAACGGCGGCGACGCCCTGAAGCTCCGGGACGAACAGCCCGCCTTCGCCAGGGGCATCTATAATGGCATTCTGGAGTATTTTGGCTTTTCCAAAAATCCCTGAGCGATCCTTTAAAAAACGGGCCCCAAGCCGTTCCCCGGCCGGGCCCGTTTTCTTTTGCCTGTCAGCCCCCGTAAGTGAGCAGCGCCGTGTAATGGCTCATGCCCGGCGTGACTTCCAAGGTATCGGTATCGCACCGCACCCAACGGCCGCACACCTCCAGAAAACCTTCCAGGGTGCCCAGCACGTCAAAGCCAAAGGTGTCAGACCGGTAATGCATGGGGATCACCACCCGGGGAGAAATGGCCTCCACAATGGCTTGAGCCTCCTTGGGACCCACCGTGTAGAACCCGCCCACGGGGATCATCACCGCGTCCAAGTTTTTCAGCTGCTCCAAAACCTCCGGGCTGGGCATGTCGCCCACGTCCCCAAAATGGGCCACCCGCAGCCCCTGGGCCTCCAACACATGAATGGTGTTGGGACCCCGCTTGGCGCCCTGACAATCATCGTGGAAAGAGGGCAGCGCCGTCACTGTGAAGGGGTTCTTGGGGCCGTCCTCCCGCAGGGTCACCCCCGCCGCGTAATTGTGGTCATGGTGCTGGTGGCTGCACAGCACTTGATCCGCTGTCTCCTGAATGTCCTTACAGCCCGGCACACTGCCCGGCTCAAAGGGATCCAACACGATGGCATAGCCCTCGCACTCCACCCGGAAGCAGGAATGTCCCAACCATTTGATCTGGATCGCTGCCATATCACTCATCCTTTCCCTGGCCCGCCTGGCCTAAAGATTGATTGTATATGCAAGTATTATAGCACATGCCAATCCAAAATGAAAAGGGCCCCGGCCAAGCCGAAGCCCTTCGTTTTTAAAATTACTGCCGTTTTTCCGGCCGGTCTCCCTTGTCGGGACAGTGGAGCGCCTGACGGGGAGCACCAGGCTCCCGGCGGGGAATGGCCATAGGGGAAAGCTCCTGATAGGACGCCATCTGTGAGGGGTCCTCCGGAGGGGTGAACATCAGGCCGGTACACTCGTTGGCGGAAGCCACGGCGGAATCTACCGGCAACAGACGTTCCGGAATGGGATCATGCTCGTGGTAATTTTCCTTGGGCAGCGGTTTTTTCGATCCAGATTTGGATGATTTCATGGCGGGCGTCCTCTCCTTTTTTCTTTTAGGATTTCTCATCTCCCGCCCGCCTATGCGTCCCTGGTTTTGAAAAAAGGCAGCAAAAAAGGGACCCGAAGGTCCCTTTTGCAAACATAAATTTAAGCTTTCTTGGCGCTGTCCATCTTCTCGCGCTTGTGGATCTGCCACATGGCGAACAGGTTGGGAGCGATGCACTGGCTGGGGAAGCAGCC
>HF972661.1:30341-55967 GCA_000432995.1 Clostridium sp. CAG:1013
AGCCAGCAGCCACGCCAGCCATCATGGGCAGAGCAAAGGTCACAACAGTGTCGATGTTGAACAGCACAGCCACGATCAGCACTACCACCAGAGCCAGGAAAGTGGTCAAGGAGGTGAGCAGAGTGCGGCCCAGAGTCTGGTTCAAGCTCAGGTTCATCAGGTCCTCGTACTTGACCTTGGGTCCCAGCTTCCGCTTGTTCTCACGGACACGGTCGTAAATAACGATGGTGCTGTTCAGGGAGTAACCCAGGATGGTGAGGATCACAGCGATGAACACATCGTTGATGGACATGCCGCACACCACAAACAGGCAGAAGGCGATCAGCACGTCGTGGACCAGAGCCACGATAGCGGTGACACCGGCGGAGAAACCACCGATCTTCTTAAACCGCAGGGTGATGTACAGCAGCAGGAACACCGCTGTAATCGCCAGGCACACCAGGCACTTCTGGAAGAACCGAGCGCCCATGGTAGCTTCCACGGAGTTGGATTCCAGCAGGTTGAAGGTCAGCTCATCGAAAGCCTCGGTGAGCACGGTGGCCACCTGAGTCTGCTGGTCAGGGCTGATGCTCTGATTGCCAGCGAAGGACACGGTCACCTGGTTGGCACCGGTGCTGATGTCCTGGTTGACGGTGACGGAGCAATCCATACCCATCTGCTCTTTAATGACATCCCGAACCTCTTCCTGAGTGATGTCGCCGCCCTCCACGGAATATTTCACCATGGCGCCGCCGGCGAACTGGATGTCCAGCTTGGGGCCCAGGATCACACTGGCAAGGATGCCCACCACGATCAGCACGATGGAGATCCCAAAGTAGATCTTTCTGTTCTTGTAAAAGTCAAAGCGGTACATTTTCTCATTCATCGCCCCGAGCACCTCCAAACAGCCATTTTTTATGCAGGCACTTGAAGCCAGCCAGAGAAGTGGTCATCAACCGGGTAGCGAACACACCCATGACGAAGTTGGCGATGATGCCCACCAGCAGGGTAAAGCCAAAGGAGAAAATGGAGCCAGTGGTGGATTCGCCAAAGATGATGGACAGGATGTTGCTGGGTCCGAACACGCCCATCAGCATGATAGCCACAATGGCGGTGGTGATGTTGCCGTCGAAGATGGCCCAGAAGCTGTTCTTGAAGCCCATCTGAAGGGCGCCGTCCAGGGTCTTGCCATTCTTCAGCTCCTCGCGGATACGGCTGGCGGTGATCACGTTGGCGTCCACGCCCATGCCGATGGAGAGGATCAGACCGGCGATGCCGGGCAGAGTCATGGTAAAGGAATTGAGGAAGGGGAAGAATCCGGAGATGGCGGCAAAGCACAGGCCCATCTGACCGGCCAGAGTGATAGCGGCCACAACGCCGGGCAGCCGGAACACCAGGATCATCAGCACGGCGATGATAATAAAGGCGATCACGCCGGCCAGCATCATGGCGTCAAGAGCCTGAGTGCCCAGGGTGGGAGCCATGGAGTTGAAGTCGGAAACTTCCAGGGCGAAGGGCAGAGCGCCGGCCTGGATCTTGGAGGCCAGCTGAGTGGCTTCCTCGCTGGTGAAGTCACCGGTGATGGTGCACTCGCCGTTGGTGATAGCTTCTTCCACGGTGGGGTAGGAGATCATCACGTCGTCCATCCAGATGGAGATAGTCTCACCTACCAGGTCAGCGGTGGCTTCGGCAAATTTTTCTTTGCCCTCGTCGCTGAATTTCAGGGCAACCACATACTTGTAATCGCCGGTGCCTTCATCCTGAACCATGGCAGGCTCCGCGGAAACCACGTCGCTGCCTTCCAGAATGATGTTCTCCGCAGTGGTGCCGGAGGGAGTCTTGTACACTACGCTGCCGTCGTCAGCGTATTCCATATCCTCGTACTCCATGCCTTCCCGGAAGGTGAGCTGAGCGGTTGCCGCCAACTCGTCAATAGCGGATTCGGGATCGAAGTCGGTCTCGTCGCTCTTCCAGGGGAACCGGACGATGATCCGGTTGTTGGTGGGATCGGTGTACAGTTCGTAGTCAGTGATATTGTTGGAAACCATGCGGGTTTCGATGATCTGCTTGGCTGCTTCCAACTCCGTCTCGGTGGCTTCCACGCCATCCTCCGGGCTGAAGGTAGCTTCCACACCACCCCGGATGTCGATGCCCCAACGGATATCACCGGTACCTTTTATGTAGGTCACTTTGAAGTCGCCGTTCTGGCCGTACACGCCGAACAGAGACGTATACACCAGGGCAACGATCAGAAGCGCCACCACAAAAAATACTGGTTTCTTTCCTCGCTTCATGGGTCTTTCCTCCAATCGGTCCGCCGCTTGGGGACGGGCCTTGTTTTTTCTGCTGCTTGGATCTTTATGGGCGCGTAGAAAAAACCTAAGGCTTTTTCTACGCAAAACAGGGCAGCGAGGGGCGGGAGCGTCCGGGTCCCAAAGCTGGGACCACGCGCAGCTCCCCGGGACGAATGCCTCCGTCCCCCCTCTGCTACCCCGGTTTCATACACGTTTAGATCTTACTCCTGCTCTTCAGTGCTGTACACAACTTCCTCAGCGGGAGCCTGAGCGGCGGCCTCGTCCTCAGCAGCCTTCTGCTCTTCCAGCAGGGCGCGGATGGACAGGGACACACGGTGACGGTCAAAGTCGATCTCGGTGATCTTCACCTTCACCTCATCGCCCACCTTCAGCACGTCCTGAGGCTTCTCGATGCGATGGTCGGCGATCTGGGAAATGTGGATCAGGCCGTCGATGCCGGGGATCACGCTGGCGAAAGCGCCGAACTGGGTCATGCCCACGATCTTGGCGTCGCACACGGTGCCCACGGGATACTCCCGCTCCAGCTTCACCCAGGGATTGTCCTCGGGACGCTTGTAGCCCAGAGAGATCTTGCCGTTCTCGCGATCCAGGCCCTTGACGTACACTTCCACGGTGTCGCCCACGTTCAGCACTTCGCTGGGATGCTTGATCCGGTTCCAAGACAGCTCGGAAATATGGACCATGCCGTCCACGCCGCCCAGATCAACAAAGGCGCCGAAGTTGGTGAGGGACTTCACCTTGCCGGTATAGGTCTGGCCTTCTTCCACCTGCTCCCAGAACTTCTCCTGGGCAGCCTTGCGCTCCTCGCGGAGCACGCTGCGGATGGAGCCCACAGCGCGGCGGCGCTGGCGGTTGACTTCGATGATGCGGAAGTGGACTTCCTTGCCCATCAGCTCGTTCAGGTCCTCACCGCGGGAAGCGGTAGCCTGAGAAGCGGGCACGAAGATGCGCATAGCGCCCTTCAGGACGATCACGCCGCCCTTGACCACTTCGATAACTTTGCCTTCCAGGATTTCGTTGTTCTCCTGAGCCTGGGCGATTTCGTCCCAGCCCTTCATGGCGTCCACGCGCCGCTTGGAGAGCATGATGGTGCCTTCCTGGTCGTTGGTCTTCATGATCAGCAGATCCATCTCGTCGCCGATCTTCACAACGTCTTCAGGCTTCACGTTGGGGTCGTTGGAAAGCTCGTTGGCGGGGATGAAACCAGCCTGCTTCCGGCCTACGTCCACATAGACTTCGGTGGGAGAGATCCCTACGACGACGCCGTGCACCTTTTCATCTGTATTCAAGCTTTTGAGGGATTCCTCAAGCATTTCTTCAAAGTTCTGTTCGTTGTTGTTGACTTCTGCCATGGTAGCAAGTACCTCCTTTATAATGCTTGCGGGCGTGGAAGCTCCCGCTGTGATGCCAACGCTCAGCCCGGCCGAAAACACAGGCAGCTCGTCCGCCCTTTCGATGAGGTACGTCTCGCAGTATCCCGCGCAGATATCGCGCAGCTTTGCCGTGTTCGAACTGTCCTTGCCCCCCACCACGATCATCCTGTCACAGCGCTGGGCAAGGGTTTTTGCTTCTTTCTGCCGTCTCGCAGTCGCATTACATATTGTAGCAAAAACTGCGGCATTTGTACATAGTTTTTTAAGAGTTTCCAAGCATTTTTCCCATTCTCCCGAATGAAACGTTGTTTGAGCGGCAAATGCCAGGGGTTTCTCCGCCAATTCCGGATGGATTTTCAGCAATTCCACCAATTCTTCGGCGTTTTTTATGACAAAATTCTCCCCTTTGCAGTGTCCCACGATTCCCCGCACTTCCGGGTGGTCCTTGTCTCCCGCCAGCAAAAACACCTTTCCCTCCTCTCCGGAGGACGCGGCCAGCTGGTGAATTTTTTTCACAAAAGGACAAGTGGCATCCACATAGGGGATGGAAAGGGCTTGGATCTTCTCCTCCACCTCTCGGGGCACGCCGTGGGAACGGATGACCAGAGTGTAGCCGGGAGGGGTCTCCTCGGGGGTGTTGACAATGCGCACGCCACGGCTTTCAAACTCTCCAATAACCTGGGGGTTATGAATGATGGGTCCCAGGGTAGCGGCTTGTTTGCCCTCCTCCAACAGCTGATAGACCGTGTTCACCGCCCGGTCCACACCAAAGCAGAACCCAGCGGTGGAAGCCACCTCAATTTTCATGGGGAACCTCCTGGGTCTGAACCGGCTCTGCCTTGGGAGCTTCGGCCTCTCTCTCCGAGGGAAGCCCCAGATCCTTCAGTGATTCCTCCCGCAGATCCGCAATACGGCTCATAATGGTCCGGCTGGCCCGGCGCAGCTGCATGCTGGAATCGTCTTTGATATTCAGTTCTTCCGCAGGGATAGGCTTGCCAAAACGGATGAGAGTACGCTTGAAGGGCCCGGGCCTGCCCCCGTCCTCAGCGGTGATGCACACCGGCACCACAGGAGCCTTGGTCTCGTACGCCAAAAGTGCCGCGCCGGTCTTGGGCTTTTGCAGCTTGCCGTCCTTGGAGCGGTGGCCTTCAATGAACACGCCCACCACGCCGTTCTGTTTGAGCAAAGCGTAGGCGTCCTCCAATGCGTCGGATCCGCCGGTGCCCCGCTTCACCGGGAATGCTCCCAGCTTGCGGAACAGCCCGCCTAGGAATTTGTTTCTAAAGAGTTCTGCCTTAGCCATATAGAACACCTGACGCTTTTGAGAAAGCCCCAACAGCACTGGATCCCGCTTGGCCAGGTGGTTGCTGCACAGCAGCACAGGACCTACCTTGGGCACGTTTTCGGCACCCACCACTTTCATCCGGAACACCAGGTGGAAATACCACCACAAAACGATCTGACCCACCATATAAAGCGCCGTTTTCCGCTTTGGGGTGTTGTCTCTCTCTTCGATCACCTACATCGACTCCTTCCAAAATTCATTTTCCCATAATTCCCGTAGAAAAAAACCTTACATCCGCTCCCGGACCAGCTCCACCAACCGCTCCACAGAACGCTCAAAGGTGTCGTCGCTGGTATCCACCAGCACGGAATCCTCCGCGGGCCGCAGAGGCGCCGTCTCCCGATGGGAGTCCTGATAATCCCGCTGCTCAATATCCCGCAGGATGGATTCGTAATCCGCCTCCATACCGCTTTCCTCCAACTGCCGCACCCGGCGCCGGGCACGCTCTTCCGGGGATGCGGTGAGAAACACTTTCAGCTGGGCGTTGGGCAGCACCACTGTACCGATATCCCGGCCGTCCATGAGCACGTTGTTTTTCTCCGCCAGATCTCGCTGAAGCTGAAGCAAATAGGCCCGCACCGCCGGGATAGCGGAGCAGGTGGAAGTCGCCATGGACACTTCCGGTGTGCGGATAAGCCCAGTCACGTCCTCTCCGTTGAGAAGCATCTTCTGCCCCTGTTCTGTGTATTCCATCCCCACCTGGATCTGGGGCAGAAGCTCCTCCACCTTAGCGGCGTCATGGGGATCCACTCCCTGGCGCAGCACATAAAGGGCAATGGTACGATACAAAGCCCCTGTGTCCACATACACGAACCCAAGTTCTTTGGCCACTGCCTTGGCAACACTGCTCTTGCCTGCCCCGGCGGGACCATCGATAGCTACTGCAAACATAAATATAACACCTCGTTTTCAGTGATCCTTTTCTGTTTAGCACCCTATCCTGCCAGCGGAAACACTCTAGGGACTGTCTCCGGCGCCCTAAAGACAAAAAACCGCCGGCAGCAGGTATCCTTATCATACCCTGTTACGGCGGTTCTTTCAAGCAATCTTTTTCTTTGCGGGAAAAAAACTAAAAAATCCTCACGTCTCTCCGGCGCAGGTTCCTGCCAAACGTCCGGTGGCAAAAGCGATCTGCAAATTATAGCCCCCAGTGTAGGCGTCGGCATCCAAGACCTCCCCGGCAAAATACAGACCCTCTACCAGTTTGGACTCCATGGTCTTAGGATTGACTTCCTTCAAGCTCACCCCTCCTGAGGTGACAATAGCCTCCGCGATGGGACGGAACCCCTCCACTTCCAGGGAGAAGTTTTTCAACAGTTCACACAGGTTCCGGCGCTGTTCCTTAGTAACGGAATGGCATCGAGTCTCTCCCGGAATGCCGCTGCGCTCCACCACCACGGGGATCATCTTCTGGGGCAGCAACTCCTCTAAAGAGTTGGCAAAGATCTTATTTTTATGGGCTTCCAGCTCCCGCACCAGCCGGGCGTCCAGCTGGTTTTGATCCAGGGCAGGCTTCAAGTCGATCCACACGGTGAATTTCCCCGGCTCCATGGGCCTTAGATGGGCAGACGCGCTGAGAATAGTGGGGCCGCTCAGCCCGAAATGAGTGAACAGCAGCTCCCCAAAATCTTCGTACACCGGCTTCTTCTTTCCCTTGGCAGTCACCTTCACCCCGCAGTTGCGCAGGGAAAGGCCCATCATGCGCTGACACCAGTCTCCCCGTTCCACCAAAGGCACCAGAGAAGGAGTGGGCTCCACAATGGTGTGGCCCAAGGCTTTTGCCAGCCGGAAACCGTCTCCGTTGGAGCCGGTACCCGGATAGGACGCCCCGCCACATGCAAGGATCACTGACCGGCCGTAATACGTCCCCTGAGGTGTTTTCACCCCCACGACCCGGCCGTTTTCCGTGAGCACCTGGGTCACCGGCTCCCGGACTACCTGAGCGCCTTTCGCCCAGCGCTCCAATGCATTGGCGATATCGTGGGCGCTGTCGGACTGAGGGAACACCCGACGGCCCCGCTCTGTTTTCAAAGGTACGCCCATGTTTTCAAAAAATGCCATGGTATCCGCGGGAGAAAAGGCGGACAGCGCCCCGTACAGGAATTTTCCTCCCCGGGGACAGGCTGCCACCACTTCTTCCACTGGGCAGTTGTTGGTCACATTACACCGGCCCTTCCCGGTGATCCGCACCTTTCTGCCCAAGACTTTATTCTTATCAAACAGGCACACGGACTTCCCCAAGCTCACCGCCATACCAGCGGCCATCAGCCCGGCGGCGCCGCCGCCTACTACCAGCGTGTCAAACTGTTCCACCGGCCTCAACTGCCCTTCTCATCCACTTTTTCGTACACGCCATACTCGTCCCAGATCTCCTCGATCTTCCGCAGAGTGTCCGCCACCTCGGCCTTTTTCTTGATAGCCACGGTAACGATCAGAGCGTTGATGATGCTCAGGGGGCCCACCAGGGAATCCACAAAGGAGACCATATCGCTGCGGGCCAGCAGCACATGGGACGCGTGCTGGGCCAAGGGCGACAGCGGGCTGTCGGTGATGGCCACAGTGGTAGCCTTCTGGGAAGAGGCGTATTTCATGGTTTTGACCGCTTTTTTGGAATAGCGGGGGAAGCTAATGGCGATCACAGCGTCCCCTTCCCCGATGCGGACCATCTGCTGCAAAATGGTGGCCTCGCTGGTGGCCTCCACCAGGTGGACCGTATCGAACACAAGCCGCAGATAGTGGGCCAGAAACGTGGCCAAAGCAAGGGAGCTTCCCGCGCCCAGCACGTAGACCTTCTTGGCTCCCACCAAGGCGTCAACGGCCTTGTAGAAGGCCTCCTGATCCACGTTCTCCTTGGTCCGCTTCAAAATGTCGATGTCCTGATCCACCACAGCGTCCAAAAGCCGCCGGGTCTCTATGTTCTGAGAGGTGCGCTCCAGCCGCTGGACGCTGGTCATCTTGCTGCGGATGACCTCCTGCATGGCCTGCTGCAACGCCGGATACCCGGAGTAACCGATCTCCGTAGCGAACCGCACCACGGTGGATTCGCTGACTCCTACGGTGGCGCCCAGTTTGGAAGCCGTCATAAACGCTACTTGATCGGAATGCTCCTCAATATATCGGGCGATCATCCGCTGGCCCTTGGAAAAGCTGCCGCTGTGCTGGCGGATGCGCTCGGACAGTTGGCTGTTCATGTCCTTCCTTCCTTTCCCGCGGTGGTCCCTTCCCTCCCATGGAACTGCCGCGCAAAGCAATGTCTTATTCATTTTACGGCTTTCTCCTGCAAAAAGCAAGGCATTCTTAGGCTATTTCCTGAATTTCCACACCATTTTGCAGGAATTTTTTTCAAAATTTCAAAAGGACTTCCCTCTTTGCAAGCGAAAATGTCCCGGAACAGAAAAAAAGACTGCCGCGGGATGGCGGCAGTCTCTTGCATTATTTTCCTTTAAGAAGTTTTCCCAGCCGGGGATGAAGCCGGCGGTAATATTGAAGGATCAATCCGTCCAAAGCCAGGTCGTACAGGATGAACACCGCGTTGGCCAGCAGCCACATCACCACCGGGCCGATCCAGCCCAGGATGAAGAAACTCTCCACCGGCACGCCCAGCACGTACACCGAAAGCAGCACTTCCAGCGCCACCGCGGCGTTGAACACCAGCAGCTTTGCCACGTACCGCAGCACCCGGCCACGGATCCGCCCCAGCACGGCGTACAGCACCGGATAATAGCCGAAAAACAACAGATAGAACAGGAAGGCTTCCCGGTCCGGGGCCAAAAGGAAGGAAAGCACGCAGCATACGCCGTACACTCCCGCGCCCCAGGCAAGGCCGGCTTCCACCACCACCGGGATCAGCAAACATCCGGCAATGGCCGGCAGCGCCAAAGTGGCCGTTGGGGCCAATCCCGTTAAAAACATCAGTACGGTGGACAGGGCCGCTATCACACCGCAAAAGGCCAGCTTCATGGATTGCTTCACGGTCTGTCGTCTCCTTTCCCAATCAGCAGCAAGCAATCAGGTCGCCGCCCATGCATTCGCAGCAGCAATCAGCACAAATCAGGCTGGAACAAAGATCGCAGGAGTTGCAGCCTCCGGCGTTCATATTGGTGTTGGGACGATAGCCTCCGTAAAAACCACTGCCCTGGTTCATGGCCTGGTTCAGAGCCGCGCTGTATTCCGGATTGCCCGGATCCATCTGGCAGGCCCGGGAGAAATGGTCCTTGGCCTCTTCCAGCCAGCCCCGGCGGTACAGCACCGAACCCTTGAGGAAATACCACTCGGCGTTTCTCCGCTCGGGGGGCACGCCGTTGAGGATCTGCTCCGCGTCGGCGATGCGTCCAGACATGATCAGGCTGCGCACGTCGTTGAAACCGGAAGAGCCGGTCTGACCCACATTGTTGTAGGCGCCGGTATAACCCCGGTTCCCCCCTGCCTTCCGCTGGGCGGTGATGGTGTCATAGGCCTCGTTGATCTCTTTCATCTTTTCGTCAGCCAGGTCCTTCAAGGGGCTTTCGGCGTACTGGTCCGGATGGTATTTCTTGGCCAGTTTCCGGTATGCGTCCTTGATCTCCTCGTCTGAAGCGGAGGGAGATACCCCCAGCACTTTATACGGGTCTGTCATCACTGTGTCTCCTTTGTTATGGTGAATCCGCCCTGGGCGGACTATTTTACCTCGGTAATTTGCTTAATCCTAAAAGGATCTATTGAAAAAGCCCTTGAGGGCTTCATTCCATTTTCTCAGCGCAGATCCTCGGGCTCGGGATGTTTCCGGCGCTTCTCCCGCACATGCAAAAACAGGATCTCCCGCTGGATCTCCGGCAACCCTTTGAAAACCACGTTCTCCAAAATGGGCCCGAATGTTTTCAGGTCCAGCAGGTTAAACGCCAAGATCATCTGCGCCGCTGTGGCGTTAAGAGCTTGGTTACAGGCTTCGTCAGCGGCTTTCCGCTCTTCAGGGGAAAGCTCTTCCTTGCCTTCCAGTCCCAGCCTGGGAATAAAAGGGTTGAAAGCGTGGTCCTTCAAGTCCTCCGGCAGATCGTCCGCCGCGTCCATCAGGTAAACCCACCGCCCAAGGAAATACCCAAACCGCTCCAAGGGCACCGCCTGGGCTTGATCGCATCCGGCCAGCTCCTTGAACAGAGCCGCCAAAAGCTGGGCCGTAGGCTCGGCGCAAGCGTCCACGCCTCCGCCGGTGGTCTCCGCTTCCCGCTGGCCGTCCATAGCCTTCTGGGCTTCCTGAGCTAGGAAGGGATATTCCTCCGCCGCCCGTTTGGCCTTGCGCGAAACCAGGGGCAGCAGCATCCGGCTGCCAAAAGATTTCCAAAAGCTGTCGTCCTCCAAGTCATCCCGGAGCTTGTGGTAGGTCAGCAGCACAGAAAGAGCCGCCGCCTTGTGATAGGCTTCCCCATCGCTCTCCAAAAAATCGCAGCGTTTCAGGGGATTCATCACACACCGGCCATGATGGAGGCTCAGCTTGGATTCTTTCACCGAAAGCATGAGCAGGGCGTAGAAAGTGCAGTCGTAGCTGAGGGTGAAGGAGGAAAGCTTGCCGTAATGCTTCCCCAGCGCCCGGCAAAGCTGACAGTAAGCCGCCTTGTACTGGTCGTACTGACGCACCAGCAGCTCCGATTTAAAGGGCCGCACATAGCCGAACATAAACCGTTCCTCGCCCCATGGGGCCGTCCTTTCTGACGGGACAACCCGTCGTTTTCTCCCGCAAACGGACAGGAGAAACGAGCCCAACCGCCCTTTCGCGGAATTATTGTATCCCATTCCCACTTCCAGGTGTTGAACACATTGTAAACAATTATAGTCGAAACCGTTAGAAAACGCAAGAAAAACCGGGGTTTGGGGCAGATCAAATGGAAAACAGGCCATTTTATCCACTCATCTCAAGTGTCCTGCCCCAAAAAACAGGAGCGCCCTAAAGGCGCTCCCCTATCAGATTATTTTTCCAAAAGCGGTTTCAAATAATGACCGGTGTAAGAGCCCTCCACTTGGGCCACTTCCTCCGGGGTGCCCTGGGCCACGATCTCGCCGCCCCGGTTGCCGCCTTCCGGCCCCAAGTCGATGATGTGGTCCGCGGTCTTGATCAGATCCAGGTTGTGCTCGATGACAACCACCGTGTTGCCCCCGTCCACCAGACGCTGAAGCACGTCAATGAGCTTGTGCACGTCAGCAATGTGCAGGCCGGTGGTAGGCTCGTCCAGGATATAGATGGTGCGCCCCGTAGACCGGCGGGAAAGTTCCGTGGCCAGCTTCACCCGCTGGGCCTCGCCGCCGGACAGAGTGGTGGCCGGCTGGCCCACTTTCACGTAGCCCAGGCCCACGTCGTAGATAGTTTGCAGCTTTCTGGCCAGCTTGGGGATGTCCCGGAAAAAGTCCAGGGCTTCTTCCACAGTCATTTCCAGCACGTCGTAGATGCTCTTGCCCTTGTACTTCACTTCCAAGGTCTCCCGGTTGTACCGGTGGCCCTTGCACACATCGCAGGGCACATACACGTCCGGCAGGAAGTGCATCTCAATGCAGATGATACCGTCGCCCTGGCAGGCCTCGCACCGGCCGCCCTTCACGTTGAAGGAGAACCGGCTGGCGGTGAAGCCCCGCATCTTGGCGTCTTGGGTGGAGGCGAACAGCTCCCGGATGTCGTTAAACAGCCCGGTGTAGGTGGCCGGGTTGGAACGGGGCGTGCGGCCAATGGGAGACTGGTCGATCTGGATCACCTTGTCCAGGTGCTCCAAGCCTAAGATCTCCTTGTGCTTACCCGGATGGGCATGGGCCCGGTTCAGGTCAGCGGCCAGCTTCTTGTACAGGATCTCGTTGATGAGGGAGGACTTCCCCGATCCGGACACGCCGGTGACACAGACAAACTCTCCCAGAGGGATCTTCACGTTCAGGTTTTTCAGGTTGTTCTGGGAAGCGCCTCGGATCTCCAAAAACTTGCCGTTGCCCTCCCGGCGGTGTTCCGGGATCTCCACCTTCCGCTTGCCGCTGAGGTACAGGCCGGTCAGAGAGTCCTCGCACTTCTCGATGTCCTTGGGAGGTCCGGCGAAGATCACGTTGCCCCCGTGGACGCCCGCTCCAGGGCCGATATCCACCAGGTAATCCGCTTCCCGCATGGTATCCTCGTCATGCTCCACCACGATCACCGTATTTCCCAGGTCCCGCAGGTGCTTCAGGGTGCCTAAGAGCTTGTGGTTATCCCGCTGGTGCAGACCAATGGAAGGCTCGTCCAGGATATACAGCACTCCCATCAGGGAGGAGCCGATCTGGGTGGCCAGGCGGATCCGCTGGCTCTCGCCGCCGGACAGGGTGCCGGAGGACCGGGACAAGGTCAGGTATTCCAGTCCCACGCTTTGGAGGAACCCCAGTCGGGACTTGATCTCCTTCAAAATAGGGGCGGCGATCAGCTTCTCCCGGTCGGTCAGCTCCAAGCTGTCCACAAATTCCAGGGCTTCCGTCACGGACTTGTCGCAGAAAGCGCTGATGTTGATGCCTCCCACGGTCACCGCCAGACTTTCCTTGGAAAGACGCTGGCCATGGCACTCGTCGCAAGGAACGGCGCTCATATAGGTCTCGATCTCCTCCTTGATCCAGTTGGAGGAAGTCTCCCGGAACCGGCGTTCCAGGTTGTTGATGACCCCTTCAAAGGGAGCAGAGTAGGTGCCGCTGCCGTATTCGCTCTCCCGGCGGAGCTTGATCTTCTCCCCCTTGGTGCCGTAGAGCAGGATGTCCACGATCTCCGGGGGCAGCTCCCCGATGGGAGTATCCAGAGAGAAGCCGTAGTGCTCCGAAAGGCCCTTCATATACATGGCAGCAATGGTGCTGCCTTCCATGGCCCAACCACTGGCTTTCAGGCCGCCCTTTTTGATGGACAGCCGCTTGTCGGGGATAATCAGGTCCGGGTCGATCTTCATGAACACTCCCAGGCCGGTGCACTTTTTGCAGGCGCCGAAGGGATTGTTGAAGGAGAACATCCGGGGAGTCAGCTCCTCCACGGACACGCCGTGCTCCGGGCAGGCGTAATTCTGGGAGAAGGTGATGTCCTCCCCGTCGATGACATTAATGATAACGAGTCCCCCGGTAAGCCCAGAAGCAGTCTCGATAGAGTCCGCCAGACGAGAGCGGATGTCCGGCTTGATCACCAGCCGGTCCACGATGATCTCAATGGTGTGCTTCTTGTTTTTCTCAAGCTGGATCTTCTCGTTCAGGTCGTACACCAGGCCGTCCACCCGGGCCCGGACAAAACCGGATTTCCGGGCGGCCTCGAACTCTTTCTGATGCTCGCCCTTCCGTCCCCGGACCACAGGCGCAAGCACCTGGATGCGGCTCTTTTCCGGCAGGGCCAGCACCTGATCCACGATCTGGTCGATGGTCTGCTGCTTGATCTCCCTGCCGCAGATGGGACAGTGAGGGATGCCGATCCGGGCATAGAGCAGACGCAGGTAGTCGTAGATCTCGGTGACCGTACCCACGGTGGATCTGGGGTTTTTGGAGGTGGTCTTTTGGTCAATGGAAATAGCGGGGGAAAGCCCGTCGATCATGTCAACGTCCGGCTTTTCCATCTGGCCCAAAAACATCCGGGCATAGGAGGAAAGGCTCTCCACGTACCGGCGCTGGCCCTCGGCGTAAATGGTATCGAAGGCCAGGGAGGATTTTCCCGACCCGGAAAGCCCGGTGAGCACCACCAGTTTATCCCGGGGAATGGTCACGTCGATATTTTTCAGGTTGTGTTCCCTGGCACCGTGCACTACGATCTTATCTAAACTCATGCGAATTTACCTTCCCTATCTATAAATAGTCCATTACAAAGTTTCTCTGGGCCGGGAGGAAACCTCCACCCAGGCGGGGAAAAAGCCGCAGCCCACGGCGATATTCTGAGAGTGGAGGTTTGCCGCTGCTGTGCCGTAGAAGGGCACCTTCCCCATCTGGATGACCCGGGCGCAGAGCGCAGCCACCAGCGCCTTGCCCAGGCCCCGGCCACGGTAGGAGGGCAGCACGTCGATGCCTACCTGCCACAGCTCTTCTCCGTCCGCCGAGGCTCCCGCCAAGGCCACCAGATTTTCCCCGTCAAAGGCTCCCAAAGCGATCACATCCGGCCGCAGAGGATTCTCCCCGGAAGAAATGGCGTTAGCGAACAAGCTGTTGGGATAGAGTTCCTTCACGGTGTCCTGGTCGTACCAGTGGAAGGAAAATCCCCGGGGCAGCACCGCCGGAGATTGTCCGTGCTTGGGCAGGAACATGTGGAACGTCCCGTAAACTTCCCACCCCCGAGGCCGGAGAATTTCCTCCAACTCCCGCAGTTTGGGATATTCGAACAGCCGATGACCTGGCTGATCCCCCACCCATTCCCGCAGCTCCTCATGAAGGCTGGGATGAGCGGCGATCACAGCGCCCCGGCCGGTAGTGACCATCTGGAACAGAGGGGGCTCCTGGGTGTATTTCCGCCGGTTTGGCAGAGCCGCTCCCTGGGTGATGGTGTTCTCCTCGGAAAGCAGGTCCTCCACTTTCACGTTGTAGTCAATGGCCAGCTGAGACAAGGCCTCCTGCCAGGCCCATTCCTTTTTGATGTGCATCCTTTCCACTCCCTTCCAAGCTGACTGACCGTTGCCATAGGTCAGGGTTTCGGCAGCCGGCGTTTGCCCGGAGGGGGCGTGCCCGCTTCCAGCTCCTTGATCTTATCCCGCAGATAGGCCGCATGCTCGAACTCCAACAGCTTGGCGGCGGCTTTCATTTCCTTGGTATACTTCTGGATCAACTCCTGGCGCTCTGCCAGAGTATAACGCTTCTTCTTTTTGCCCTTCCCGTCTTCCTTGTGGGAAGAGATCTCGATGATGTCCGCCACGTCCTTCCGGATGGTCTGGGGCGTGATGCCGTTCTCCTCATTATACCGCTCCTGGATGGCACGGCGGCGCTCTGTCTCGGTGATGGCCTGCTCCATGGAGGGCGTCACCTCGTCGGCATACATGATGACCTGGCCCTGAGCGTTTCTCGCAGCACGGCCGATGGTCTGGATCAAGCTGCGGCCGCTGCGGAGGAAGCCCTCCTTATCCGCGTCCAGAATGGCCACCAAGGACACCTCGGGGATGTCCAGACCCTCACGCAGCAGGTTGATGCCCACCAGCACGTCGAACTCTCCCAGCCGCAGGTCTCGGATGATCTCCATCCGCTCCACGGTGTCGATGTCGTGGTGCATGTACCGCACCCGGATACCGTAGCCTTCCAGGTAGGAGGTCAAGTCCTCCGCCATTTTTTTGGTAAGGGTGGTCACCAGCACCCGCTCCTGTTTTTCCACCCGCAGATTAATCTCGGAAATCAGGTCGTCGATCTGGCCGTCGGTGGGCTTTACCGTGATCTTGGGATCCAGCAGGCCGGTGGGACGGATGACCTGCTCCACCACTTGGGCAGACTTGTCCAGTTCCAGATCTCCCGGGGTGGCGCTGACAAACACCGCTTGGTTGATGTGGGAATAAAACTCGTCAAAGTTCAAGGGCCGGTTGTCGAAGGCGGAGGGCAGCCGGAAACCGTAATTCACCAGCATCTCCTTCCGGGCCCGGTCCCCGGCGTACATACCCCGCACCTGTGGCAGGGTCACGTGGGATTCGTCCACGAACAGGAGGAAATCGTCGGGGAAATAGTCGATCAGAGTAAAGGGAGTGCTGCCGGGTTCCCGTCCCGAGAGGACCCGGGAATAGTTCTCGATGCCCTTGCAGAAACCGATCTCCTGGAGCATTTCCATATCGTAGCGAGTGCGCTGCTCGATGCGCTGGGCTTCGATCAGCTTGCCCTCTTCCTTAAAATAGGCCACCCGCTGTTCCATTTCCTGCTCGATATCCCGGATAGCCTTGTCCATCTTCTCCTTGGGCACGATATAGTGGGACGCCGGGTAGATGGCGATGTGTTTCAGTTCCGAGATGGTGTCTCCGGTAAGGGGGTTGAACTCGGTGAGCCGGTCGATCTCATCTCCGAAGAATTCCACCCGCACTGCCTTGTCACTGGACTCCGCGGGGAAAATCTCCACCACGTCTCCCCGGACCCGGAACTTATTGCGGATGAAGTTCACGTCGTTGCGCTCGTATTGGAGCTCCACCAGCTTCTTCAAAAGCTCGTCCCGGTCCTTCTCCATGCCGGGGCGCAGGGAGATCACCATGGTGCGATAGTCGATGGGGTCGCCCAAGCTATAAATGCAGGACACCGATGCCACGATGATCACGTCCCGCCGCTCGGACAGGGCGCTGGTGGCGCTGTGGCGCAGCTTGTCGATCTCGTCGTTGATGGCGGAGTCCTTTTCTATATAAGTATCCGTCTGAGGGATGTAGGCTTCAGGCTGGTAGTAGTCGTAGTAGGACACGAAATACTCCACCGCGTTGTTGGGGAAGAACTCCCGGAACTCTGAACACAGCTGTGCCGCCAGAGTCTTGTTGTGGGCCAGCACCAGGGTGGGACGGTTCACCCTGGCAATGACGTTTGCCATGGTGAAGGTTTTGCCCGAACCGGTAACGCCCAGAAGAGTCTGCTCCTTCATGCCGGAATTCAGCCCCGCTACCAACTTGTCGATGGCCTGGGGCTGATCCCCCGTAGGCTGGTAGTTGGATACCAGTTGGAATCGATCCCTGCTCTCCCCGCTCATGGCCGCCTCTCCTTTCCCATTTCCGAACAAATATTCGTGCTTATCTTACACCTCCGGGCAGGTCCTTGTCAACCCGAAAGAACCGCCTTGGCGCCGGCGGAAGATCTCTGTAAAAAGTATACCACAAACAATCGGGAGACATCAGGATCTCTCCCTGGAAAAGCGAAAATTTTCTTCCCGGCAAAAGAAAAAAGGGGCTGCCGCATTTCGCGACAGTCACCCTTTTCAGAAAAATTCAAGGCGCGTCAGGATCCGACTCCTCCTGGAGAAGCTCCCGCTCCTCCTCTTGGGCGGCGCGGAGATCTCTCTTCCGGTTCTGGCGCACTTCCCGTTTGACCACGTTCAGCCACCCGCTTTTGGCGAAAGAGAGGTAATCCTCTCCCGCGAAAATAACGTGATCGTTCAGCGTTGCGTCGATGGTCGCCAGGGCAGCCTCCACCTGACGGGTGGCGGTGATATCGTTGCGGGAGGGCGTGGCGCTTCCACTGGGATGATTGTGCGCCAGCATCACGTTCTGAGCATCGTAGGAGATGCACAGCTGAAGAAGCCTGCGGATGTAGATGGGTACCGAGGAGATGGACCCTTCCGTAAGAATGTCGTTGTAAAGCAGCCGGCCCCGGCCGTCCAGCAGCATCAGACACACCGCTTCCGTGGTGCGCCCCAGGAATTTGGGCCGAAACAGATCTACCGCGGAGTTGGTATCGTACACCCGTTTCAGGTCCCGGCTCTTGTCCTCCAGATACGCCCGGGCCAGGTCGGTGGTCAAGCGCAGATATCCCGCCGCCTGACGACCCACTGCCCGTTCCAATTCCTCTTCTGGTGCCAGGAACACACCCTCAAAGCCGCCGAACCGTTCCATCAGCTTGTTCACGGCTTCCTCCGCCTTGGGACCGGGAAGCAGATACCCCAGGGTCGCTTGGAGCAGCTTCCGGTGTTCCGCCTCCTCCGGAGTGCACCGCAGCATCTGAAGGCTGTCTTTCTTTTTCACGTGGTTTCCTCCCTTGTTCCGGCTTTTACAGGGAAAGCCGGTCGTACTCCTTACCGTCCAGATCCTTCCACAGGAACAGACCGTTTTCCATGGTCATATAGCTGTGAGCGCTGTCCTCCTTGGGGATGGACACACTGCCCGGGTTCAAATACCAAAAGCCCAGGCTGTTGTCCTTGGCGGGCACATGAGTGTGGCCGTGGAGCAGCACGTCTCCCGGCTGGAGAAGGGGCGGGGTGGCCAGGTTGTAGTGGTGACCGTGGGTGGCAAATACCACATGACCCGCCTGTTCCAGCAGGCAGTAGTCCGCCAGTACCGGGAAAGGCAGAACCATCTGGTCCACTTCTGCTTCGCAGTTGCCCCGGACACAGAACACTTTGTCCTTCACGCTGGAAAGCTGAGCGATAACCTCCTTGGGGGCATAATCCCGGGGCAGGTCGTTGCGGGGACCGTGGTACAGCAGGTCTCCCAAAAGCAGCAGCCGATGGGCTCCCTCCCGGCGGAACGCCTCCAGGGTCTTTTGGCAGTAGTAAGCGGAACCGTGTATATCCGAAGCGATCATCCATTTCATAAGGCAAAGATCCTTTCATCATAAGCTGTTTGGCAACCCCATTGTAGCAGGAAACCTGTTTCCTTGCAAATTTCTTTGACATTTGGGGAAAAATAAGGTAGCCTAAAGAAAAACGGGAAAGGAGCTGTGCAACCATGGAATTTCAAAAGAGCGCCGGGCGGATCTTCGCCCTGGGAGAGGACGGCAAAGTGCTGGCGGAGGTCACCTTCCCCACAGTGAAGGAGGGCGTGGCGGACATCGACCACACCTTTGTGGATCCCAGTCTGCGGGGTCAGGGAGTGGCCAGCAAACTGCTGCGGGCCGCCGCCCAGGAGATCCGGGCACAGGGCCAGAAAGCCAAACCCACTTGCAGTTATGCTGTCACCTGGTTCGAGAACCATCCGGAGGAACAAGACCTGGTATACAAGGAAGAGTGAAACTTCAAAAAGTGTTTTCCCTCCGTTCACAACCTGGTCACAACCTGAGCTTATACTCTGTCTTGTAAACAGAAAACAAGCTCTTCCCGGTGGATACCGGGAGCGGACTTTTGATAAACTTCATTCTTCCTCCTCGAAAGGGCTGCCCTTTGGCAGCCCTTTCAGTTTGCCCCGGGAAACCACCGGGGCTTTTTTTCATGGAAACAGGGCCTTGCCGTACACCCCGTCGTACCCCGGCTCCCAGGAAAGCTCTCCCGCCCGCAGGCGCTCAAGACCTCTTCTCACCCGCTCCCCTGCCAAAGCCTCCACGTCTCCCAAAGGCCCTTCCCGCAGCAGGAACAGCTCCGGTCCCAGTTGGGAGAGCAGCTTTTCATACAGCCCCTGGACCGTCTTGGTCTGCTCCCCTTTCCCCAGGCATCCGGCGATCACCTGTGCCAAAGGCGCCAGCCGCACAAAGGGCTTTTCTCCCAGGAACGATTCTCCCTCCGGGCGGCGGGCCAGGTCCTCCACACGGTGGGCCACACCGATGGTGATCTTTTTTCCACAAACCGGGCAAATCCCGTGGAATTCTTCCGTCTCCCGGGGCGTCAGACAGACCCCGCAGTTCCGATGGCCGTCCAGGTGGTATTTCCCTTCCTCCGGGAAAAATTCCACCGTGCCCCAAAGGCCCTCTCCAGTCTCCAAAGCAGCTTTCACCGCCGAATAGGAAAGCTCTGTTTCCAGCACGTTTGCCTCCCGCCCCAGCTTTTGGGGAGAGTGGGCGTCAGAGTGGGACACCAGCTGCAAACCGTCCAGCATAGGCACCCGACGGTTCATGGGCGGGTCGGAGGAAAGCCCCGTCTCCACCGCGTGAATATAGAACGCCAGGTCCCCAAAGCATTCCTCCAGGGAGTCGAACCCGGAAAAAGCTCCCAGCATGGAAAAATGAGGCGTCCAGATGTGGGCGGGAATCACCATGGCCTGAGGGCAGGTGTCCAAAGTCAGCTTCAAAAGATCGTAACTGGAAAGTCCCAGGATAGGCCTGCCGTCAGAGTGGAGGTTCCCTACCAACTCCAGCCTGGCCGCCAGTTTGTCCGCCGCTTCCAGGCTGGGGAGCAGCACCAGGTTGTGGACCTTCCTGGTTTTCCCTCCCTGCTTGTAGATGGAGCTGATCTCCCCCGTGACCAGAAACCGTGGCTCCTCCGACTCTTTCCCCAGAGAGCAGGGCAGGCGCAGCTCCGGCCGCAGACGGTACAGGCCCTCCTCCGCCGGGATCAGCTGTTCACGCAGCTCCTGACGCCAGACAGGGTGGGTGAAGTCTCCCGTCCCCACCAGGGCGATCCCTTTCTTTCTGGCCCACAAGTCCAGATGGGGCAGGTCGCAATCCCGGCTGGTGGCCCGGGAGTACCGAGAATGGATGTGCAGATCAGCGTAAAACATAGGCTTCCTCCTGGGGCGTTTTTCCCCATTATAGGACGTTTTCTTTTCCGGTGCAACAGGGCTTGCCAGACCCTTGACCGTAGTGTATACTGAGGGCAAAAGGAGGCGGGCTACCATGGAATTTCTGTACCTTCCCTCCCCGGTGGGGGAGTTGACCCTCACCCAGGAAGGGGACTGTCTCACGGGGCTGTACTTTGGCCGTCTTCCCTGCCAGGGGCAGGAGGGCCCCACTCCTCTGCTGGAAGAAACCACCCGACAGCTTTCGGAATACTTCGCAGGAAACCGGCGGGAATTCACCCTGCCCCTGCTCCTCAAAGGCACACCCTTTCAGAGGCGGGTATGGGACGCCTTGCAGACCATTCCCTATGGGGAGACCCGCTCCTACGGAGAACTGGCAGAAGCCATCGGCGCCCCCAAGTCCTGCCGGGCAGTGGGAGGAGCCAACCACCACAACCCTATTTCCATCATTGTGCCCTGCCACCGAGTGGTAGGGGCCTCAGGCAGCCTCACCGGCTACGGAGGAGGCTTGGAAAACAAACGATTCCTGCTGGACCTGGAACGCCGGGTCCTGGAAGGTATTGGGTAAAGGAGGAGACTTATGGAGGAAAAACGCACCAAGATGCAAATCGGCTGTCTCATCGCCACAGGCGCCGTGTTCGTGTTTTTCTTTGTCCTGTACCTGGTAATGAGCTTCCGGATGGAATGCAGCATCAATGGAGAAACCTTCACCACCAAGCAGAAGGAGTCGTCCACGGTGTTCTCCGGGTGGCTGTACCACCAGAACGGCACCATCACCATGACGCCTCAGGGCGAGACCACCACCTTTGCCTTTGATTTCTCTCCCCGGTTTACAGACACCTACCAGGTGACCCTGGGAGAAGAAACCACCCTGCTCTGCACCACCACGGACAGCTTCGGCGAACCCGTGGAGAAGGAAGAATTCATGGTCCGACCGGTGACTGTCACCGACGGGACGGGGGAAGTCCTCCTGGACGCCTACTATCAGGACAGCTGGATGGGGTTCTTCTGGGATGACGAAGGCAACGCTCTGGAAATCGGGTTTCCCATCACCATTACCACCAGCGCCGACAGCTGGGAAAACTTCGATCCGCCCCTTGGGGATCTGGTTCGGCTGGCTGCCGGGGATAAAGTACCTGCCCACCGGGAGGTGCCCTGGGGGATCTTCCTCCTGCTCACTGTGGTGGGAGTGGTGCTGGGCCTGAATATTGCCTTTCCTCGGACCGTTTTTTACCTGGAACATTTCCTCTCTGTGGAAAATCCGGAACCCACAGACTTTTACCTGTCCCTTTTGCCCATCAGCTGGGTTTTAAGCCCCATTTTGCTGACGGTTTGCTACGCCCTTTGTCTATTCCTTTAAAAGACAGCCGGGAGGCTATGGCTTTCCGGCTTTTCTTATGCCCTGGACACTCTTGCCTTTCTTTTGGGAATGTGTTACAGTGAACACAATACCGGCCCCGAGGGCCCATAACAGAAAGGATGTTTTTCTATGAAAAAAAGAACTGTTGCCCTGACCCATTTCCATACCGGGAGGGATCTTGCCCGCTAAGGGCCGCCCTCCCCGGACTTACGAGGAGGAACTCTTTTGAAAACCAAACTTTTAAAGCTCGTCTCGTTTTACAAGCCCTATAAGGGCCTGTTCGCCGCGGATCTGGCCTGCTCCCTAATGGCGGCGGCCATTGGACTGATCCTGCCCCTGGGGGCGGGGTACATCACCGACAAAGTGCTCACTGGCTCTCCCGCCCCGGGAAAGATCCTGCAAGTGGGGGCAGTTCTGCTGGCCCTGGTACTGATCCGGGCATGGTGCAGCTACTTTATGGACTACCAAGGCCACGCCATGGGCGCCCGCATGGAACGGGATATGCGAGCCCAGCTGTTTGCCCACTGCCAGAAGCTGTCCTTTTCCTACTACGACCAGCATCCGGTGGGGGATCTTATGTCCCGCATTTCCAACGACTCCCTGTCTCTGGCGGAATTTTTCCACCATGTGCCTGAGGACCTGCTGGTAAATACGGTAAAATTTGTAGGAGCCCTGCTGATCCTCTGGAACATCCACTGGCAGATGACCTTGGTCATCCTGGCCTTTCTCCCCTTTATGGTGGTGTACATCCTATTCTTTAATAAGAAGATGGCTGCCGCTCTCCGTCAGGGAAGAGAGGACATGGGTGAGATCAACGCCCAGGCGGAGGACTCTCTCTCCGCCATCCGCATGGTCCAGTCCTTCGGCAACGAGGACCTGGAAACGGAGAAATTCAACCGCCGCAACGAGAAATTTCTGAAAAGCCGGAAGGCCGGCTACAAGGGAGAAGCACTCTGCTACGGAGGCATGGATGCCTTTGCCAGCCTGATCCCCATTGCCGTGGTGGTGTTCGGAGGATTGGCTATCCTCCAGGGCAGTCTGGCCTTGTCGGATCTGGTGGTATTTCTGCTGTACGTCAGCTACTTCACCCAACCCATCCAAAGCCTGGTGAACACTTCCCGGCTGATCCAGGAAGGCCGTACCGGCTTCCGGCGGTTTTTGGAGATTCTGGACACCCAGCCGGAAATCCAGGACGTTCCCGGCGCGGTAGAACTGCCCCGGGTCCGGGGAGACATCCAGTTCTCCCATGTGGACTTCCGCTACGGAGAGGGAAACGCTGTGTTCCGTGACCTGAACCTCACCGTTCAGGCCGGGGAGTATGTGGCCCTGGTTGGAGCTTCCGGCGTGGGAAAAACCACCCTTTGCTCCCTGATCCCCCGGTTCTATGACGCAGAGGCAGGAGAGATCTCCGTGGACGGGGTACCGGTGAAGCAGGCCACTCTCCGCTCCCTCCGGGACAACGTGGGCATCGTCCGCCAAGAGGTGGATCTGTTCACTGGATCCGTGGCGGAGAACATCAGCTACGGCAAGCCCGGGGCCACCATGGAGGAAATCCGCCGGGCCGCCCAAAAAGCGGGAGCGGAGGAATTCATCCTCTCTCTGCCCAAGGGCTATGACACAGACATCGGTCCTCGAGGAGTGAAACTCTCCGGCGGCCAGCGTCAGCGGCTGTCCATTGCTCGGGTGTTCCTGAAGGACCCGCCCATCCTGATCTTGGACGAGGCCACCAGCGCCCTGGACACCCAGAGTGAACGGATCGTCCAACACTCTCTGGAAGAGCTTGCCCGCCACCGCACCACCCTGGTGATCGCCCACCGGCTGTCCACCATCCAAGGAGCCAAGCGGATCCTGGTGCTGGACGAGCGGGGCATCTGCGAGGAGGGCACCCATCAGAGCCTGATGGCACAAGGCGGGGTTTACGCCCGGCTGTATCAGGCGTCTTTCCAAGCGTGACTTTAAAGAAAGCGTTCGGGGTTTCCCGGGCGCTTTTTCTTTGGGAAAAAACGCTGGTTATAGTTGCAGGTTCAACTATGTTGTGGTATGCTTAAACTTGACTGAGTGAAGAGAAAAACCGGCCGGGGATGCCGGGGAGAAGTTGTTGGAAAGGAAGTCCGCTATGAAAGTGATCCTCCACTATATCAAACCTTTTATCCCCCGAATGAGCCTGGGGATCTTTATCAAATTTGTCGGCGCAGTGATGGAGCTGTTCCTGCCCTGGATCCTCTCCCACCTGGTGGATGATATCGTTCCCCTCCGGGACATGGGTCTGATCCTCTTTTGGGGCGGCATGATGATCCTGGCCGCGGTGATGGCTTTAGTGACCAACATTGTGGCCAACCGGATGGCCGCCTGGGTAGCTCAGCACACCACCCAAGCTCTGCGCCACGACCTGTTTGAGAAGATCTCCTACCTGTCCTGCTCTCAGATCGACGACTACTCCATCCCCTCGTTGGAGTCCCGTCTGACCAGCGACACCTACAACGTCCACCAGATGATCGGCATGATGCAGCGCATGGGCGTACGGGCTCCCATTCTGCTTTTGGGAGGCATTCTCATCACCCTCACTCTGGACCCGGTACTCACCCTGGTGCTGGTGTGCACTCTTCCCTTCCTGGCGGTGCTGGTGTACTGCGTGTCCAAGCGGGGCATCCCCCTGTACGTGTCTTTACAGCAAGGGGTGGACTCCATGGTGCGCACAGTCCGTGAGACCGCCTCCGGCATCCGGGTCATCAAGGCGCTGTCCAAGACCGACTACGAGAAAGAGCATTTCGCCCGGGTCAACGGAGAATTGGTCCGCCGGGAGAAAAAGGCGGGCATCACCATGGCCCTGACCAACCCCATGATGAATCTGCTGCTGAACGTGGGCCTCACCCTGGTGATCGTGGTGGGCGCTTTCCGAGTAAACGCCGGGTTGTCCCAGGCTGGCAAGATCATCGCGTTTTTGAGCTACTTCACCATCATTTTGAACGCCATGATGGCCATCACCCGAATCTTCGTCATGTGCTCCAAAGGCATCGCCTCCGGAGCCCGTATCCAGGAGGTGCTGGAGACCCCCGAGGATCTCCACGTCACGCCCATGGAACCGGAAGATTCCCCCTACCACGTGGTGTTCGACCACGTGTCCTTCTCTTACAGCAAGACCGAACCCAGCGTAGAGGACATCAGTTTCCGCCTGAAACCGGGAGAGACCCTGGGCATCATCGGGGCCACGGGCTGCGGCAAGTCCACCCTGATGGCCCTGCTTATGCGGCTGTACGACGCCGACTCCGGCCTGATCCAGATCGGCGGCCGGAAGTTGAACTCCATCCCCCTAGACGAGCTTCACGAGAAGTTTGGTGTGGTGTTCCAGAACGACGTGCTGTTCGCGGACACCATCTACGAGAACATTGACTTTGGCCGGCATCTGCCCCCCGAGGACATTGAAAAGGCTGCTCGGTGCGCTCAGGCTATGGACTTCATCTCCGCCCTGCCCGACGGCTTGCAGCACATGCTTACCGCCAAGGGCACCAATCTCAGCGGCGGCCAAAAGCAGCGGGTGCTGGTGGCCAGAGCTCTGGCAGGCACCCCGGAGATCCTCATCTTGGACGACTCCTCCTCCGCTCTGGACTACCGCACCGACGCTGCCCTGCGGAAGGCCCTGCGGGAGGAATACCAGGGCATCACTACCATCATCATCGCCCAGCGGGTCAGTTCCATCCTCCACGCGGACCACATCTTGGTACTGGAAGAGGGCAAAGAACTGGGCTACGGAGACCACGAGCACCTGCTGAAAACCTGCCAAGTATACCAGGAAATTGCGAAATCACAGATGGGATATGAATCCGACGCCCAGAAGGAGGTGGTCTAAATGCCCAGAGGTCCCAGAGGGCCCATTGAAAAGCCCAAGGATCGCAAAAAGGTGCTTCTGCGCCTGTGGCCTTACATCTACGCCCACAAGTGGATGGCATTGGCCGCCCTGCTTCTCACCGTCTCCAGTAACTTTTTGGCGCTGCTGGGCCCCATGCTCTCCGGCAAGGCCATCGACGCCATCGGCATGGAGCCGGGAATGGCGGACTTCCCTGCGGTGTTTTTCTACTGCGGCTTGATGATCGTTTTCTACGCCGTGTCCTCCCTGCTGTCCTACGTGCTGTCCATCCTCATGATCCAGCTGAGCCAGAAGATTGTGTTCCAGATGCGCCAGCAGGTATTCGACCGGCTGACGGAGCTGCCGGTGCGCTACTTC